>NZ_JBEXEQ010000021.1:0-136878 GCF_040703155.1 Streptomyces sp. NPDC005435
GGGAGCGGCGTCTGGTGCCGTGCGTCGCAAGGCGGAGGAGGGAGTCGATGCGGAGCATCGGCGACCGACGACAACGCGGCGAGGTGCGGTGCCAGACGCCGTGAGCCCGGCCTGATCGACGAGACACCCCCTAGGGGCGCTCCCGTTCCCCTCCGGGCGGCCCTCCATTCGTGTGCTCTTCCTCTGTCGCCCCGTACCCGCCCCTGACCTGCGCCGACGCGCCGCCGCTAGCCCGTGTGGGGGGCGGGGTGCGCCACCCGTTCTCCGCAGTGCGGGCCCGCTCCCGGGAGGCGGAGCGGCCGCGCTGGGCTTTACCTCGGTAGGGCAGGGGCGCTCGCCCCTGGACGAGTCGCGTCGGACAGCGACGAGTCGCGCCGGACAAGCCCTGGGAGCACCGCCATGCGTCGCACCGCCCGTCTGCTGACCGGTACCGCGCTCGCCGTGGCCGCGGCGGGGCTCGCCACGGCGCCGGCGGCCCAGGCGGACGCGGTCCGCGTGGGCGCGGCACATGTGGGCGCGGCACATATGGGCGCGGCACATGTGGACGCGGCGCACGCGGCCCGGCTGCGGCCGGCCGTTGTGGCCGTCTCCGCCATCTCTGCCATCTCTGCCATGTCGGCCATGTCGGCCATGTCGGCCACGTCGGCCACGTCGGCCGGAAGCCTCCAGGTGTACCCGTCCACGACCACGCCCGGCAGCCAGGTCACGGTGAACACGGCCGCCTGCGGCGGGCAGGGCAGCGCGCTCGGCGACGCGGGTGCGGTGGGGGCCGGGACGTTCCCGCTGGCGCCGAGTACGCACGAGGGCGAGGCGATCGGCCAGTTCCGGGTGCCGGAGGGCGCGCAGCCGGGGACGTACGAGATCGTCGCGCGGTGTGCCGAGGGCGACCGGCAGGTGCGGGGCGACCTGAAGGTGGCGCTGAGCGCGGCGGGGCCGCAGACGCAGCCGCGCGGCAGCCTGAAGACCGGGGTCGGCGGGGCACCGGGCCCCGGCCCCTCACAGACCGCGGCGGGAGTGGCGGCGCTGGCCGTCGCCGCCGCGGGCGGTACCTGGCTCCTGCATCGCCGGGCGAGAGGCGACGGGATCTGACGGACACCCTCCGCTGTCCGTCGGCCGGTACCGCACGTCCCGCCCCCTCCGGGTCCGATGCCCCTCGCGGCCCGGAGGGGGACGGGGGCTTGGCCTCGTGGGAAGCGTGTGCACGGGAAGGGGGTTCACATGCGCAGACTGGGTGACGCCGCGATAGCCGCGGTGACGGTGGTGGCGCTGGCTTCCGGTGTCTGGCTGCTGGGCAGCGGCCCGGGCCCGCACGCCCCGCCGCAGCCCTCCGCCGCCGAGGGCCGCCCCGAACCGGGCGCCGAACACAGCGCGGCCCCCGCCCTCGACCCGTCCCCGCCGACCCGCGTCCGTATCCCCGCGATCCACGTGGACGCCCCCCTGATGGGCCTCTCCCTCACCCCCTCCGGCAGCCTCGACGTCCCGCCCCCGGCCGAGAAGAACCTGGCGGGCTGGTACGAGGCCGGCACCGCCCCCGGCTCCACCGGCACCGCCATCGTCGCCGGCCACGTCGACAACACCGAGGGCCCCGCCGTCTTCTACGACCTCGGCGCCCTCAAACGCGGCGCCACGATCGAGATCGACCGCGAGGACGCCACGATCGCCGTCTTCGCGGTCGACGCCGTCGAGGTCTACTCCGCGAAGAACTTCCCCGACGCAAAGGTCTACGGCGCGGCCACACGCCCGGAGCTCCGCGTCATCACCTGCGGCGGCGGCTACTCCAAGTCGACGGGCTACCAGGGGAACGTGGTGGTGTTCGCCCACCTGACGGCAAGCCGCAAGGCCTGAACCCCCGTTCCGGGGGTGCGACGGTGTGTCACACCCCGGCCCACACCTCCACGCGCTCCCCCACCGGCAGGACCTCACTACGCCATGGCTCGTTGACCACGTCGTACGAAAGGGGGAGCTGATGGTCGGCTCGTCGCACGAGGCACTGCACCGGATCTTCCAGAAGGACCCGGCACTGTTGACCCGGGCGCTGCAGCAGGTACTGCACGTGCCGTTTCCCGAGCCACGCGAGATCGCCGCGCTGAACGTGGACCTCACCGAGAGCGAACCGGTCGAGCGGCGCGTGGACACGCTGCTGCGGGCCGAGACGGACGACGGCACGTATCTGCTCGTGGTCGAGTCCCAGGGGAAGGTGGACGAACGCAAACGGGGCAGCTGGCCGTACTACTTGTCATTTCTGTACGAGAAGTACCGTTGCGAGCCGATCCTCATCGTCACCACACAGAGCAGCGCCACCGCGAAGTGGGCGGCACGCCCGATCCGGCTCGGCTTCCCCGGCTGGCACTCGCTGACGGTGCGGCCGCTCGTCCTGGGCCCGGACAACGTTCCCGTCATCGCGGACGAGCGCCAGGCCGAACGGGACGTACCCCTTGCGGTGCTTTCGGCGATGACACACGGGCGCGGCCCCCAGTCCGCCGCCATACTGAAATCCCTGGCATCCGCCCTGCGGACCATCGACCCCGAAAACGCCGCGGTCTTCGTGCAGTTCATCGACTCATGCCTGGCCGACCCCCAGGCGAAGCAGACGTGGAGGGACCTGATGACAGCCATCCAGTACTTCTGGCGCCACCCGCTGGCCGAACAGGTGCGCGAGGAAGGACGCGAGGAGGGGCGTGTCCAGAGCCGGCGCGAGCTGATCCTCCGCGCCCTCGAATGCCGAGCCCTCTCCGTCCCCGACGACATCCGCGACCGGGTCAACTCCTGCGAGGACCCGGACCAGTTGGACACCTGGTTCCAGCGAGCCGTCCACGCGAGGAACGCGGAGGATCTGTTCGTCGAGGAGCGAGTGGGGGACGCAACGGGGCGCCCCTCACCCCAAGGGGTGAACACCCAGACATAAGTCGCCCACCTGGCCCAACCATTTGGTACTACGTTGCCGGTGAGTGTTCTCTTCGCAATCGATCAACCGCAAGGCCCGGCCCGGGATCTCAGCGCGCGTTCGCGCGTCGCCCTCGGCGACCGGCTGTTCCGCGATTTCCCTGACGAACCCGGCAGACGATCCCCCGCCTTCAAGCGGGCAGCCGCCCGCTTGGGGGTGTCGGCTCAAGTGGGGCGGGAGTGCGTCGCGTTGGCGAACTGGCTCAGCGCTCCGATGCGTGACCTCGTCTTCGGCCCGGTCAGCATCTCGTACTCGGTTCTGCGTGAGGCCGCTTTCGACTACTCGCGCTCCGGGATGCCCGGCCATCAGCGATGGGATGCACTGCGGACGATGATCGACTCGGCTCTGGCCGCGAAGCGCACCCGCATCACGGCTGCCGAGTACCGCAAGGCGATCGGCGGCAGACCCATCCCGAATCAGGCCGACGCCATGTCTCCGGAGACGATCGTCCGACAGCTCGCACGCCCCGACGTCTGGTCACTCGTGGTCGACCACATCGCCTCGACACCGGCGAACCGGCGAGACGTGCTCCTGCGGCTGTCCGAGTAAGGACCGCGCGCATACGTACGCGAAGGGGCGGCATCCCCGCACAGGATGCCGCCCCCTCTTTGTGGCGCCGGAGCCCGTCGTCGATCGGTGGTGAGGGTCGGGGACCGACGACGGGGTCCGGGGTTCGGAGGGGGGCGGCGATGGTTGGGGCGCCGCCCCCGGAGGGGTCAGCGGTGGTCGCTGCCCTTGGATTCCGTGGCCGCGCGGCCGGCTTCCAGGCGGGCTACCGGGATGCGGAACGGGGAGCAGGAGACGTAGTCGAGGCCGACCTCGTGGAAGAAGTGGACGGACTCCGGGTCGCCGCCGTGTTCGCCGCAGACGCCGAGTTTCAGGTCGGGGCGGGTTGAACGGCCTGCCTTGGCCGCCGACTTGACCAGGGAACCCACCCCGTCCTTGTCGATCGTCTCGAACGGGGAGACGCCGAAGATGCCCTTCTCCAGGTACGCCGTGAAGAAGGAAGCCTCCACGTCGTCCCGGCTGAAGCCCCACACCGTCTGGGTGAGGTCGTTCGTGCCGAAGGAGAAGAACTCGGCCGCCTCGGCGATCTGGCCGGCGGTCAGCGCGGCGCGAGGAAGCTCGATCATCGTGCCGATCGCCAGCTTCAGCCGCGTACCCGTCGCCGCCTCCACCTCCGCGATGACCTGGTCGGCCTCCTCGCGGACGATCTCCAGCTCCTGGACGGTGCCGACGAGCGGGATCATGATCTCGGCGCGGGGGTCGCCCTTGGCGGACTTGCGCTCGGCGGCGGCCTCCGCGATGGCGCGGACCTGCATGGTGAACAGGCCGGGGATGACCAGACCGAGGCGTACGCCGCGCAGGCCCAGCATCGGGTTCTGCTCGTGGAGGCGATGGACCGCCTGGAGGAGGCGGAGTTCGTTCTCGTGCGGCTCCTGCCGGGACTCGGCGAGGGCCACGCGGACCGACAGCTCGGTGATGTCGGGCAGGAACTCGTGCAGCGGCGGGTCGAGCAGCCGTACCGTCACCGGCAGCCCGTCCATCGCCTCGAACAGCTCGACGAAGTCCCGCTTCTGCAGCGGGAGAAGCTGCTTCAGCGACTCCTCGCGCTCCGTCTCCGTGTCGGCCAGGATCAGCCGCTCGACCAGCTCACGCCGGTCCCCGAGGAACATGTGCTCCGTACGGCACAGCCCGATGCCCTGCGCCCCGAAGCGGCGGGCGCGCAGCGCGTCCTCGGCGTTGTCGGCGTTGGCCCGTACCCGCAGCCGGCGCTTGCGGTCCGCGAAGGCCATCATCCGGTGCACGGCCTCGACCAGTTCGTCGGCGTCGTCGGCACCCGGGTGCATCCGGCCCTCGAAGTACTCCACCACGGGGGACGGGACGACCGGGACCTCACCGAGGTACACCTTGCCGGAGGAGCCGTCGATGGAGATGACGTCGCCCTCCTCCACCACATGCCCGCCGGGTACGGTCATCCGCCGCCGCTTGGTGTCGACCTCCAGCTCCTCCGCGCCGCAGACACAGGTCTTGCCCATGCCGCGCGCGACCACGGCCGCGTGGGAGGTCTTGCCGCCGCGCGAGGTGAGGATGCCCTCGGCGGCGATCATGCCGTCCAGGTCGTCGGGGTTGGTCTCCCGGCGGACCAGGATGACCTTCTCGCCCGAGCGGGACCACTTGACGGCGGTGTACGAGTCGAAGACCGCCTTGCCGACCGCCGCGCCCGGCGAGGCCGCGATGCCCCGCCCGACCTGCTCGGCCTTGGCGTCCTCGTCGAAGCGGGGGAACATCAGCTGGGCGAGCTGGGCGCCGTTGACCCGCTGGAGCGCCTCGGTCTCGTCGATCAGTCCCTGGTCGACCAACTGGGTGGCGATACGGAACGCCGCGCCCGCGGTGCGCTTGCCGACGCGGGTCTGGAGCATCCACAGCTTGCCGCGCTCGATGGTGAACTCGATGTCGCAGAGGTCCAGGTAGTGGTTCTCCAGCGTCTCCATGATCTGCATGAGCTGGTCGTACGACGCCTTGTCGATGTTCTCCAGCTCCGCCAGCGAGACGGTGTTGCGGATGCCCGCGACCACGTCCTCGCCCTGGGCGTTCTGGAGGTAGTCGCCGTAGACGCCCTGCTGGCCCGAGGCGGGGTCGCGGGTGAAGGCGACGCCGGTGCCGGAGTCGGGGCCGAGGTTGCCGAAGACCATGGAGCACACGTTGACGGCGGTGCCGAGGTCGCCCGGGATGCGCTCCTGGCGGCGGTAGAGCTTGGCGCGGTCGCCGTTCCAGGACTCGAAGACGGCCTTGATCGCGAGGTCCATCTGCTCGCGCGGGTCCTGCGGGAAGTCCCGGCCCGCCTCGGTCTTGACGATCTTCTTGAAGGCGGTGACCAGCTTCTTCAGGTCGGCCGCGTCCAGCTCGGTGTCGACCTGGACACCCTTGGCCTCCTTGGCCTGCTCCAGCGCCTCCTCGAAGAGGTCGCCGTCGACGCCGAGGACGGTCTTGCCGAACATCTGGATCAGACGGCGGTACGAGTCCCACGCGAAGCGCTCGTCGCCGGCCTGCTTGGTCAGGCCCTTCACGGACTTGTCCGACAGACCGATGTTCAGGACGGTGTCCATCATGCCGGGCATGGAGAACTTGGCGCCGGAGCGGACGGAGACCAGCAGCGGGTCGTCGGCCTGGCCGAGCTTCTTGCCCATGCGCTGCTCCAGCGCGTCGAGGTGCGCACTCACCTCGTCACGCAGTGCCGCGGGCTCCTCCCCGCTGTCGAGGTAGACCTTGCAGGCCTCGGTGGTGATGGTGAAGCCGGGAGGGACCGGCAGTCCGAGGTTGGTCATCTCGGCGAGGTTGGCGCCCTTGCCCCCGAGCAGGTCCTTGAGGTCCTTGTTGCCCTCGGTGAAGTCGTAGACGAACTTCGCTACGTGAGGCTCTTTGTTTTCCGGCACGGGTCTCGACTCCTTGAGGCCGCGGTGGCTGCCCTGACGGCGAGGAACATACCCAGATCGAAGGCACCTGGGTACGTCCAGTAGTGCGTCATAAGCCTGTAACCAGCCGTCTGCCACAGGATCTAAAGCAAAGGCGGGGCAACGGCACGGCCACTCGTGTTTTCAACTCTTGAACGCAAGCCTCCGTTCGGGCGGGCCGGTGCGCTCGTTTGAGCGAAGTTCGGCGCGTTTGATTTCGATCATTGAACGGCCGAGGGGTGGCACCGAGTGCCACTCCTTGGAGAAGTGCAACCGCCGACAATCCGCTCATCTGAGCGCTGCCCTTATCAAGGGTGGCGAGAATCACGCTGCCACAGGCCCCGGATTTTCACCATGCGGACGGCGACGCGAGCCGGAAACACGGGCGACATGGTGTGGGGGCGCGGTCTTCGGCGCCTTTACGGCAGACGGTCGGTGCCCCTTGCGGGGCGGGCGCCTCCGACCCTCCGGGACGAGCCCCGCGCCCCTTGCGGGAGGCCGGCGGCCCTGGGGTGATCAGCGGGGTGAGGCGAGACGGGGCCCGCGACGCGCCTCCGGGAAGCCCCGGAACTCCCCCCGGAGCAGGGCCGCGCCCCTCGGGAAGCCTTCACCGCTCCCGGCCGGGCCGGCGTCACCCTCCCGGGCGTCCCTCCCGCTGGCCAGGATCAGCGCACCCGGACCGGGATCGGCCTTTGAGTCGGGGCCGCGACCCGCCCCTGGGAGCCCCCGATACTCACCCAGAGCAGGCCAGCACCCTTCGGGGAGTCTTCACCGCTCCCGGCGAGGATCAGCACCCCCGGACCGGGATCAGGCGTCCCCGGGTGACGTCCCTGGGCTGGGGCCCGCGACCCGCCGCGCGGAACCCTCGCACTCCCCGGAGCAGGACCAGCACCCTTCCAGGGCCGGCGTCACCCTCCAGGGCGTCTCTCCCTCGGGCCGGAATCGGCGGCCCCAGGGCTGGGACCCGCGACCCGCCGAGGGACACCTCCGGTACTGCCCGAAACAGGACCAGCACCCTTCAGAGAGCCTTCACCACTCCGGCCAGGGTCGGCATCGCCCTCCAGGCGCCTTCCACCGGACCAGAATCCGCGCCCCGCCCCCTGGGGTACGGCCCGATCGACCTCTTCGTAGTCCCGGCCAATCGCGCGAAGCAGGGCCAGAGCTCCTCGCTCGGGAGGACCTCACCACTCCCCGGGCCGCGCTCGGCGCCCCTTGCGGGAAACCCCGTCGCCCACTCAAGGGCGAACCGCCACCGCCTCTGCGGGACCGGGCCCCGCTTCAGGACCAGCACCCTTCAGGGAGCCGCCACCACTCCCGGCCAGGGCCGCCGTCATCCTCCCGGCCCCCGGCCAGGATCAGCACCTCCGCCTCCTGGGGAACGGCCCGGCGCGGCCCCTTCGCAGTCCCGGCCAATTCACGCGAAGCGGGGCCAGAGCTCCTCGCTCGGGAGGACCTCACCACTCCCCGGGCCGCGCTCGGCGCCCCTTCCGGGAAAACCTCGTCGCCCGCTCAAGGGCGAACCGCCACCGCCTCTGCGGGACCCGGCCCCGCTTCAGGACCAGCACCTTCAGAGAGCCGCCACCACTCCCAGCCAGAGCCGCCGTCATCCTCCCGGCCCCGGGCCAGGATCAGCGCCTCCGCCCCCTGGGGTACGGCCCGGTCGGCCCCTTCGCAGTCCCGACCAATTCGCGCAAAGCAGGGCCAGAGCTCCTCGCTCGGGAGGACCTCACCACCCCCCGGGCCGCGCTCGGCGCCCCTCCGGGAAACCCCATCCCCCACTTAAGTCCGAACCGCCACCATCTCTGCGGGACCGGGCCCCGCTCAGGGCCGGGCACCCTCCCGGGACCCCGCTCCTCGGGGCCAGTTCCACGCTCTGCCGCCAGCCCTCAATCCCCCGCGACCAGCCCCCCACCCTTCCGGGACCCCACTCCACGAGACCAGCTCCGCGCTCTGCCGCCAGCCCTCAATCCCCCACGACCAGCCCCCACCCTTCCGGGACCCCACTCCACGGACCAATCCCGCGCCCTCCCGGGACCGCCCTCCACGCGACCAGGCCCACGCCCTTCCGAGATCCCGCTCCCAGCGACCAGCCCCGCACCCTGCCGCCGGCCCCCAATCCCTGGGGCCAGCCCCGAACCCCACTCGCCGACCCCCACCTTCCCGGAGCCAGCCCCACTCCCCCGGGACCAACCCCGCACCACCCCTCACGAGCCCCCACCCACAAGCGGAGCAGCCCCCTACGCCCACGGGATACGGCGCCCCCCGGCACCTCCAGCCCGCCCGAGCCCCCTACCCGCTCCCCCCGGAACCGCCCCTCACACCCCCAACGCCGCCAACCGCTCCTCCGCCCGCTCCGGCGCGTACAGATGCTCCACCACCAGTGCCCCCGCCCCGATCACCCCCGCCCGCTCCCCCAGTCGCGCGGTGACGACGTCGAGGTGGGCTGTGGAGCGGGGCAGGGCGCGTTGGTAGAGGAGTTCGCGGACGCCGGTCACGAAGGGGGTGCCGGCGAGGTCGCCCGCGATCATCAGGACGCCGGGGTTGAGAAGGGTGACGACGGTGGCCAGGACGTCTCCGACCTGGCGTCCGGCCTCGCGGGCCAGGGCGGCCGCCCGCGGATCGCCCGTCGCGAGCAGCTCCCGTACGTCCGAGCCGGACTCGGCCGGCACCCCCGCCTCCGTCAGCCGCCGGGCCACGGCACCCCCGCTGGCGACGGCGGCGAGGCAGCCGTACGACCCGCACCGGCACAGCGCGTCGGCGCCGACGCGGATGTGCCCGATGTCGCCCGCGCCGCCGTCGATGCCCCGGTAGAGCGCGCCGTCCACGACGACCCCGGCGCCGATGCCGGTGGACACCTTGACCAGGACGAACGCCCCGCAGTCGGGGTGACCCGCGCGCTGCTCGCCGTAGGCCATGAGGTTGGCGTCGTTGTCCACGAGGACCGGGACGGCGGGGGCGCCGGTGTGTTCGGTGAAGGCGCGGGAGAGGCGGCCCCTTATGTCGTAGCCGTCCCAGCCGGTCATCATCGGGGGCTGGATCACGCGGCCGGTCTCGCTGTCCACGGGGCCCGGCACGCCGAGCCCGATGCCGCAGACCTCCTCGGGGCGGTGGCCCGCCTCGGTGAGCAACCGGGCGAACCAGCGCCCGAGTTCGGCGAGGACCGCCTCGGGTCCGTCCTCCACGGCGAGGGTGCCGGAGTGCTCGGCGAGGAGGTCGCCGGTCAGGGTGAGGACGGCGGCGCGGGCGTGCCGGGTGTCCAGGTCGGCGGCGAGGACCACCGCGTGGGAGCCGTCGAACTCCAGGGTGACGGCGGGGCGTCCGCCGAGCGGGGAGTCCACCGGGCCGCCCGCGCCCTCGCGCAGCCAGCCCGCGCGGAAGAGCCGGTCCAGGCGCTGGCCGACGGTCGCGCGGGACAGTCCGGTGACGTGCTGGAGGGCGCCGCGCGTGACCGCGCGCCCGCTGCGCACCAGTTCGAGCAGGTCCCCGGCGCTCGCCTGGGCCGCTCCCCTGCCGGCCTTTCCCGTCCTGCCTGCCTGTCCGGTCATGCACACCCCCTTGTGTTCCTCAAGCTTGCATTACATATTGAGTTTTGCGTGTTAAATAGACGTAACCCTGCGGTAGACACAACCAAACCTGGCCGGCCGGACGTCATCGGGGAGCCCCGAGTGGATCGCACTGCCCAGCTCACTGCCCGTGTCACTGAGCGCGAGATCGCATACGATCCGCCGCCCACGGCGTCACTGCACGTCAGGGCCGCCCACGTATTGCACACGAACTGGACGGGCGCCTCGACGGTCCCCTCGCGGAGCCTGTATCCGCACCAGTGGTCCTGGGACTCGGCGTTCATCGCGATCGGGCTGCGCCATCTCTCGCCGCTGCGGGCCCAGACCGAGCTGGAGACGCTGCTGGCGGCGCAGTGGGCCGACGGGCGCGTGCCGCACATCGTCTTCCACCCCTCCGTGCCGCTCGACGCGTACTTCCCGAGCCCCGATTTCTGGCGCTCCTCGGCCGCCGGACGCGCCGCGGGCGCCCCGCGCACGGTACAGACGTCCGGCATCGTGCAGCCACCCGTGCACGCGCTGGCCGCGTGGCTGGTGCACCGGGCCGACCCGGGCCTGTCGCGGGCGCGCGGCTTCCTCGCCCGCCTCTATCCCCGGCTGGCCGCCTGGCACCGGTATCTGCTGCACCGGCGGGACCTCGGCGGGGGCGGCCTGGTGTCCGTGGTGCACCCCTGGGAGCAGGGCATGGACAACAGCCCTTGCTGGGACGCCCCGTTGGCCCGCGTCTCGCCGGCCCCGGCCCGTTCCTTCCGCCGCGCGGACCTCGCCCACGGCTCACCCGAGGACCGGCCGACGGACCTGGACTACGGGCGGTACGTGCGGCTCGCGGCCGACTACCGGGACGGTGAATACGCCGACGGCGGCGGGGAGTTCGCGGTGGAGGACCCGGCGTTCAACGCGCTCCTCATCGCCTCCGAGCACGCGCTCGCCGAGATCGCGCGGGAGCTGGGCGCGCCCGGCACCGCCCGCCACGCGCGCGCCGAGCGGCTGACATCGGCCCTGGTGGAGCGGCTGTGGGACGCGTCGTACGGCATGTTCCTCTGCCGGGACCTGCGCGGCGGCGGCCCGGTGCGGGAGCGGGGCGTGACGGGCCTCGTCCCGCTGCTGCTGCCGGGGCTGCCCCGCGAGGTGGCCGCGACTCTCGTACGCACCCTGCGCGGGCCCCACTTCGGGCTGGGCTCCGCCACTCAACTCGTGCCCAGTTACGACCTGTTGGGAGAGGCGTTCGACCCGCACCGCTACTGGCGCGGCCCCGCGTGGTTCAACACCGCGTGGCTGGTCGAGCGGGGGCTGCGGGCCCATGGCGAGGGGCGGTTGGCGGACGGGCTGCGTACGGCCTTCCTGCGCACGGCGGATTCCTCGGGCTTCGCGGAGTACGTGGACCCGTACACCGGAGCGGCCTGCGGGGCGCCCGCGTTCGGCTGGACGGCGGCGCTCACCCTCGATCTGCTGCACGGGGAGTCCGGGGTCAACGGGCGTACGGAAAAAGGCGATTCGCACGACACGCTCCTGAGCCACAGCGGCGGCAGGACGGACGAGGGAGGGGACCGATGACGGAGCGGCATCATCTGTTCGTGCGCGGGGCGACGTTCGCCGTCGTGGGCGACGGGGGCGGCATCGGCGGGGTGCGCGGCGGCGGTTCACCGGACGGGGTGTTCGTGCGGGACGCCCGGCATCTCAGCCGCTGGCAGCTCACCGTGGACGGCGCGGTGCCGGAGGTGCTGACGCCGGTCGCGGACGGGGACACGGCGCGGTGTGTCCTGGTGCCGCGCGGGGGCCGGCAGGAGCCGCCGCCGTACACCCTGTGGCGTGAACAGGCCGTCGGGGACCGGGCGTTCGTGGAGTCGCTGAAGGTCACCAGCAATCTCGCGGTGACGGCCACCGTGCGGCTCGCGCTCACCGTGGACGCCGACTTCGCCGACCAGTTCGAGCTGCGCTCGGACCACCGTACGTACGCCAAGACCGGCGCCGTCCGCACCCGCCAAGTCCTGGACGACGGCATCGAGTTCGGCTATCGGCGCGGGGAGTGGCGCTCCTGTACGGCCGTCACCGCCGACCCGGCGCCGGAGGCGGTGGAGGAGACCGGTACGGGGGCGCGGCGGCTGGTGTGGACGCTCGAACTGCCGCCGTACGGCAGCGCGGAGCTGCTGTTGCGGGTGATGGCCCGGCCGCACGGCGACCGGCGCGCGGTGCGGGTGCCGCGCTCGCCTTCGGGGGTGCGGGAACAACTCGCCGATCTCCAGGGGCGGTTCGTGGAGGGCGTGGCCTTCCCGACCGGCTGGCCCGAGCTGGCGGCGGCCTGTGCGCGGGGCCTGGACGACCTGGCCTCGCTCCAGGTTCCGGCGACCGGTCCTGACGGGGAGGAGCTGCGCGTGCCGGCGGGCGGGGCGCCCTGGTTCCTCGCGCTGCTCGGCCGGGACGCGCTGCTGACCGCGCTGTTCGCGCTGCCGTACCGGCCGCAGCTGGCCGCCGCGACCCTGCCCGCCCTCGCCGCCACCCAGGCCACGGGCACCGGCCGTTCCCCGCTCGCCCAGCCCGGCAAGATCGTGCACGAGGTGCGGCACGGCGAGCTGGCCCACTTCGGGCAGGTGCCGTACGGGCGGTACTACGGCTCGGTCGACGCCACCCCGCTCTTCCTCGTCCTGCTCGGCGCGTACGTGGAGCGCACGGGGGACGCGGTGCTCGCCCGGCGCCTGGAGCCGCACGCCCGCGCGGCGATCGGCTGGATGCTGGACCACGGCGGGCTGACCTCGCGCGGCTATCTCGTCTACCGCGCCGACGAGGGCGGCCTCGCCAACCAGAACTGGAAGGACTCCCCCGGCGCGATCTGCTGCGCCGACGGCACGCGGCCGACCGGCGCGGTGATGGCGGCGGGCGCGCAGGGGTACGCCTACGACGCGCTGCGCCGTACCGCGTGGGTGGCGCGGACGGTGTGGGGCGACGGGACGTACGCCGCGCTGCTTGAGCAGGCGGCGGCCGACCTCCGCGACCGTTTCCAGCGGGACTTCTGGATGCGGGAACGGTCCTTCCCCGCGCTCGCGCTGGACGGCGAGGGGCGCCGGATAGACGCGCTCGCCTCCGACGCGGGGCATCTGCTGTGGTCGGGGCTGCTGGACAAGGAGTACGGGGAGATGGTGGGCCGGCGCCTGCTTGAGCCGGACTTCTTCTCCGGCTGGGGCGTCCGCACGCTCGCCTCCGGGCAGGCGGCCTACCACCCGCTCTCCTACCACCGGGGCTCGGTCTGGCCGCACGACAACGCGCTCATCGCCCTCGGCCTCGCGCGCTACGGCCTCCACGACGAGGCCCGCGCGGTCGCGCATGGCCTGGTGGACGCGGCTACGGCGGGCGGGCACCGGCTGCCCGAGGTCCTGGCGGGGTACGACCGCGACACGCACCCGGAGCCGGTACCGTACCCGCACGCCTGCGTACGGGAGTCCCGCTCGGCCGCGGCCCCGCTCGCCCTGCTCACGGCGGTCGGGGGCGCGTGACACCAACCTTGACCGGGCGTTTGCCCGGTATTTGCCGAGCGCCCTGAACGTGGCCCGGCGGCGGGCCGTACGGAAGGGCGGCGGGCCAGGCGGACCGGCCCTGACCGGTCCCGCCCAGCCTCCCCAGCGCGGCCCGCCGCCTCCCCCGCCCCAGCCCGCGCACGGAAGGACCCCCGGGTTGCCTCAGCAGAAGAACACGAGCCATCCACCGAGCACGGCGGGGAAAACCGGGACCCCTGCGGGGGGCATGAACGGGGGGCCCACCCCGACTGCGTCCACCTCGACCGACCACGCGACGCCCACCGCCCCTGCGGGGGGCACGGACGGGGGGCCGACCCCGGCGAAGCCCACCCCGGCCCGCCGCACGACGGCCACCACCCCTGCGGGGAGCACGAACGGGGGGCCCGCCCCGACTGCGTCCACCTCGGCCAGCCGCGCGACGGCCACCGTCCCTGCAGGAGCCCCTGCGGGGGGCACGGATGGGGGGCCGACCCCGGCGAAGCCCACCCCGGCCGACCGCACGACGGCCACCCCTGCGAGGGGCGCGGGCGAGGGATCGGCCCCGGAGGGGACGGCCCCTACCCCTACGGGGAGCACGAACGGAGGGGCGGCCCCGGCGAAGTCCAGCCCGGCCGGCCGCGCGACGGCCACCTCCGTGGAGAACGCGGGCTCCGCCCCGGCGGGGTCCGCTGACGCGGGGGCCGCTTCGAAGAGGTCCGCTTCGGCTGGGAGCGGAGGCGTGGCGGCCGCTCCCTCGGGGGACGCGGACTCCTCCGCCGAGGCGACCCCGGTCAAGGGGGCGGCCGGGAAGCCGCGCCGGAAGGCAAGCGGGGTATCTCCCGCCGGGGGCAGCACGAAGGCCGAACCGGCCACCCCTGCCGGGGAGTCGGGCGTGGGTTCCGCCCCGAACAGCGCCGCCGAGACGACCCCGGCCAAGGGCCCGAACGGGCAGCCGCGCAGTGCCTCTGCCGCCGAGGGCGGCACCAAGACCGCACCGGCCACCCCTGCGGAGGGCGTCGACGGGAAGCCCGCCCCGGCGGAGACCGCCTCGGCCAAGAGCGCTTCCACCGCCCCGGCGCGGGGCGCGAAGGCAGATTCCGCTGAGGACAAGGCTGTTGAGGCGACCCCGGCCAAGAGGCCGGCCGCGAAGCCCCGCCGGAAGACGAGCGGTGACTCCCCCACCGGGGACAGCACGAAGACCGAAGCCGCCGCAGACGAAGGGGCCATCGCGCCTCGCGTGAACGGAAAGTCGCCCCGGGCGGCGAGCGACAACTCCCCCACCGGGGACACCCCGACGACCGAAGCCGCCACCCCCGCCGCAGGCACGGACACGGACACCGCTCAGGACGACACCACCGAAGCAACCCCCACGCCCCGCGCGAACGGAAAGTCGTCCCGGGCGGCGAGCGACAACTCCCCCGGCGGGGACGGCGCGACCGGCCCCTCGCGGGACGCGGACGCCTCGGAGGGGGCGAAGGTCGCCATCGGGGAGATTCCTGAAGGTGCGGCCCCGGGCGGGAGTCCGGCGGCTGTTCAGGACGTGACGGGCTCGGCCTCCGGTGCGGACAAGGCTCCGGGCACCGACGCAGGCGACAGCCCGGCGCAGGACGGCAACCGGACTGCCACCGCTCCCACCAAGTCCCCTTCCTGGTCGGCCCGTTGGCGGGCGAACAACCCCCGTGCCGCCCAGGGGCTCTCCCTCGCGCTCACCGTCGTCGCCGCGATCCTCGTCGTCATGGCGCTCGTGATGCCCAGTAGCGTCGTCGGGATCGGGCCCGCCAAGTTCCTGCGGCTGCCCGGGGAGGCGATCGTCGGGGCCGCGGTGATGCTGGCGCTGCCGCGCCGGCCCAGGGTGATCCTCGCCGCCGTCTCCGGTGTCGTACTCGCCGTGGTGACGGTGCTGAACTGGCTGGACATGGGCTTCCACCAGTACCTGGGCCGGAACTTCAACATGGTCCTGGACTGGACCCTGCTCGGCGACGCGCAGTCGTACCTGGAGGACTCCCTCGGCCGGACGGCGACGCTCGCGGCGACGGCAGGCCTGATCGTCGTCGTGCTGCTGATGTTCGTCGCGCTGGCCCTCTCGGTCGTACGGCTGAGCAACCTCGTGGCCCGGCACCAAAGCACCGCCACCCGCGCCACGTTGATCGCCGGTGTCGCCTGGATCACCTGCTCCTCCCTCGGGTTGGAGATGGGCGGCCTGCCGTTCGCCTCGGACACCACCGCCGTGGTCATGCAGAGCCAGGCCAAGCGGGTGGCCGACAGCCTGCGGGACGAGGCGGAGTTCGGGAAGGTCGCGAAGGTGGACGCCTTCGGCAACACGCCCCCCGCCCAGCTCGTGCCCGACCTGCGCGGCAAGGACATGCTCTTCACGTTCATCGAGAGCTACGGCCGCAGCGCGATCGAGGACCCGATCATGGCGCCCGGCGTGGACAAGACCCTGGACGTGCGCACCAAGGCGCTGGCGAAGGCCGGTTACCACGCCAAGAGCGGCTGGCTGACCTCCGCGACGTACGGCGGCAGCAGCTGGCTCGGCCACTCGACCACCCTGTCCGGCCTGTGGATCAGCAACCAGCAGCGCTACCGCACGGTGATGGCCAGCGACCACCTCAGCCTCACCAAGGTGTTCAAGAAGACCGGCGACTGGGACACCGTCGGCGTCATGCCGGGCGTCCAGAAGGCCTGGCCGGAGCAGAGCTACTACGGCCTCGACAAGGTCTACAACGCCTTCGAACTCGGCTACAAGGGACCGAAGTTCAGCTGGTCCACGATGCCCGACCAGTACGCCCTGGAGCAGTTCCAGAAGCGCGTCCACGGCAAGAAGCGCACCGACGGCAAGTCCCTGATGTCGGAGGTCATCCTGACCTCGAGCCACCAGCCGTGGGCCCCGATCCCGAAGATGGTCGGCTGGGACCAGCTGGGCGACGGCTCGATCTTCAAGGGCATCGAGGCGGCGGGCAACAAGTCGGCGGACGTCATCGCGGACACCACCAAGTCCCGCCAGGAGTACGGCAAGTCGATCCAGTACTCGGTCACCGCGCTCACCGAGTGGCTGACCCGCTACGGCAGCAAGGACACCGTGCTGGTCTTCCTCGGCGACCACCAGCCCATCGCCCGCGTCAGCGGCAACCACGCCAGCCGTGACGTGCCGATCTCCATCGTCGCCAAGGACCCGAAGGTCCTCGACAAGGTCGCGAATTGGGGCTGGTCGGACGGCCTGCGCCCGGCGCACGACGCCCCGGTGTGGAAGATGAGCGCGTTCCGCGACCGCTTCCTGACGGCGTACGGCTCCACCCCGCACCCGAAGAAGGGCTGAGCCCGCCCGAGCCCCCGGACTCGAAGGACATGAAGAAGGGCTGAACCCCCGAGCGGTTCAGCCCTTCTTCGCGTTCCCGAACGGCGTTCCGGGGCTGTGCTCAGCCGCCGGACGTGTCCAGCTCCGCGTCCTCACCGACGCCCGCGCAGTCGTACGGGTCCTTCAGCCAGCCGTCCGGCAGCACCACCCGGTTGTTGCCGGACGTACGCCCGCGCGGGCCGTCCGCTCCGGTGGGCCAGGGCTGGTCGAGGTCCAGCTCGTCGAGCCCGGCGCGCAGCGCCTCCAGCGACGAGGTGATCGCGAGCCGCTTGCGCATCTCGGAGCCGACCGCGAAGCCCTTGAGGTACCAGGCGACGTGCTTGCGGAAGTCGACCACACCCTTGGCCTCGTCGCCGAGCCACTCGCCGAGCAGGGTGGCGTGCCGGACCATGACGTCGGCCACCTCCTTCAGCCCCGGCCGCGCCAGCTCGTCCGTACGCCCCTCGAAGGCGGCGACCAGGTCCGCGAACAGCCACGGCCGGCCGAGGCAGCCGCGTCCGACGACCACGCCGTCGCACCCGGTCTCGCGGACCATGCGCAGCGCGTCCTCGGCGGACCAGATGTCGCCGTTGCCGAGCACCGGGATCTCCGGGACGTGCTCCTTGAGCCGGGCGATGGCCTCCCAGTCGGCGGTGCCGCCGTAGTGCTGGGCGGTGGTGCGGCCGTGCAGCGCGATGGCGGTGACGCCCTCCTCGACGGCGATGCGGCCGGCGTCGAGGTAGGTGATGTGGTCGTCGTCGATGCCCTTGCGCATCTTCATGGTGACCGGCAGGTCACCGGCGCCGGAGACGGCCTCGCGCAGGATGGCGCGCAGCAGGTTCCGCTTGTACGGCAGCGCCGAGCCGCCGCCCTTGCGGGTGACCTTGGGGACCGGGCAGCCGAAGTTCAGGTCGATGTGGTCGGCCAGGCCCTCCTCCGCGATCATGCGGACGGCCTTGCCGACGGTGGCCGGGTCGACGCCGTACAGCTGGATCGAGCGCGGCTTCTCGCTCGCGTCGAACCTGATCAGCTGCATGGTCTTGTCGTTGCGCTCGACCAGCGCCCGGGTGGTGATCATCTCGCTGACGAACAGCCCCTTGCCCCCGCTGAACTCCCGGCACAGGGTGCGGAAGGGCGCGTTGGTGATCCCCGCCATGGGTGCGAGCACGACGGGCGGCGCCACGGCGTGCGGGCCGATGGAGAGGGGCTGGTTCATCAGGGGCTCCGGGTCGGATGGGGGGCGTACGGCGGTGGCCGTGCCGGTCGTGCGGCGGTGGCCGGTGGGGCGTGGGCCGTCGTCCATTGTCCCCCATGTCCCTCGCGTGCCCGCCCTTTCGCCGATATCCGTGCATTGGTAATTAGTTAGCCGCACTATTGAAATGGGCGTACGATGGAGCCCATGCCCGAGCTCAGCCACCGGCGGCGGCTGCTCGTGCTCGCGATCTGCTGCATGAGCCTGCTGATCGTGAGCCTCGACAACACCGCCCTGAATGTCGCGCTCCCCTCGATGCAGCGCGAACTGCACGCGACCACCTCCGGCCTCCAGTGGACGATCGACGCCTACACCCTGGCGCTCGCCTCGCTGCTGATGCTCGCGGGCTCGACCGCCGACCGGATCGGCCGCAAACGGGTCTTCCTGACCGGCCTGACGGTCTTCACCGTCGGCTCCCTGCTCTGCTCACTGGCGCCGAATCTCGAACTGCTCGTCGTCTTCCGCATGATCCAGGCGGTGGGCGGCTCGATGCTCAACCCGGTCGCGATGTCGATCATCACCAACACCTTCACCGACCCGCGCGAGCGGGCGCGGGCCATCGGCGCGTGGGGCGCGGTGGTCGGCATCTCCATGGCGGCGGGCCCGCTGGTCGGCGGGCTGCTGGTGGAGTCGGTCGGCTGGCGCTCCATCTTCTGGGTCAACCTGCCGGTGGGCGCGGCGGCCCTGCTCCTCACGCTCCGCTTCGTCCCCGAGTCCCGCGCGCCGAAGCCGCGCCGCGTGGACCCGGTCGGCCAGCTCCTGGTGATCGTCCTGTTCGGCTCGCTGACGTACGCGATCATCGAGGCGCCGGACGCGGGCGCGGCGACGGTACTGCCCTTCGGCGCGGTGGCGCTGGCCGCGCTGCTCACCCTGCTCCGCTACGAGCCCCGCCGCGCGGAACCCCTGATCGACCTGCGCTTCTTCCGCTCGGCGCCCTTCAGCGGGGCGACGGTGATAGCGGTGAGCGGTTTCGCGGCGCTGGGCGGCTTCCTGTTCCTCTCGACGCTGTACCTCCAGAACGTACGCGGTCTGGACGCGCTCCACGCGGGCCTGTGGATGCTCCCGATGGCAGTCCCGACCCTCCTGTGCGCCCCGCTCTCCGGCCGGCTGGTCGGCAGCCGGGGTCCCCGCATCCCGCTCCTGCTGGCAGGCGCCGCGATGACCCTGAGCGGTGTCCTCTTCGCCGCCTTCGAGGCGGAGACCTCCAACCTCACGCTCCTCGCCGGCTACGTCCTCTTCGGCATCGGCTTCGGCTTCGTCAACGCCCCGATCACCAACACGGCGGTCTCCGGCATGCCGCGCGCCCAGGCGGGCGTGGCTGCGGCGGTGGCCTCCACCAGCCGCCAGCTCGGCCAGACCCTGGGCGTCGCGGTGGTCGGCGCGGTCCTGGCCTCCGGCATCGGCGACTCCCCGTACCGCGACACCTTCGTCTCCGCCGCCCGCCCCGGCTGGTGGATCCTGACGGCCTGCGGCGCGACGGTCCTGGTCCTCGGCTACGTCACGAGCGGCCGCTGGGCCCGGGGTACGGCCACGCGCACGGCGGAGCGGCTGGAGGCGCCGGAGGTACGGGAGACGGTGGGGGCGGGGCGGGCCTGATCCGGGCGCCCGTACGCGGGGCCGCCTACTCGTGCAGGTCCGCCAGGGAGGCTTCGATCAGGTCCGTGATCCGCGCGCAGGACCGCAGTGCGAGGGCCTCCCGGAGGACGCCGGAGACGCGGTCCCTGACGGACGCGTCGTACACCCCGCACATGAGCAGCACGTCCACGCAGCTCGGATTCCCGTGCGCCTTCAGGTCGGCGGCGAACAGCCCGAGCCGGTCCGTCATCCGCCGCACGCACTCCCGTACCGACACCGGGCCCACCAGGCCGGTGTCCACGTGATCGTCGTGGCCGCCGGCGATGGTGGCGAGGAGGTCGGTCATGCGCCTGTGTCCCTCCGCCCCGGCACTCTCCAGCCCCGCGATCAGGCACGAGGTCAGCGGCAGGGCGCACTCCGAGAGGCGGCCCTGTACGAGCGCGATGCTGTCGATCTCCGACCAGGCGGCGTCCGCCTCCCGCGCCGACTCGGCCGAGGCGAGCCGCTCGACGGCTTCCGGCAGGCGCTCCGCCCCGCCGAGGAACGAGCGGTGAGCGGACCAGTCGTACCGCTCCAGCTCCGCGGCCAGCAGGGGGTCCCGCCCGTTCACCCCGCCGCGCACGCCAGCTCGTAAAGCCGCTCCAGCCGCACCCGCGTCTCCTCGTTCTTCGGGGTGTAGATCACCATCCGGGGACCCGGGTCGGGGCTGAGCCAGAGGTCGGTGTGTTCCAGCGTCAGGTGACCCACGTACCGGTTGAGGAATTCCTTCGTCTTGGAGCGGTTGCCGACGACCTCGTACCGCTCCCAGTTCTCGCGGAACTCGGGGATGGTCTGGAGGCGCTTCAGCAGGACCTTCCAGGCCGGTTCGCCGAGGTGGCCGGCGAGGGAGGCGCGGAGGCGGGCGGCCATCAGGCGGAGGGCGTCGTCGAGGTGGACGATCGAGGAGCGCCAGTCGGGGTGGGTGTAGGCGAGGAGCACGCAGTTGCGGTCCTCCGGCGGGACGGCGTCCAGGTCGCACAGCAGCCGGGCGTACGCGCGGTTGTAGGCCAGGATGTCGTAGCGGCTGTTCTGCACGGCGGCGGGGTACGGATCCATCTGGCGCAGCGCGTCCCGCAGGGCCGGGGTGAGGCTCGGGCAGCTCGCGGCGGGCGTGGGGTCGGTGGCCCCGGCCAGCTGGAAGAGGTGGGCCCGTTCGCTGGGGTCGAGCAGCAGGGTACGGGCGAGGGCGTCGAGGACCTGGACCGAGACCTGGATGTTGCGGGCCTGCTCCAGCCACGTGTACCAGGTGACGCCCACCGCGGAGAGGTGCGCGACCTCCTCCCGGCGCAGTCCCGGCGTACGGCGCCGGGCTCCCCGGGGCAGCCCCACCTGCTCGGGCGAGATGCGCTCACGGCGGCTGCGCAGGAACGTGGCCAGCTCATGGCGCCGGATCTCCGCGCTCTGGGTCACGGGGGCGGTGATGTCCTGGGCCATGGTCGACATGGTTCCAGAATGCGCCCGCGCCCACCCCGTTTCCAGGTACTTCTGCCACCAGGATGAGCGGGAATCAGTACCAGGTCGACGGATCTGCCGGGCCGGACGGAGGGGATGGGCGGGTAGTTCCGGTACCAGGATGAGAACACTCTGGTACCCGTCTACGCCACGGCGCAGGCTCGGGGACATGACCGAGACCCTCACCGGCGCGCCCACCGTGCGCGCCCCGGCGGCGGCACCCACCCTCACCGGGCCGGGCCTGCTGACCGTCCTGCTGGCCGCGGCACTCCCGCTGGTCGACTTCTTCATCGTCAACGTCGCCCTGCCCGCCATCGGCGCCGACCTCCACGCGAGCGAGGCCGTCCTTGAGCTGGTCGTGGCCGGGTACGGCGTCACCTACGCCGTCCTGCTCGTCCTCGGCGGCCGGCTCGGCGACCTCTTCGGCCGGCGGCGGCTGTTCCTCGCCGGAATGGCCGCCTTCGGCCTGACCTCGCTGGCGTGCGGACTCGCGCCGGGCGCGTGGAGCCTGGTCGCGGCGCGGGCCGCGCAGGGCGCGGCGGCCGCGATGATGCTCCCGCAGGTGCTCGCCACCATCCAGGCCACGACGGCCGGCGGCCGCCGCGCCCGCGCGATGAGCCTGTACGGCGCGACGGCGGGGCTCTCCATGGTGATCGGGCAGATTCTGGGCGGCGTCCTGGTGGCCGCCGACATCGCCGGCACCGGCTGGCGGTCGATCTTCCTCGTCAACGTGCCCGTGGTCGTCCTCGGTCTGGTGCTCGCCGTCCGCCGCGTCCCCGACACCCGCTCCCGGCACCCCGAACCGGTGGACGTGCCCGGCACCGTCCTGCTCGCCGTCGCCCTCCTCGCGCTGCTCGCCCCGCTGACCGAGGGCCGCGCGACCGGCTGGCCGCTGTGGACCTGGCTGTCGCTGGCCGCCTGCCCGGTCGCGGCCTGGGCGTTCTACGCCGTCGAGCGCCGCGCGGACCGGCGGGGGCAGACCCCGCTGCTGCCGCCGAGCCTGTTCGCGGCGCCGTCGCTGCGGCGCGGGCTGCTGATCATCGTGCCGTTCTCGCTGGGCTTCAGCGGGTTCATGTTCGTGATCGCGCTGAGCCTCCAGCAGGGGGCGGGGCTCGGGCCGGTGGCGGCGGGGCTGGCGCTCGCGCCGATGGCGGTGGCGTTCCTGCTCGTCTCGCTGGCCGGGCCGCGGCTGATCGCCCGCTTCGGCACGCGGGTGGTCGCGACCGGGTCCGTGCTGCAGGGCCTCGGCATCCTGCTCATCGCGCTGGCCGTGTGGGGCGACTGGCCGCACTTGGGCCTCGGCACACTACTGCCGGGCGCGGCCGTCGCCGGAGCCGGACAGGCGCTCCAGCTGCCGAACCTGATGCGCATCGTCCTCGCGGAGGTACCGTCCGCCCGCGCCGGCGTGGGCGGCGGTGTCCTGACGACCACCCAGCAGGCGTCCCTCGCCCTCGGCGTGGCCACCCTGGGCGCGCTGTTCCTGAGCCTGATCCCCCGGCTGGGGATGCGCGACGCCCTGCTCGCCGCGCTCGCCACCCAGCTGGGCGCCATCCTCGTCACGGGGCTGCTGAGCCTGCGGCTGCCGAGGGAGGTGGGGTGAGAGGCCACAGGTGAACGGACACAGGCGAGGGGGCATATACGGGGCCCCTATGTGGGCCCGCCACATGTCCGCGCTGTGGGCCCCACATGTCCGCCCGGTGTAACGGGCCTCACCCCCTGTTCCCGCCCACGCCCCGCCTCCCGTGCTGCACACTCCCGCCATGGAGAGCAGGGGTACGGGAAGTGTGCGGCGATGGGACCGGCACGGGCGCGTGCACGAGGTGGGGGTACGGCAGAGCGGGCTCTCGCGGGTGATCAGCTGCGGGACCTGCGGCTGGCGGGAGGGGACGCGGTTCCTGCCGTGGGGCCGGGCCGGGGAGCACCTGGAGAAGGCCGCGGCGCATCTCGCCGAGGCCCATCAGGCGACCGTCGACCCCGCGCGGCGATGATTCGGCGCGGCCGTGGGAGTCGTACACCCTGACGGCCCGCGACCCGCGACCCGCGACCCGCGCCGACCGGAAGGCGACCCCCATGACCGCACCGCACGACACCCTGCGCCGTTACGTCGACGACGGCCGCCTCCCCGGCGCGGTCGCGCTGGTCGCACGCGGGGACGAGGTCGAGGTGGTGACCGTCGGGCACGCGGACGGGGGCCGGAAGGTGCCGATGGCCCGTGACTCGCTGTTCCGGATCGCCTCCGTCAGCAAGCCCCTCACCGCCGCCGCGCTGATGATGCTGGTCGAGGACGGCCGGGTCGCGCTGGAGGACCCGGTGGAACAGTGGCTGCCGGAACTGGCCGCGCCGCTGATGGTGCGGACGCCGGAGAGCCCGGTGGACGACGTGGTCCCGGCCGAACGGTCCATCACCGTGGAGGATCTGCTCAGCTCCCGTCCCGGCTGGGGCTTCCCCGCCGACTTCTCGCTGCCCGCGGTCACCGCGCTGTTCGCCGTGCAGAACGGCCGCTTCCCGCACACCTACCCGCCCCTGGACACCTGGCTCGCCGAACTCGCCAAGGTGCCAATGCTGAGCCGGCCCGGCGAGACCTGGCTCTACAACACCGCCTCCGACCTCCAGGGCGCCCTGATCGCGCGGGCCTCCGGCAGCACGCTCCCGGACTTCATGGCCGAGCGGCTCTTCGGGCCCCTCGGCATGAAGGACACCGGGTTCCGCGTGCCCGAACGGGACTGGGGGCGGCTCGCCTCGGCCTTCCGCCCGGGTGAGGACGGCACCGCCGAGTTCGACGACGACCGCGTGGACGACTGGCGCCGGATGCCCGACTTCCCCTCCGGCGCCGGCGGTCTGGTCTCCACCGCCGACGACTGGCTGGCCTTCGCCCGCATGCTCCTCGCACGCGGCGAGAGCCCCGAGGGCCGCCGCGTGCTCTCCCCGGACTCCGTGACCCGGATGACCACCGACCGCCTCACCCCGGCCCAGCGTGAGGCCAGCCCCCTCTTCCTGGAGGGCCAGGGCTGGGGCTACGGCGGCTCGGTGGACGTCGCCCGCACCGACCCCTGGACCGTCCCCGGCCGCTACGGCTGGGTCGGCGGCACCGGCACCGCGGCCCACCTGGTCCCGGCCACCGGCAAGGTCACCGTCCTGCTCACCCCAGTCGTCATGACCGGCCCCACCCCACCGGAGGCGATGCGCGACTTCTGGCGGGTCACGGCCTGACCGGCGACCCAGCCCCGCAGCGACCGCACCGCACCCGCGCAGCGGCCCGCGGCCTACTCGGGCGCCCGCAACCCCCGTATCAGCAGCCCCACCACCGCTTCGAAGTCCGTCTCGATCTCCGGCCGCTGCCACTCGCGCGCGTGGCAGGGGTCGTGGAAGCGGGCCGTGGCCTGGAAGACGGCGCGGGCCTCGGCGGAGGGGTCGGCCGGGCGGAAGGCGCCCGCGTCGACGCCGGCCTCGATGATGGCGGTGAGCTGGGTGGTGAGGTCGGTGATGTGCTCGCCGACCGTGGCGCCGCTCTCGTCGGCGAGGACGCTGTAGGTGGCGAACAGTTCGGGGTCGTCGCCCGCCTTGTGCCGCTTGGCCTCGAACAGGGCGGACAGCCAGTCGCGCAGCCGCTCCTCGGCAGGGCCGGGTGCTCCGGCGATGCCGGCCAGCGTGAGCGAGGTCCGGTCCAGCCAGCGCTTGGTCACCGCTTCGCGCAGTGCCGCCTTGGTGCGGAAGTGGCGGTAGACGCTGCCGTGGCTGACACCGAGCGCGCGGGCCACGTCGACCACGGTGGCCTTGGCCGGGCCGTGGCGGCGCAGCACCTCCTCGGTCGCTTCGAGGATGCGCTCGGCGGTCAGGGTCTCGGTCGCTGCCATGTCCTAGACCGTACCTGGCGGGAAGGCGGCCGTGACCGGCGCAGACGGCTCCTTTCGCCGGACACCGCGCCTGTCACCTCGCCAGTCGCCGCGCCGGACACCGCGGCCCCGGCTCACCGCTCGCTGTCGAGCATCGCCATCTGGGCCGGGGCATACCGCTCCCCCGCCGCCGCGTCCGCCGGCACGGCCTCCTCGATGGCCGCGAGGTCGGCCGCGTCCAGGGTCACGTCGAGCGCGCCCAGCGCCTCCGACAGCCGCTCACGGGTGCGGGCGCCGACCAGCGGCACGATGTCGTCGCCCCGGGAGAGCACCCAGGCGATGGCGATCTGGGCGACGCTCGCGCCCTTCTGCTCCGCGATCTTGCGCAGGGCATCGACCAGGGTCAGGTTGTGCTGGAAGTTCTCGCCCTGGAAGCGGGGGGAGAAGGCGCGGAAGTCGTTGGCCGCGAAGCCGCGGTCGGCGGTGATGTGGTTGGAGAGCAGTCCGCGCGACAGGACGCCGTACGCCGTGACGCCGATGCCCAGCTCACGCAGGGTGGGCAGGATCTCGCGCTCGGGGCCCCGGGAGATCAGCGCGTACTCGATCTGGAGGTCGCTGATGGGGGCCGTCGCCGCCGCCCGGCGGATGGTGTCGGGGCCGACCTCGCTGAGGCCGATGTGCCTGACCCAGCCCTTCTCGACCAGTTCCGCGACGGCGCCGACCGTCTCCTCGATCGGCACGTCCGGGTCGAGGCGGGAGGGGCGGTAGATGTCGATGTGGTCCACGCCGAGGCGCTGGAGGGAGTAGGCGGCGAAGGTCTTCACCGCGGCGGGGCGGCCGTCGAAGCCCAGCCAGGCGCCGTCCGGGTCGCGCAGGGCGCCGAACTTCACGCTCAGCACCGCGTTGTCCCGCAGGTGGGCCGGGGCGGTGCGCAGGGCCTCGCCGACCAGGAGTTCGTTGTGCCCCATGCCGTAGAAGTCGCCGGTGTCGAGGAGGGTGACGCCCTCCTCCAGCGCGGCGTGCACGGTGGCGATGGCCTCCGGGCGGTCGGCCTCGCCGTACATACCGGACATGCCCATGCAGCCGAGGCCGAGGGCGGAGACCTGAGGGCCGGTGGTTCCGAGATTTCGCGTGGGGATCGTCATGCGTCCAGCCTGGCACGACGGCTGACAGAATTCAATATCTGTCATCTGTTATTTGTCAGCGGATCGTGGGTAGAAGCCCCTCGGACACCGGAAGCGGGCACGAAAAAGCCCACCCTCCGGCCCGGAGGACCGGACAGGAGGGTGGGCGGAGATGAAAAGGTCAGGCGCCGATGAGACGGGCCGCGAGGTAGCCCTCGATCTGGTCGAGGGAGACGCGCTCCTGCTTCATCGTGTCGCGCTCGCGCACGGTCACCGCGTTGTCCTCGAGCGTGTCGAAGTCGACGGTCACACAGAACGGCGTACCGATCTCGTCCTGACGGCGGTAGCGGCGGCCGATGGCGCCGGCGTCGTCGAACTCGATGTTCCAGTTCTGGCGCAGCGCCTGGGCGAGGCCCTTGGCCTTCGGGGACAGCTCGGGGTTCCGGGAGAGCGGGAGCACCGCGACCTTGACCGGGGCCAGGCGGTGGTCGAGGCGCAGCACGACGCGCTTCTCCATCTTGCCCTTGGCGTTGGGCGCCTCGTCCTCGGTGTAGGCGTCGAGGAGGAAGGCCAGCATGGTGCGGCCGACACCGGCGGCGGGCTCGATGACGTAGGGGGTCCAGCGCTCGCCGGCCTCCTGGTCGAAGTAGGAGAGGTCCTGGCCGGAGGCCTTGGAGTGGGCGCCGAGGTCGTAGTCGGTCCGGTTGGCGACGCCCTCCAGCTCGCCCCACTCCGAGCCGCCGAACGAGAAGCGGTACTCGATGTCGGCGGTGCGCTTGGAGTAGTGGGAGAGCTTCTCCTTCGGGTGCTCGTACCAGCGCATGTTCTCCTCGCGCATGCCGAGCCCGGTGTACCAGTTCCAGCGCTGCTGCATCCAGTACTCCTGCCACTCCTCGTCCTCGCCCGGCTTGACGAAGAACTCCATCTCCATCTGCTCGAACTCGCGGGTCCGGAAGATGAAGTTGCCGGGCGTGATCTCGTTGCGGAAGGACTTGCCCATCTGCGCGATGCCGAACGGCGGCTTCTTGCGCGAGGCGGTCTGCACCTGGGCGAAGTTGGTGAAGATGCCCTGGGCGGTCTCGGGGCGCAGGTAGGCGACGGAGCCGGAGTCCTGGGTCGGGCCGAGGTGGGTGGAGAGCAGACCGGAGAACTGCTTGGGCTCGGTGAAGGTGCCCTTGTTGCCGCAGTTGGGGCAGTTCAGGTCCGCCAGGCCGTTCGCCGGGGCGTGGCCCTTCTTCTCCTCGTACGCCTCTTCCAGGTGGTCCGCGCGGAACCGCTTGTGACACGAGGTGCACTCGGTCAGCGGGTCCGTGAAGGTGGCGACGTGACCGGAGGCGACCCAGACCTCGGGGGCCAGGATGACGGACGAGTCGAGACCGACCACGTCCTCGCGCGACGTCACCATGTAGCGCCACCACTGACGCTTGATGTTCTCCTTGAGCTCGACACCCAGCGGTCCGTAGTCCCAGGCGGCACGCTGTCCGCCGTAGATCTCACTGCAGGGGAAAACGAAGCCACGGCGCTTGCTCAGGCTGACGATGGTGTCGATCTTGTCGGCGGCCACGGTGCTCTCTTCATTACGACGACGGGCGTTGAAGCGAGATGCTTCCAGCGAATGATTCAGGTTACCGGCGCAGGCTCCCCCTCGGCCAAATCGGCCCCCGTCCGTGAGCGCCCAGGGCCTGCGCAAGATCACCCAAGGCCACCCAAGCCCTTCCCAAACTTCTCTCGCGGGCGCCCGCATCGCAAGACGCCGGACAGCTTGTTGACAACGGTTTCCATCTTTGTTGAAAATGACTGTCATGAACGTACGACGACGCCTCATATCCGGGTCCGCGCTCGCGGCCGCCACCGCGCTGGGCCTCGGCGCGCTCACCGGCTGCTCGGGTGGTGCGAGCGCGGCGGGGAGCACGGACAAGCTGGACGTCGTCGCCTCCTTCTATCCGATGGCCTTCCTGGCGAACGAGATAGGCGGCTCCCACGTCCACGTGACGACGCTGACCACCCCCGGCCAGGAGCCGCACGACCTGGAGATCAGCCCGCAGCAGATAGCCGGGCTCCAGGACTCCGACGCGGTCCTCTATCTGAAGGGGCTCCAGCCGTCGGTCGACCGGGCGGTGGCCGATTCGCCGGTCAAGACCAAGGTCGACGCGGCGACGCTGACCACGCTGGAGGAGCACGGCACCGAGGTGGGCGGCCATGCCGCCGAGCACGCCGAGGGCGGCCACGACGACGAGGAGACGGGCAAGGACCCGCACATCTGGCTCGACCCGGTGCGCTACGCCCAGGTCGCCAAGGGTGTCGGCCGCGCCTTCGAGAAGGCCGACCCGAAGCACAAGGCCGCCTACGCGAAGAACACCGACGCCCTGGTCAAGCGGCTCGACGAGCTGAACACCCAGTACAAGGACGGCCTCGCGCACACCAGGACGAAGGTCTTCATCACCACCCACGCCGCCTTCGGCTACCTCGCCGAGCGCTACGGCCTCACCGAGGAGGCCATCAGCGGCCTCGACCCCGAGTCGGAGCCGAGCGCGGCGCACGTGCGGGACCTCCAGAAGCTCGCGAAGGCCGACGGCGTCACCACCGTCTTCTACGAGACGCTGGTCAGCGACAAGACCGCGAAGACCATCGCCGGGGACGGCCGTCTGAAGACGGACGTGCTCGACCCCATCGAGGGCATCACCGGGAAGTCGCGCGGCCGGGACTACTTCGCCGTCCAGGAGGCCAACCTCAAGGCCCTGCAGAAGGCACTGGGGGCGAAATGACCACGGCCGGCACCGATTACGTACTGGAACTGCGCGGCATCCGCGCCGAACTCGGCGGCCGTCCCGTCCTGCGCGGCGTCGACGTGACCGTGGGGCGCGGCGAGGTCGTCGCGCTGCTCGGCGCCAACGGCTCCGGCAAGTCCACCGCCGTACGCACCGCCATCGGACAGGTGCCGGCCGTATCCGGCTCGGTGGAGCTGTTCGGCACGCCGCTGAAGTCCTTCCGCCAGTGGGCGCGCGTGGGGTACGTACCGCAGCGCACCAGCGCGGCCGGGGGCGTGCCCGTCACCGTGACCGAGGTCGTCTCCTCCGGGCGGCTGTCCCGGACCCGCTTCGGCCCCTTCCGCAAGGCGGACCGGGAGGCGGTGCGCCGGGCTATCGAACTGGTCGGCATGACGGACCGCGCCGGGGACTCGGTGACCGCGCTCTCCGGCGGGCAGCACCAGCGGGTGCTGATCGCGCGGGCGCTGGCCTCCGATCCCGAGCTGCTGATCATGGACGAGCCGATGGCGGGCGTGGACCTCGCCAGCCAGGAGGTGCTGGCCACGACGTTGCGCGAGCAGGTCGCGGGCGGGGCGAGCGTGCTGCTCGTCCTGCACGAGCTGGGCCCGCTGGAGCCGCTGATCGACCGCGCGATCGTCCTGCGCGACGGCTGCGTGCTGCACGACGGCCCGCCCCCGAAGGCCGTCGGCCAGCACGCGCTCCCGGGCCACGACCATGCCCACCCGTCGCCCACCACCGCCCTTGGCGGAGGTGCTTCGCACCACTGCCTTGATCCGCACGCCCCCGAGGGCGCCGCACCGATCCGCATGGGACTGCTGAGCTGATGGACCTCCTGAACTACGCCTTCATGCAGCGGGCGCTCCTCGCGGCCGTCCTGGTCGGCATCACCGCGCCCGCGATCGGCATCCACCTCGTCCAGCGCCGCCAGCCGCTCATGGGCGACGGCATCGGGCACGTCGCGATGACCGGCGTCGGCCTCGGCTTCCTGCTGCACTCCTCGCCGGTGTGGATGGCCACGCTGGTCTCGGTCGCGGGCTCGGTGCTCATGGAGCTGATCCGCTGGTACGGCCGCGCACGCGGCGACATCGCGCTGGCCATGCTCTTCTACGGCGGCATGGCGGGCGGTGTGATGCTGGTGAACCTCGCGCCGGGGGGTTCCACCGCCAACCTCTCCACGTACCTCTTCGGCTCCCTCGCCACGGTCGCACCCTCCGACGTGACCGCGATCGTGGTGCTGGCCGCGCTGGTCATCGCGGTGACGCTGGGGCTGCGGCGGCAGCTGTTCGCCGTCAGCCAGGACGAGGAGTTCGCGCGGGTCACCGGGCTGCCGGTGCGGGCGCTGAACCTGCTCACCGCCGTCACCGCGGCGGTCACGGTCACCGTGGCGATGCGGGTGGTGGGGCTGATCCTGGTCTCCGCGCTGATGGTCGTCCCCGTGGCGGCCGCGCAGCAGCTCACCCGGGGCTTCGTGACGACGCTCGGCCTCGCGGTGGCGATCGGGGTGGTGGTCTCGCTCGGCGGCACGGTCACCTCGTTCTATGTCAACGTCCCGCCCGGGGCCACGATCGTGCTGCTCACCATCGCCGCGTTCGCGGTGCTGGCCGTGCTGGCGGCGCCCGTGGGCCGCCGACGCGCCCGTACGGCACCGGGGCCCGGGGACCCGGCGGAGTGCGCGATTCCGGCCACGCGGGCGGCCGGGGACGAGGTCGGCGTCTGACCCGGTGGGGTCCGGGCTGGCACAATGGCCCGGTCAGAGGCGCAGACATGAGGAGGCACCCGGTGACGACCGCTGGACCGCCCGTGAAGGGCCGCGCGACCCGGCAGCGCGCAGCGGTGGCGGCGGCCCTGGACGAGGTCGACGAGTTCCGCAGCGCGCAGGACTTGCACGACATGCTCAAGCACAAGGGCGACTCGGTGGGGCTCACCACCGTGTACCGCACGCTTCAGTCCCTCGCCGAGGCCGGCGAGGTCGACGTCCTGCGCACCTCCGACGGCGAGTCCGTCTACCGCCGCTGCTCCACCGGCGAGCATCACCACCACCTCGTCTGCCGCACCTGCGGCAAGGCGGTCGAGGTGGCGGGCCCGGCGGTGGAGAAGTGGGCGGAGGCGATCGCCTCGGAACACGGGTATGTGAACGTGGCCCACACGGTGGAGATCTTCGGCACCTGCGCGGATTGCGCCTCCGGCTGAGCCGCGGATCCGGGCAACCGGGGTGACCCCGGCCCCCCCTCTGATACCTGCGGCTGCGGGCCCTCCCTGCGGGACGAGCTGCGGTCGCGATCCCCGTTCCACACCGGCTTCCGCCCTCCTGGACCCTCCCCGAGCGGGCCGGGATCAGAGGTTGAGCTGCCCGGGTGCGGGGACGAGGTCAGGACCATCCCCGCCCGGGGCGGGGAGCAGACTTGGCCGGCGCCCGCGTAGAGGGCGACGTGCGGACCATCCCCGCGCGGGCAGGGAGCAGCGGCCGCCGACGTCGCTGTTGTACATGCGCTCGGGACCATCCCCGCGCGGGGAGCACTCGGCGCCGAGGCCGCCTTCGGCCAGGAACGGGGGGCCATCCCCGCCGGATGCGGGGAGCACTTCCCGGCCGGCACCGGTTACGTCCGGCACATGGGGCCGTCCCCGCACCTGCGGGGCCGACTCGGGTCAACAGCGCGAGCAGGCGTACGTCACCGGAGCATCCCCGCATCCGCAGGGCCCCGCAAGGCCCCGCAGGGGTTTCGCGCGGGTCGGTGGCCGGCTTCCAGCCGTTTCGCCGGCCGGGCGGACTCAGCAGCGCGTCACGTGGCGGTTCAGCAGGGCCCGTAGGCGGTCCGTGTCCGTGCTGGCGGGCAGGCCGTGCTTGGGGAGCAGGGTGAAGCCCGTGGCGTTCGCGTCGTCGCTGAACAGGGCGAACACGCGGGGCGTTTCGCGGTAGCGGGGCTGGGCCTGCCAGGTGAGGGAGGTCGTGGTGGTGTCGGTCGCCACCGAGATCCCGGTCTCCGTCACGGTGACCCGCCACTCGCCCTGCCGTTCGGCCAGGCGCTGGAGCCGGCGGCCCAGCAGCCAGGGGGACAGCAGGTCCAGCGCGAGACCGGCCGTGCTCAGCGCCAGCAGGAACAGCGGCAGGCCCGGCTGCCCGAGAGCCAGCAGCACGGCCTCCAGGACGAGCAGGAACCCGCCGAAGACGACAAGCCACCGCTGCAGCCGCCACTGTCTGCGCATCCGCATCCGTGCCCGCAGCGCCGAGCTGAAGTCCGCGGCCACCGGCCGGTACGTCAGCTCCACCACGTCACCCACCACGCCCGCGTCCCCCGCCACGCCCGCGTCGTCCACCGTCTCCTTCTCCACGTTCTCCATGTCCACTCCGAACTCAGCAGCGCGTCAGATGGCGGTCCAGGATCGCCCGCAGGCGGTCCGTGTCCGCACGGTCGGGCAGGCCCTGCTTGGGGAGCACGGTGAAGGCGCTCGCGTTGCGGTCGGCGCTCGCCAGGACGAAGACGCGTTCCGTCTCCGTGTAGCGCGGCCGCTCCTCCCAGGTCACCGTCACCGGCTCCGCCGACAGGTCGGTCACCAGTGTGAGCCCGGCCTCCGTCACCGTGACCCGGAACGCCCCCTCCCGCTCAAGAGCGCTGTGGAGATTCCGGCTCGTCGCCCAGGGCATCCCCAGCAGCAGTACCGCGCCCACCACCACGGCCGCGAGTTCCCCGGGCGGCAGCCCACCGTGCCCGCCGGCCGGCAGCGCGGCCTCCACCGCCAGCGCGAGCCCCGCGGCGACGACCAGCAGGGCCCGCCCCCACCGCATCCAGGTCATCCGCATCCGGGCCCTCACGGCCGACGCGCAGTCCTCGCGCGTCGGCCGGTACGTCAACTCCACCGCATCCCCAGCCATTTCCCCTCCAGGACTCAGCAGCGCACGAGGTGGCGGTCCAGGATCGCCCGCAGGCGGTCCGCGTCCGCGCGGTCGGGCAGGCCCTGCTTGGGGAGCAGGGTGAAGCCCGTGGCGTTCGCGTCGCCGCTGAACAGGACGAACGCCCGGGGCGTCTCGCGGTAGCGGGGCTGGGCCTGCCAGGTGACCGTCGCGGTGGTGGTGTCGGTCACCAGCGTGACCCCGGCGTCCGTCACGGTGGCCCGGAAGACGCCCTGCCGCCCGGTGTAGCGCGCGAGGCGGCGGCCCGTCAGCCAGGGGGAGAGCGGGAGCACCCCGGTGAGGATCAGCATCGTGATCATCGAGCCGAGCGAGATGTGCTGGTGGAATCCGGCGACGTACAACGCGACCTGTATCACGAAGACGCCGAGCACCACGCCGGGTGCCCAGAAGAACACCCACCCCGTGCGGCTCACCCGCAGCCGGGCCCGCAACGCGGACGTGAGGTCCGCGGCCTCCAGCCGGTACGTCAGCTCCACGACATCCCCGGCCGTCTCCTCGACGGCCTCCGGTTCCCGCTCCACGGCCCCACCCCTCACCCTGTGCACGATCGTGCGAGGGGATCGTAAGACCAGATGATCTTCTGAACGAGCCCTTTACGGTTACATCCGCCCCGCAACGGCTCCGCCCCTGGCCGGTGATCACCGGCCAGGGGCGGAATCGCGCAAAGGAACCGCGGAAAAGCGAGAAAGCGGACGGTCAGGCGCCGGCCGAATCGTCGCCCTTCATCGCCTCCTCCATCGCGAGCAGCTCCTCGTTCGGTACGGCACCGCCGAAGCGGCGGTCGCGGGAGGCGAACTCGACGCAGGCGCGCCACAGGTCACGCCGGTCGAAGTCGGGCCACAGCACGTCCTGGAAGACCATCTCGGCGTAGGCGCTCTGCCAGAGAAGGTAGTTGGAGGTGCGCTGCTCGCCGCTGGGGCGCAGGAAGAGGTCGACGTCCGGCATGTCCGGGTAGTACATGTACTTCTGGAGCGTCTTCTCGGTGACCTTGGACGGGTCGAGGCGGCCCGCCTTCACGTCCTCCGCGATGGCCTGCGCCGCGTCCGCGATCTCGGCGCGGCCGCCGTAGTTCATGCAGAAGTACAGGGTGAGCAGGTCGTTGTCCTTGGTCTGCTCCTGTGCGATCTGGAGCTCCTTGGCGACCGACTTCCACAGCTTGGGCATACGGCCCACCCACCGCACCCGGATGCCCAGCTCGTCGAGCTGGTCGCGGGTCTTGCGGATGAAGTCGCGGTTGAAGTTCATGAGGAAGCGCACCTCGTCGGGCGAGCGCTTCCAGTTCTCGGTGGAGAAGGCGTAGAGGGAGATGTTGCGCACACCGACCTCGATGGAGCCCTGGAGCACGTCGAGCACCCGCTCGGCGCCCACCTTGTGCCCCTCGGTGCGCGGCAGCCCGCGCTCCTTGGCCCAGCGCCCGTTGCCGTCCATGACGATCGCGACGTGCTCGGGGATCAGCTCACCGGGAAGCTTCGGCGCACGCGCGCCCGAGGGGTGCGGCTCGGGCGCCTTGTACTCGCGCTGCCGCCGCCCCAGAAATCCGCGTACGACCATGTGCTTCTCGTCTCCTCAGCCGTGCTAGCCGCTTACTTCGCTGCTTACTTCTCTACGTACCGAAGGGAGCGCAGCCCGCGCTCCAGATGCCAGTGCAGATAGGCGGACACCAGGCCGCTCCCCTCGCGGACGTGCCGCGCCTCGGCCGCGTCCGCCGTCTCCCAGTCTCCCGTAAGCAGCGCGGCGAGCAGCACCAGGGTCTGCGGGGACGGTACGACACTGCCCGCGACCCGGCAGTCCACGCAGACCGAGCCGCCCGAGGCGACCGAGAAGAACCGGTTCGGCCCGGGCATCCCGCAGCGCGCGCAGTCCCCGAAGCTGGGCGCGTAGCCGTTCACCGCGAGCGAGCGGAGCAGGAACGCGTCGAGGACGAGATGCGGGGCGTGCTCGCCGCGCGCGAGGGTGCGCAGGGCGCCGACGAGGAGCAGATACTGCTGCACGGCCGGTTCGCCCTCGTGGTCGGTGAACCGCTCGGCCGTCTCCAGCATGGCCGTGCCGGCGGTGTAGCGGGCGTAGTCGGTGACGATCCCGCCGCCGTACGGCGCGATGGTCTCGCTCTGGGTGCACAGCGGGAGGCCGCGGCCGATCAGCTCGCTGCCGCGCGCGAAGAACTGCACGTCCACGTGCGAGAACGGCTCCAGGCGCGCCCCGAACTTCGACTTCGTGCGCCGCACGCCCCGGGCCACGGCCCGTACCCGTCCGTGCCCGCGGGTGAGCAGCGTGATGATCCGGTCCGCCTCGCCGAGCTTCTGGGTGCGCAGCACGATGCCGTCGTCGCGGAACAGACTCATGGGGCCATTCTCGCGCACGCGTGCGGTGCGCAGGCCCGGTCCCGGTGGTTCGGGACGCTTCAGGAGGCGGCGGGCTCCGGTGTGCCTCCCTCCCCGCCCTCCCCGGCGTTCCACAGCTCGTTGAAGCGCCTGATCCGCTGCTGTACGTCGTCCACGCGGGCGTTCACGGTCGTCCAGGAGTTCACGCTGAGCTGGTCGGCGCCGATCTCGTAGGACAGGGCGCCGTCGAAGATGATGAAGTCGATCATCTTGCCGCGCCGGACGTGCAGCGGGAGCGAGGAGAGGGCCACCACGCGGACCTCGATGCGCACGTCGCGCTGTTCCTTGAAGACGTCGGCCAGACGCGGGATGTCCTCCGGAGCCCGGACCACGAACAGCCGCCTGACCTTGATCCCGCGCGCGTCGATCGCCTCGCGCTGCGCCTCCAGATAGCGTCCGGCGGGCTCGGTGCTCCAGAAGTTCTGGTCGACGGAGGTGCTGATCGCGTCGATGCTCCGCTGGGCGCACTTGGTGAGGCTGAGCAGCCAGTCGTGGTTCTCGCCGGGGCACTCGGCGGTGAGGTTGGTCAGGTCGTCCATCTGGAGGGCGAGCCGGTTGATCTCCTCGTGCGCAAAGTCGTGCAGGATCTCGGGGCCGGTGGAGACGACCAGGGTGGCGCTCTCGGCGAGCCGGGGCACCGCGTCGCCGCGCAGCTTCTCGACCTCGTTGAAGAGCTTGGTGGCCCGGCCGATGTCCACGAAGCGTTTGTCGACGGAGCTCTTGAGGTCGTTGAGCTGGTGCGCGAAGGTCACCATGAACTGCACGATCAGGACCGCGCCCCCGCACAGCACCGACAGGACCAGCTGCCAGACGTCCTCGGCGGTGGGCGCGAGCACCGTGGTCAGGACGTACACCACACCGCCCGCCACGACCGTGACCAGCAGTTTCTGCAGTAACCGGCGGCCGGCGTCCTCCCGGCCCCCGGTGTCGGAGACATGGTGGCGGTGGTGGCCGCCCGTGGTGATCGTTCCTGTCATCCCGCTTCTCCCCCCGTTGGGATCATGTGGGCTCACCCATGAATTCAGGCGATCGGTTCAGGAGGCGGCCAGGGCGGCGGCCTCCCGGGGCAGCAGGGCCCGCAGGGCCATCTGGTCGCGGACGCGCTGTACGAGGTTGTGCCACTGGCGGCTGAAGCCGGGGTGCTGCTCCAGGGTCTGCCAGAGCGGGCCGAGCGCCGGGTCGACGCGGGCCATGGGCATCCAGAGGTGGAGCAGGTGGTCGACGAGCGGGCGCAGCACCTTGAGGGCGGCGGCGCCGTCGGCGCGGGCGAGCGGCAGCCCGTCGAGCTTGCCGCTCACGGTGGTCAGCAGCCAGTCGTGCAGGGCCAGGTCCTCGCAGAACCCGGCGACGGCGGCGGCCGGCAGGTCCTCGGGGACGCTCAGTTCCATGGTGCGCAGCCCGTCGGTGTCGTCGACGGTGAGGCTCACGAGCCGGGCCGGTGTCCCGGCCGGGGCGGGCAGGGCGGCCCACCTGAGCCGGGTGGTGGGGGTGCGCAGCGGGGTGTCGTGGTCGAGGAGGCGGTGGTTGCGGGAGATCCGGGCCAGCATGCCCTCGGCGACGGAGCCGGTGTCGAGCAGGTCGGGGGCGTGTGCCTCGCGCAGGAAGCCGTCGGCGACCGCGCGGACCGGGAGCTTGCCGAGCGGGACGAGCACGCCGGGGTGGACGAGGTACTCCCCCCAGGGCCGGCGCCGGTCGGGCCCGCTCGCGGGGGCGGCGAAGTGGGCGGTGGCCTGGAGCACCCGGCCCTCGGTGAGGCTGGCGCGGGCGGCGAGGGTGCCGATGGCACGGGCCCGGGCGCCGTTGGCGGCGGGCAGCCGGCAGTCCACGCCGGTGAGCACGTCCGGTGAGAGGGCGTGCGGGTGCGGGCGCCGGGAGAGGCGGACACGTTCGTCGGGGCGCAGCCGCAGCAGCCGTGCGGCGGTGCGCTCGCTCACCGCGTCGCGGGTGGGCAGCAGACAGGTGCGGACCTCGCCGCACATCAGGGCGGGGGCGGCAGCCATGTCAGAGTCCCGGCGGGAAGAGGTAGGAGGTGCGCTCCACGACGCCCTCGGGCAGCGCGACCTTCTCCTGGCGGGCCCGCTCCACGGCCTGTCCGACCGCGTCGGCGTCGACGTGGACCTGGCCGAGGATGACGCGTACGGCGTGTTCGACGGGCAGGAAGCGGACCGGGAGCGCGCTGCACGTGTAGTACGCGGTGAAGGGCGGCGCGGCCGGGTTGAGCCGGAGCAGGGGCGGCAGCGCGTCCCAGTCGTCGGGGAAGGGGAGGTTCCGTTCCCATGGGGTCGGGGTGAGGACGGCGCGGCCGTCGTCGCGCAGGAGGCCGAGCCGGGCGAGCTGCCAGACGGCGGCGAGGAAGGCGCAGGACCAGGTGCGGTGGGGGCCGTTGTCGTCCCAGAGTTCGACGTCGACGAAGACGGAGTGGCCGCGCGCCTCGGTCTCGGCGGGCGGCTGCCAGGCGCTGTCGGCGTCGAGGGCGGCGGAGGTGCGCCGGGCGGGGGCGCGGCGGCCGTTGGTGAGCCAGCCGGTACGGCTGACGGGCGGGCGGAAGCCGTTGCTGCCGGGCGGGGGTGACTCGACCAGGCGGTGCATCACGGACTCGGCGAGTCCGGCCCGGTCGGGGCGGGCCGGGTCGGCGAGCGCGCAGCCGGACTCGCGGGCGAGGTAGTCGATGGTGAGCCCGGCCCGCTCGGCGGCCTCCAGCAGGGTGGGGACGAGCTTGGCCGGGGTGGAAAGGCGGCTGAAGTAGTCGTCGATGAGGAAGCAGGTGCTGATCCGGGGCCGTTTTCCGGCGGGGAGCGCGGTGGCCGCCCAGGCGCGGGCGGTGTCGGCCCAGGGGCGTACGGCGGTGAAGTGGCGCACCAGCCGGTCGGCGCCCTCGGCGAAGTCCTCCATGTACAAGTGGCCGAGTTCCAGGGAGAGATGGGAGTACGGCACGGATTCGGTGACCGGGTCGGCGCTGGTCTCCCGGAAGACGGCGGCGGCCTCCGTCACAGTTGCCCCCAGAACTTGTCGTCGGTGAGCCGCTCGGCCAGTTCCACCAGGGCCTGCCGGGTGCTGAAGTTGGCGATCTTGCTGTCGAGCACGTCCTCGTCGGTGATGAGCTGTTCGCGCATCTGGAGCACGGGTTCCAGCGGGATCGAGGCGAGGGCGCGGGTCTTGCCGATGCCGAGGGAGGCGGCGAGTTCTTCGAGGCGCTTGTCGCACTGGCGCATCCAGGCGTACTGCGCGGCGGGCATCTGGGCCCACTGCGGGGACTCCAGATCGGGTACGGCGGCGCGCACGACGCGGACGGAGCCGAGGAGCGCGGTGCGGTCGTGGCCCATGGCGATGCCGGAGCCGAGGAGGCCCTGGCGGCCGGAGAGGAGTTCGGCGGCGGCCATGACGTGCTGCCGGGTCCAGCGGTGGTAGAGGAGCCAGCGGAAGCGGATGTTCCGCAGTTCCTCGCGGGCGGTGGCGGTCAGGGCGAGGTCCATGGCGTAGCTGCGTCCGGCGCTGAGGTCGACCACGACGAGGTCGAACTCGCGGTGCAGGCGCAGGAAGAGGTCGACGCAGCGGTGCAGGTTGTCCTCGTCGGTGACGAACTCGCCGCCGCCCCGGTCGCCGGGGAAGAGGACGAGGCGTCCGGAGCCGCTGGGGCGGTCGCTGAGGACGGGGTGTTCGGTGCGGCTCCACACGTCGATGCGCAGCGGTTCGCCGGTCTTGCCCTTGAGGTAGGCGTGCAGGCCGCGGCCCTCGGCCTCCTCCATGACGTTCGGGGTGTCGAAGACGGCGGTGGCGGTGGGCGAGCCGAAGTCGAAGTCGAGGTAGCAGACGTCGTCGCCGTCGAGGGCGCGTCGGTAGGCGAGGTTGGCACTGGTGACGGAGCGTCCGGTGCCTCCCTTGTCGGAGGCGGCGAAGACGAGCACGGCTCATACCCCCTGGGATCCGGCCGCGCGGGCGCGGGCGAGGTCGTCGAGCCGGCTGAGCACGTTCAGGGCGAGCGCGCAGGACGTGCCGGGCTGGGTGTCGAGCAGGGAGCGGGCGCGGCGCAGGTCGGCTTCGATGCCCTTGAGTTCCGCCCCTTCCTGGCTCTTGGCGATGGGCGCGGGCTGTTCCAGCTGCTCGGTGCCGAGGAGGTGGGTGGCCTCGCTGAGGAGGGCGTGGGCGAGCGCGGTGGGTTCGGCGCTGCGGATGGGCGACTGGTTGTAGAGCTGCTGGGCGGCGACCATGCACTCGGTGACGCGTTCGGTGATGGTCCAGGACGGCTGGTTCTGCCGGTCGGCGGAGTCGGGGAACGCGGCGTGCACGTTGTCCCACAGGCCGACGCCGTCGTTGTCGGTGATGCGCCGCAGCCACAGGTGGTCCATGGTGCGCTCGGCGAGCTGGAGCAGCCGGGTGTGGGAGGCGACGTTGCGCGAGAGGGCGCACAACTGGATGGTGCGTTTGAGGAGTTGGGCCGAGAAGTCGGTCATGGTCCACCGCATGGGTGGCCCGAGGGGATGGTCGGAGGCCAGCGGCAGGGCGAGTCCCGGGTTGTGCAGCAGGACGGCGTTGTCCTCGCGGGTGGTGCTCGCGGTGACGCGTCCGCGCTCGGCGAGGCGCTCCATGATGCCGACGGTGCGGTTGAGGTCGTCCTCGGTGGCGCGGCGGCGGACCAGGTCGTGGACGAGGATGGAGGCGACGCACAGGGAGAAGTACTCGGACTCCATGCGCTGTCCGGTGGTGCGCCAGGGGATGTCCTCCAGGGGCCAGCGGTCGTCGTCGAAGCGGGCGATGCCGGACCAGTACTGCTGGGTGATGGTCCAGCGCAGGCGGAGCGCGTCGGCGAGTTTCTGCTGTTCCTGGTTGAGCAGTCCGAGGACGAGGGTGCGGTCGGAGAACAGGTCCTGGATGCCGTCGAGGGCGACGACGGTGAAGTAGAGGTACGGCACGGCGCGGGCGATGCCGGTGGGCTGTTCGCCGATGGACTCGGAGGTCTCCACCAGGGGTGCGCCCCGTACGACGCTCCAGGCCCAGCCGCATTCGAAGAGGCGGTTCTCGTTGCCGAGCTGTTCCTCGACGTCGACGCCGAGGACGACGCTCTCGCGGATGACGGCGCGCAGGGCGCGGAAGCGTTCCTGGAACCGCTGGAGAACCAGACGGTCCGGGATGCGGCCCTGGCCGAGGAGCCGGCACAGCGCCTGGCCCTGCGGGGAGTCGACCGTGTACACGTCGACGGTGAAGGCGCGCAGCAGGTTGACCATGGCGGCGGTGAGCCGGTCGCTGGTCGCCTCGCGCAGGGACTCGATCAGCTGGAGGGTGCCCGGCCGCTCGGTCTTGGTCTGGTAGACCTTCAGAAAGCCCAGGGTGGCCAGGCACAGGGTGACGGAGAGGCTGTAGGCGTCGACCACGCCGAGGGCCCGCTGCTCCTTGGACAGCTCCTCCTCGGCGTCGAGGGCGGAGAAGTAGCTCCCGCCCGAGAAGGTGGGGGTGTCACCGGCGCGGTGGCGCTCCATGAATTCGGTGAGAATCCGGACGATCGTTTCCGGGATCTCCGTGGCGTCACCGACCAGACGCAGGGATTTCTCCACGTCGGGCTGGGTGGTGTCGGGCGCGTCGAGCCGGAATGCGGGCGCCTCGGTCGCGGGATACAGCAGGCAGAGCAGCCGCTCGGCGTCGGCGACGCTGCTCTGTCCGCCCCCTTCTCCCCAATCCCAGGCTCCACCGGGGAAACACTGACGTGCTACGGCCTGCCAGATCGACAGCAAATTCTGTCTGGGTTGGATCTGCATCCCCATGCCCCTCACACAGGTATGTCATCCCGACGGTGAAGACGGCGAATGGATCTCCGCATTTACCGGTCGCTCCGATGACCCGTGGCGACGATCATTCCCGTGTATCCCTCGCGCAGCAAGCCCCCCGGCTTTCCCAGCCGGTGCGTCTGGACATTCGACGCGTGAATGTCGAGTGTCTCGCGGACTCCCTGTTCGTCGACGTCGAACGCGGGGAAATCACTCTCTCCCACCCGGTATCCCCGGGAGTGCTCCATGAACGCGGCGGCGAACGGGGCGCCCGGTTCCAGAGCGGTCATGAAACAGCCGACGGCCTGCCGGAACTCCTCGGCGGAGGTGGTCATCGACTCGGCGACGAAGAACATCGTGCCCATCGCCCAGCGCTCGTCGCCCCGGGCGAGGTCGAAGAGGTTGCCCTGGCGGGGCTGGACGGTCTGCGCGAACCGCGCGCGGGGGTCCTCGACCCGCTCGGGGTACGCCCGGTCGCGGCACAGCACGTCCCAGAACTGGTCCCACTGGGGGCCGTACGACTCGACCTGGGAGTTCAGATACTGCACGTTCGCCGGCGAGCGCTCCAGGAGCGTGATCTTGTCGCACCAGGGGAGCATGCTGAGCGCCGGATAGATGTTGGGGCCCGCACCGGCGTCGATTCCGGAGGCCACCGATCCCGAGCCGCCGAAATGACCGCTGAAATGATCTCGGACGACGGTGATGATCGCCTCGTCGTCCGGATGCAGGACGCGGTAATTGTGCTCGATGTACGCCTGGGGGTCGAAATCTTCCCACGCGACATCACCGTTCAGCTTCTTCACGCCAGCAGGCGATCCCGAGGTCATTAACTCAGCGTAGCAGCATGAGAGCACAACGAAACCCACGCCACGCAAGATTCATCAACGGGCGAGGTAAGATCAATATCGGAACTGCGCGCGATTTCGTTCGCGTGACACAGTCAACCACATTTGGTCCGGATCTCTACTTGGATGACCGAAAAACAGCGGGTAACCATGGGAGAAGCCGCGCCGATCACACCCCGGGCGCGGCTGCATACTGTCGCATCAATGCGGATATCGCACGAATTTCGCGGGACCGGAAAGGGGACGGAATGATTCCTCTTCATGGAGACCGCTTCCTGCGAAAAATCACGGAAGCGGATCTCCCCGACGTGCTGCGGCTCGACCGCGAGACCTTCCCGGACGACCCCTATCCCTACTTCGCGCTCCGCCAGTTCCACGACGCCCTCGGCGACCATCTGCTGGTCGTGGACGACGGCACCACGCTCCACGGCTACATCCTGGCGACCCCGCCGCTCCACGCCTCCAGCTGGATCCTCAGCCTCGTCGTCAGCCCGGCGCTGCGCGGCAACGGCCTGGGGCGCGAGCTGATGACCGCGATGCTGGGGCGGCTGCGCGAGGAGGGGGCGGGCGAGGTCCTGCTCACGGTCGACCCCGCGAACGACTCCGCCGTGACCTTGTATCGCCACCTCGGCTTCACGCCGTCCGGCGCGCCGCACCCGGAGTACTTCGGCCCGGGCGAGCCGAGGCAGCGGATGCGGCTCGTGTTCTGACGAAGCCGCACCCGCGCGGGGTCACAGAACCTCGCTGCGGGCGTTGGCCCGCGCCGTCGCCGCGCGGGGGCGCTCCGCGGCGGTGGCCGCACGGAGGCGGTACGGCGGGCAGTCCCACTCGCGGCCGCCGCCGAGGGGGCGCAGCTGTACCTACGGGCCTTCGCGAGCCATCACGACGCCGGCCCTCCCCGTCCCCGTGTCCATCGCATACGAGCCCAGCGGTGGCCGGCTCGCGCTCACCGCAGCGCCGCGCCGAGCCGGGCCGCCGTCTCCACCGAGCACCGCCCCGACTCGACCAGCGGGCACGGGGCCTCGCGCGCCACCGAGTTCGGGTCGATCCCGAGCGAGGGGAGTTTGATCCCGGCCTTCGTGAGTGCGTCGCGCAATTCGGCGAGGGTCCGCTCCGCTCCCTCGACACAGTCCGCCGCGTGCTGTGATCCCACTGTTCGCATCCCTTCGATTTCTTCGGTACAGAGCTGAAGAGGCGGAGGGAGAACGCGGGACTGCCTCAATCGGAGCCGAGTGTGCGCGTGTTCGTCTCCGGCGGCTACATCGGCCAGTTCGAGCAGGCGATCCGGAAGCCTCGACTGGACGTGGCGAAGCGGATCGACGAAGCCCTGGAGACGGACGGCATCTTCGAGCGACTGTGCAAGCAGCTGATCGATGATCCGGGGTACGCGGATCACTTCACCGGAGTGGTGGGCCTGGAGCGCCTGGCCACGCGGATCTGCGAGTTCACCCCGACGGTGATGCCGGGGCTACAGGGCCCGAGTATTGGGTGGCTCCGCACGAAGGGGTACTGCGCGTCGCCGTGCGTGGCCCCGAGGTCATGGCGACCCAACTGGAGTACGTCGCCTGCCTGATGCGGGACCGCACGGACATAGTGACGGTGCTTCCTTTCTCAGCGGGAGCACTCGCTGCGATGGGCGGAATGCTCCAGCTCATGGAGTTCGATGACGCACCCCCGCTCGCCCATACAGAGACCTCGTTCTCCGGGACGCCGGCGGACGTGCCGACCGTGGTGAAGCGAGCCCAGCGCGCCTACGATCTGCTCAGGGTCGTCGCGCTGTCGCCGGAGGCGTCCCTGACCCTGATCACGTCTGCGGCGACGGACTTCAGGCGATGCGCGAGTACGACCTGACCCACGCCCGCCGGTACAAGAGCACCTACAGCAACAGTGAGGGCGGCAGCCGCGTCGAGGTGGCCGACGGAGCCCCCGGCGTCATCCCCTTACGGGACAGCAAGGTCCAGGACGGCGCCGTAGTCGTCGGCACCCCCGCCTGGACCATCAACGCGGTCGGAGCAGCCGGCCTCTGAAGAGACTGGGCGCGCCTTTCGAGGGCAACGCGGAGGGGCATGGGCGTGGGATGGGCCGAACAAGCCGGTCAGCGGGCCGAGATAAAGCCGAGCAGGGCCACGGCGTACTGCGGGGCGTCGGCAACCCACTCACCGATCACCGTGACGGAGCAGGCGCCGGCGCCGGCCGGAACAGCGACGGCCGCGGCGACAAGCAGCGCGGCCCGAGGGTGACGGATACCGCCACCGGCGCGGGAGTCCGGTCCTTCGACGAGACACCTCCGCAGGTCAGCGACGATGCAGACGAGACGGAGCGGGAGGGATCTCCCAAGTCGTCGCAGGCGTGACGGCATGCGGGGGTGGCCTCACCCGACGCCCGTACGGACTCGACGCTCACATGGCCACCAGCGGCCAGACCTGCTCCGCATCCCGGAGCTGCTAAATCATCATATTCCACCCTCATCACCCCATTGACAAATCCGGAGCACACGGAACTACACCAGAAGGAACCTCAAATCACCCTCAAATGATATTGCCACCTCTCCATGGATCCCTTACCTTCTCCACATCCAGTGAAGATCATCTTCATGATTCCCGCTTGAAGGAAAAGGATTAGAAAATGACGCGAGTTCGACGTATTGCCGCGGTCGCAACTGCCACTCTCATCGGTGTGGGCATAGCCACCCCGGCCGCCATGGCCGGCGGTAACTTCGACTACGGCACGTCTCGCACGAAGCTCTCCAACGGCTACCTCTACACCCAGCTGACCATGGGATCCCCCTCCAACACCACGAACGTCACGGACTCGTACGTCAAGGACTCCGGCACCGGCACCATCACCGCTCGTTTCGGCTGGACCTGGAATGGCACCAAGCACACCGGGTCGTGGTTCACCCAGGCGGGCGGCACCACCAAGAGCGCAAAGTGGTCCAACTACAGCATCACCAACTGCAACTCCGTCATCGGCTGGATGGAGGTCTCCGGCCAGCAGACCTTCAACAACGCGCCGGTCACCAACTGCTGAAGTCTTGGGTGCGGGGCCCGCGCGAGCGGGCCCCGCACCCGCACCACCTTCTCGCCCAAGCCCAGGAAGCGACCTCATGATTTACGCCATCCTTAATGGCAACCAGGGGTTGATAACTACCCTTATCAGCTCTTCCCTGATTGCAGCCCTGCTGTTCTTTTTCTTGGGGCGCAGGCTCAGGAAGCCCGGGATGTCGTACGCACTGGCGGGCATATCCCTTGCGGTCGAAATGACCGCCACGCTGTACCCGATTTCCCCCAATGCGCCCGCTTCGGCCACCTGTTTCATCGAACGCAATATCATTACGGGAACATTCACCACCCAAGGGCTGCTAAACGTTCTCCTTTTCGTACCCCTGGCCGCTTCGGCTACCTGGCTGACTCGCCGCCCCGTGCCGGCCGCCCTGGCTTGCGTCGCCCTATCGGCCGCCACCGAGGTCGCTCAGGCGCTCACTCCTGGTATGGGTCGATCCTGTGACAGCACCGACCTGTGGACCAACAGTGTCGGCACACTGATCGGCACTCTCGCAGGCACCGCTGCGCTGCGCTGGAATGCGTCCCGTCGCAGAAGTGCTGCCACTTTCCTCATCAGCGAACGTCAAATCCGCCGCTCACTCATCGGATTCTCCGCGGGGATGACCGCGATCGGTCTGACCGCAGCTTTCACCGTTACCTTCGTGATGACAGAGGTGGCGTGGGCGAACGCCGCTTCGCCTGAACAGCAGAAGGCCGCCAAGGCAGCCGTCTCGGAGTTCCTCGGTAAGCAAGTTCACCTCACCCAAGTACAGTTCTTCCCTGGTCAGGTCAAAGGTTCCGGGTCGATTTCAGCCAACACCGACCACGGTGTTCTCGACCTCAGCTGGCCTTCCCTGGAAGTGTCGTCTGGCCTGCTCCAGCCCACCAGCCCACTCGTTGGACCCGACACCCCGCGCCTCAGCGACAGCGACGCCACAGAAATCGCCTCCGCCTTCGCACGCGACCACTTTCCATGGGCACTCGCCGGCCACACGACTGTAAGCGCGGCCGGCCCCCATGACGCCTCCCGGCTGGTCTCTTGGCGTTCCCGCAAGAACGGCGTGTTGATGCCCATGCGGATGGACGTCCTCGTCGGGCCCGACCGTAAAGTCATCTCCTTCACCGCGCGCCATGTTCCCGACCCCACGCTGCCGTCGGTTCACATTGATCATCGGCAGGCTCAGGCTCTCGTGGAACACAAATACCCCGGAAATGTCGTCATCTCCGCTGAACTGTTGGCACGCACTGATGACAACAACCGCTGGCGCCCCTACTGGATGCTGAGCTTCGGCCCTCCCGGCGCCACCTCCGGCTCTTCCCAGGACGGCGTCGTACAGGACGGCATTCCTGCGGCGGCCACCACCGCGCCAACCATCTCGGTGATCACGGTGGACGCCGTGACTGGCGCGATCAGACCTGCATCTCCTGACGCACTCGACCACGACTAACCGCTTCCGGGGTAGCGACCGTCCAAGTTCCAGCCCTGGCCATAATCCCGGCCCGGACGATAAGCAGGGCGGTTCGTTGTTCGAGCCCGGGCACAGGCGCATATGGCATATGTGGCGGGACCGTTCTTCACGAGCCCGCCACTTACACACGCGTCAGCGGGATTGATCCGACAGTCCGGAGGCCAGGCTATGGCTCGACCTGGTTGACCGTCTGGGATTTCATCGAACCGTACCCGCCGATCGGCGAGTACGGACCCCACCCCGAACGACTGCGGCAGCAGCAGTTCGAGGACGTGATCTGGCGGCGGTTCAAAACGGGCGGGCGCTGGCGGGAGATGCCGACAGGATTCGATGCCTGGTCGACCGTCCACAACCGCTTCCGGCAGTGGCGTGACGCCAGGGTCATCGCGTGAAGTGATCTTGTCCGAGTTCGTCAGGTGAGGCCGAGGGCGATCAAGGGGTGGCGGTAGTCGCGGGCGGCTCGGCGGAGGGCGGCCGGCCATGTTGGCCCGGCCGTTCTGGCGGTGGACGCCGACGGCGAGGTTTCGCGGGGAGGCCCTGGTGCGGGGCAGGCGATCGGTGCGGATCTTGGCCCTGGGTCTTCGAGACCTTGCTGGAAGGCCTGAACGCGGAGGCCGCGAAACGCGGTGAGGTGGACTTGTCCCTGGTCGACGACGGAAGCCGGTGCCGTGCTCGCGCGGATGGCGACCAGCCTGCTCGAACCGGTGCGCCTGCGGGCCGAGATCGATGCCGAACCAGGTGTCGGCGAGCCTCTGAACGCGGCACCGCTGCCGTCGCGGCGCCGGTGGACCGTCACCGTCCACAGCCCCGGTGGCACCGTGACCGCCGGCATCAGCGGCGACTACCGGAGCGACCGCGCCTCCCCCGCCGCGGCCCGGCTCGCCGAACTCCTCTCACCGTCCCGCATCGTCTCCCACTCACGCGTGCCGTCACGACCCGCCCGACGTCCCTCCGGTCCACCGTGCGCCCGATGCGGGCCTTCCCGCTGAGCGCCTGGGCTCCCGAGGAAGACCTCCTCTGCCATCTCACGATCGACCCGGCCACCGGTGTCCTGCTCGACGCCCGCACGACGGACACCGCCGCACGGACGCTCTTCCACTGCGAGCTGACTGCTGCCGGGCTCAGCCGCCGACGCGTCGTCCCCGCGGCTCAGCCCCGCGCGAAGCGGCGTACGTACCGCCGCTGCCACGGCGTCTCCACCGCGTGCCGGTCGTAGTGGCGCCGTACGAACTCCACGGCCTCTTCCGGCGGTACGCCGTCCAGGACGGCCACGCAGGCCAGCGCCGTGCCGGTGCGGCCGCGGCCGCCTCCGCAGGCGAACTCCACGCGGTCGGCGGCCGTCCGCTCCCACGCGTCGGTGAGGACCGCGCGGGCGGCCACGTGGTCGGCGGGGAGGCGGAAGTCGGGCCAGCGCAGCCACTGGAACTCCCAGGAGACCGGGGGTGGTCGCTTGCCGAGGAGGTAGACGCCGTAGGTGGGCGGGGGTGCGGCGGGGTCCAGCGGTCTGCGCAGGCCCCGGCCGCGTACCAGGCGTCCGGAGGGCAGCCGGAGCACGCCGGGCGCGTCCTCGTTCCAGGGAGGTGTCGACGGGTCGTCACTCATGCCCGTGATTATTTCGGCGGAGGCGTGGAGCGGGTGCCGACACCACCGGAGCGGCCGGGCGGCTCAGCCGGTCAGCACGCCGCTGGTCCCGCCGACCGGCACGGTGTCCGCCGGCTTGGGGGCGGTGACATGGACCGGCTCGCCGAAGCCGGAGAGGTTCATGGTGGCGGTCATCTTGGCGCCCGCCAGGACGACGGTCAGGCGGGTGCGGACGAGGCGGCCGTGGCCGTCGATCCACGCGTCCGCGAAGACGGGGAGGTCCTCGCCGAGGATGTCGCGGGCCTGGTTCACCTGCTCGCGGATGTCCTTGGCCGCGCGCAGCATGAGCGTGGCGTTGTCCAGTGTGCCCCGGTAGTGGACGGTGCGGACGCCGTGGATCTTCTCCTCGCCCTCGCGGGAGACCTGGCGCATCGCGGCGATCTGGCGCAGCACGTGCTCGGGGTCGTTGAGCGGGGCGCGCAGCAGATAGTGGGCCTCGGCCTTGTCGCGCGGGATGGCCGCCCAGGAGTCTTCCCGGAGGTCGGGGGCGCCGTTGAAGTAGATCCTGCCGTCCGCGAAGACCTCGTCGGCGTGGGCGACGCCGCCTTCGGGGAAGTCTACGGCGAGCCGGCCCTTGTCCCCGGCGAAGTCGAAGCCGCCGGAGACGGAGATGACGTAGGCCTCGCCGCCGCCGGATATCTCTATCTCCTGGTCGACCCGGGCGGTGTCCTTGCCGAGGGCGGCGGTGGCGGCGCGCACGGGGGCGCCGGGCTGTGAAGTGGCCTTCCCGGCACCCGACTTGCCCCCGTCCCCGGAAGCGGCACAGCCCGCGCACAGCAACGCGGTGGCGGCGGCGAGCAGCAGGGGACGGCGCATCAGGGCTCTCCGGGGACTCGGAACATGGAGGCCGCCAGTGCCCTCACGGCTCCGCCTCTTACCGCGATCTTACCCGGCACCCCACGCCGTCCTCCCTGGTCAACGGGGGCGCGAAACGGCACCCGCACCCCGGCCCCCATCGGCTCAGACGCGGCCGAAGAACAGGCTGCCCGGCGCGTCCGGGTCGTTCGAGAGGAGGTGCTCGCGGATCGTGCGGATGAACTCCTGACGGGAGATCACGCCGTCCCTGTCGGTGACGTCGAAGACGACATGGCCGCCGCCGTCCGTCACGTCGAGCCGGCTGGTGTCGATGGCCGCGAGCCGGTTGGCCGCGATGAACTGGTCCTTCGTCAGCCGGTCCGCGTCCACGTCTGGTAGTCCGCCCACTCCAGGCAGCCGTCGCGGTCGGCGTCGAGGGCGTCGAACGAGCGCTCCGGCTTGACGGTGATGACGTCCTGCGCGGTGGTGGTCGTGGACCGGGCCCTTCCGTGATCTTGTCCCGATCCAGTGATCACCCCACCCGCAGCCACCGGGCCGCCCTAATCCGCTTTACGGCACACTCCCGCCCCGCCAAGCTGGTGCCATGCCTCGCAGACTCATGTTCGTGCAGCTCAAGACGGGTTACGACACCGACCGCGGGCCGTCGTGGATCGGCTGGGTGGAGTTCTCGAAGACCTGGAGGACGGCGTACTTCCAAGGGCGGACCCTGCGGCGGGGCACCGGTCTCGGTCTGGCCGACGCGAACTTCTACGACGTCGACACGGACGACACCTTCTGGCTCTCGGGCCCGAAGCGCGACCGCACCGACACCCGGTACGGGCCGGACGCACCGACCGTGGAGCCCGACGCAGCGGCCGCCTACCAGGCGTTTCTCCGGGGCGACCCGCTCCCGGAGCCCCGGTGACGGCCAAAGTCCCCACGTACGCCGCGCGTCAGCGGCGGGCGCCCGGTACCTCCAGGCGGGTGCCGTTCCAGTCGCCGGCCGCCGGGACGGCCGCGCGCTGGACGGCTCCCGCGGTCACCGCGCCCTCGGTGATGTCGCCCGGCTCCAGATGACCGTCGCGGCCCGTCTTCGGGGTGAGGAGCCCGATGGCGCCGCCGTCCGCGAGCCGGCTCAGCGCGTCGGAGAGGGCGTCCGCGACGTCACCGTCACTCTCGCGCCACCACAGCAGCACCACGTCGGCGACGACCTCGCTGTCCTCGTCGGCCGTCATCACCGCGCTGCCCGCCGCCCTCCGGGGCAGCCTCACCGCCGCGTCACTCCTCTCCGCCGCCGTCGCGCCGCGCGCTCCGCTGGAGGCGTCGCCGGGCGAGCTGTCACGGTGAGCCGCACGGCCCCGCTCCCTTCCCCGCTGGGCCCGTCGGAGACGGCACGCCGGATGCCCCGACACGGAGAACCGGCGGCGGATGCTTCACCCAACTGCCGAAGCGGGCCCGGCCCCGGCGGCGGTGACCACGCGGCGCCCCGCCACCTCAGAACCGCTGCCGCGCCTCCTCCAGCAGCCGCCCCGTCTCCCCCGCGTCCAGCAGCAGGGCCGCGCCGATCGCGGTCAGGGCGCCGCGTTCCGCCGGGGTGTAGGGGCCGTCCGCGAGGGCGATGCGGGCCGCGTCCAGGAGGAGGGCCTCGCGGCCGGGGGCGGCGAGGTGGGGGGCCAGGGGGTCGAGGGTGGTGTGGAGTTCGAGGGCGAGGCCCGCGCCGTAGGGGCCGGCCGCGTCGGCCAGGGCGGCCAGTTCCTCCTCCGCGCAGTCCTCGACGCCGCCCGCGCGGACGGTGGCGACCGCCTTGGCGACGGGAGCGCGGGAGGCCGTGCCGCCGGCGACCAGGACCGCGAGGGCGACCGTGTGGACCGCGTCCCGCAGCATCACGGACAGCCGGCGCGAGGTGGGATGGTCGAGGGCGTCGAGGCCGTAGTGGTGCTGGCAGGCCGCGCACTCCACCACCGGGCCGGTCTCGCCGCGCGAGAGGACGGGGACGCCGAGGAGGGTCAGCCGGACCCGGCCCGTCATCCGCTGGTAGTTGCGGTCGCCCCCGCAGCCGGGGCAGAAGAACTCGCCATCCCCGGCCGGAGTCCAGGTGGTGCGGGTGCCCAGGATGCGCGCAGCCCTGGCGGCACGGCCGTCTCGTCCCCGTACTGGCAGCACGTCGCACCTCCGCGCGTAACGACGCGGCAACATCGCCGCGCTGGCGTGATGTTAGCCACACTGCGGAGCCCGAGTCAGTACCTCGAACGAGACCGGCCCATTACGCCGCGTGAGGTACGGCTGATAAACGAGGGCGCCCTGGCCGTCGTACACAGGTCGTATACGACGGCCCGGGCGCCGAAAGGCCCGGTCAGCGGTGGGTCAGCGGGTCGCGCGGTTCACCGCGGAGACGACCGCCTTCAGCGACGCACGTGTCGTGTTCGCGTCGATGCCGATTCCCCACAGAACCTTGTCGCCGATCGCGCACTCGATGTAGGAGGCCGCCTGCGCGGAGGCGCCCTCGCTCATGGTGTGCTCCTGGTAGTCCAGCAGGCGTACGTCCACGCCGACGGACTGCAGCGCGTCGAAGAAGGCCGAGATCGGACCGTTGCCCGAGCCGGTCAGGACCGTGTCCGCGCCGTCCACGGTCGCCTCGACGGTCAGCGTGTCCACGCCGTCGGTGTCCGTGGTCGACTGGCCCGTGCGCACCTGGACGCGGCCCCACGGGTTCTCCGGGTTCGGCAGGTACTCGTCCTGGAAGACCGCCCAGATGTCGCGCGGCGTGATCTCCCCGCCCTCGGCGTCCGTCTTCGCCTGGATGATCTTCGAGAACTCGATCTGCATCCGGCGCGGCAGTTCCAGCTTGTGGTCGTTCTTCAGGACGTACGACACACCGCCCTTGCCGGACTGCGAGTTGACCCGGATCACGGCCTCGTAGGAGCGGCCCACGTCCTTGGGGTCGATGGGCAGGTACGGCACCGCCCACTCGATGTCGTCGACCGTGACGCCCTTGGCCTTGGCGTCGGCCTCCATGGCGTCGAAGCCCTTCTTGATGGCGTCCTGGTGGGAGCCGGAGAAGGACGTGTAGACCAGGTCGCCCACGTACGGGTGGCGCGGGTGGACCTCCATCTGGTTGCAGTACTCCCACGTACGACGGATCTCGTCGATGTCGGAGAAGTCGATCTGCGGGTCGACGCCCTGCGAGAACAGGTTCATGCCCAGGGTGACCAGGTCGACGTTGCCGGTGCGCTCGCCCTGCCCGAACAGACAGCCCTCGACGCGGTCGGCGCCGGCCATCAGCGCCAGTTCGGCCGCCGCGACCGCGGTGCCCCGGTCGTTGTGCGGGTGCACGGACAGGACGACGTGCTCGCGGCGGGAGAGCTCGCGGCCCATCCACTCGAAGCGGTCGGCGTGCGTGGACGGGGTCGAACGCTCCACCGTGGCGGGCAGGTTGAGGATGATCTCGCGGCCCGGACCCGGCTGGTAGACGTCCATCACCGCCTCGCAGACCTCCAGCGCGAAGTCCAGCTCGGTGTCGGTGAAGATCTCCGGGCTGTACTGGTAGCCGAACTCGGTCTCGGGGCCCAGCAGCTTCTCCGCGTACTCCATCACCAGGCGGGTGCCGTCCACGGCGATCTGCTTGATGTCGTCCTTGGAGCCGCGGAAGACGACCCGGCGGAAGACGGGGGCCGTCGCGTTGTACAGGTGGACGGTCGCGCGGCGGGCGCCCTTCAGGGACTCCACGGTCCGCTCGATCAGGTCCTCGCGGGCCTGGGTCAGGACGGAGATCGTCACGTCCTCGGGGATCGCGCCCTCTTCCTCGATGATGGAGCGCACGAAGTCGAAGTCGGTCTGGCCGGAGGCCGGGAAGCCGACCTCGATCTCCTTGTACCCCATCCTGACCAGCTGGTCGAACATGCGGCGCTTGCGCTCGGGGGACATCGGGTCGATCAGCGCCTGGTTGCCGTCGCGCAGGTCGGTGGAGAGCCAGCGGGGGGCGGTGGTGATCCGCTTCTGCGGCCAGGTGCGGTCGGGGAGGTCGACCTGGTCGTACCGGCCGTACTTGTGGGTCGGCATGGGGCTGGGCTGCTGGCGGTTCGCCATGATCGCGTGGGCTCCTCGGAAAAGTCCGGACGGACGGCCGACGACGCAACGCCAGAGCACCGCGGGGAGGGGGTCGGCCTTGTCTACAGGCCCTCGCCGCGGCAGCTAAGGAGAAGCAGCCCGAATCGCATGATGCTGGGCAGCCTAGCCGAGCCGTTCCGGACGTGCCGGGGCGTATCAGCATGCGGAACCGGAGCGGGGAGCGGCCATCGAGGCGGCCATATCGACGTCCATACCACTTCGTGACGCGGAGTGACGACTTACATCACCGCATTTCATCCATCACGGTGGCAACTAGTGACTTTGATGTCACGCAGTGCAAGCATTTCCAGGTATGAGCACCCACGGGGACTTCGAGCCCGTCTTCTGCACGATCATCCCGCCGCACCTTCTCGACAAGCTCGCCCAGGACTCCGACCCGAGCGTGTCGGGCCCGGCCCGCCGCTCCCTGGAGCACGACGCGTTCGAGCGCACCCGCCGCCGGCTGACCACCGTCGTCGGCGCGACCGCCGTCGAACCGCACGGCGCCGCCGCCGACAAGCCGCACCGCACGATCTACGACGCCCGGCACACCCAGAACCTGCCCGGGCACCGGGTCCGCGCGGAGGGCTCCGAGCCGGGCTCCGACGCCACCGTCAACCGCGCGTACGCGGGGCTCGGCGCCACCTTCGAGCTGTATCTGAAGGCGTACGGCCGCCACTCCATCGACGACGGCGGGCTGCCGCTGAAGGCGACCGTGCACTTCGACAAGGACTACGACAACGCCTTCTGGAACGGCGAGCAGATGGTGTTCGGCGACGGGGACGGCGAGATCTTCCTCGACTTCACCATCCCGGTGGACGTCATCGGCCACGAACTCACCCACGGCGTCACGCAGTACACCGCGAACCTCGCCTACTTCGGCCAGTCCGGCGCGCTCAACGAGTCGCTCTCCGATGTCTTCGGCTCGCTGATCAAGCAGTACACGCTCGGCCAGACCGCCGCCGACGCCGACTGGCTGATCGGCGCGGGCCTGCTCGCTCCGCGCGTCACCGGCAAGGCGCTGCGCTCCATGAAGGAACCGGGCACCGCCTACGACGACGACGTCCTCGGCAAGGACCCCCAGCCCGCCGACATGGAGCACTACGTCCACACCGGCCGGGACAACGGCGGCGTGCACATCAACTCCGGCATCCCCAACCGCGCGTTCTACCTGGTCGCCTCCGCCATCGGCGGCTACGCCTGGGAGAAGGCCGGACAGATCTGGTACGACGTGCTGACCGGCGGCGCCCTCGAACAGGACGCCCAGTTCGGCGACTTCGCCACCCTCACCGTGAAGGCGGCCCGCGAGCGGTTCGGCGCGGGGGCGGAACTCCAGGCCGTGGAGAAGGCGTGGGAGGAGGTCGGGGTGCACACGCTCTAGTTCCGTACTAGACAGGTCCTCATGCGTATCCAAGTACGGCGCACGGGCGGCTTCGCGGGCATCGAGCGGCGGGCCGAGGTCGACACCTCGGGCCGCCCCGACGCGGCGGAACTGCACACCCTGGCCGAACGGGCCCTCGCCTCCGCGCCCTCCACCCCGCCGCCCGGTGTACCGGACGGCTTCCACTACGAGATCACGGTGGACGGCCGCACGATCCACGCCGCCGATCCCCGACTGTCCCAGGCGCAGCGGGAGTTGGTGTCGCGGGTGCTGAAGGAGGGCGCGTGAGAAGGCGGATCGGCGTCGCTTGACCTTGTCGTTGGCGGCAGGGTCGGACGATGTGCGGCATGAGGGACACCACACGTCACAGGATCGTCGTCGTCACCGGGGCCGGTACCGGGATCGGGCGCGCCACGGCCCGCGCCTTCGCCGCCGAGGACGCCCGGGTGATCGCCGTGGGGCGGCGGCCCGGGCCGCTCGGCGAGACCGCCGCCGGGGACGCCCGGATCACCCCGCTGCCCGTCGACATCACCTCCGAGGGCGGACCCGAGCGGATCGTCCGGGCCGTCCTCGAAGCACATGGGCGACTGGATGTGCTGGTGAACAACGCGGCCGTCGTGCGCGGCGGCGCCCTCGGCACGCTCACGCCGGACGCGGTCGCCGCCCAGCTCGCCACCAACCTCACCGCCCCCGTCCGTCTCACCCAGGCCGCGCTGCCCGCGCTGGAGGAGGCGCGCGGGGTGGTCGTCAACGTCAGCACGTCGGTCGGTCAGCGGGCGTGGCCCGGGAACTCGGTGTACGCCGCGACCAAGACCGCCCTGGAGACCCTCACCCGAAGCTGGGCGGTGGAGCTGGCGCCGCACGGGGTGCGGGTGGTCGCGGTCGCCCCGGGCGCGATCGACACCCCCATCGGGGTGCACCAGGGACTCACTCCGGAGCGGATGGCCGCCGTACGGGAGTGGCAGCTCGCCCACACCCCGCTGGGCCGTGTCGGACGTCCGGAGGAGGTGGCCTGGGTGATCGCCCGACTCGCCTCCCCCGACGCCTCGTTCGTCACCGGGGTGGTCCTCCCCGTGGACGGCGGAGCGGTCGTGGCGTGAGTCGCCACGCGGGGCGTCGCATGGTAGGAGTGGGCCCGGAGGTGACGCGGGTGCGGATCGGTGAACTGGCGGGGAAGACCGGGACGACCGCCCGCGCGCTGCGCCACTACGAGCAGGCCGGGCTCATCTCCTCCGAGCGCGCGCCCAACGGTTACCGCGTCTACGACTCCCGGGCGGTGACCCGCGTCCGCAACATCCGCCATCTGCTGGCCGCCGGGCTCACCCTGGACGACGTACGGGTCTTCCTGCCGTGCCTGGACGGCGACCTGCCCACGGCACGGCCCTCCGAGAAGGGCCTGCGGGTCGCCCGGGAGCGGCTCGCCGTCCTGGAGGCGCGCATCGCAGCCCAGACCGAGGCACGCGATCGTCTCGCGGCGGCGCTGGCGCGGTGAACTCCCGTGCGCGGGCGTTGACTTGACGGGTGGGCGGTACGGATGATCCCCGCATGGCGACTGACGCGCGCGGTCCTGTGCCCGGGTTTCCCGACGGGTTTCTGTGGGGGGTGTCCACCTCGGCGCATCAGATCGAGGGGGCGGCCGGGCTGCGGGAGCCGTCGGTGTGGGACGTGTTCACGGCCGAGCCGGGGCGGGTGAAGGACGGGTCGACGGCGGCGGTGGCCTGCGACCACTATCACCGCTGGCCGGAGGACGTGGCGCTGCTCGCGGACCTCGGCGTGGACGCGTACCGGTTCTCCGTCTCCTGGCCGCGCGTCGAGTCCCCGGGCGGACTGGACTTCTACGACCGACTGGTGGACGCGCTGTGCGCGGCGGGCGTGCGGCCGGTGCCGACGCTGTTCCACTGGGATCTGCCCGCCTCGCTGGACTGGCTGGAGCGGGACACCGCGTACCGGTTCGCGGATCACGCGGCCCGGGTGGCGGAGCGGCTCGGGGACCGGGTGGAGCAGTGGATCACGCTCAACGAGCCCGCCGAGCACACCCTGCTGGGCCACGCGCTCGGCATCCACGCCCCGGGCAGGCAGCTGCTGTTCGACGCGCTCCCCGCCGCCCACCACCAGCTCCTGGGCCACGGTCTCGCGGTACGCGCCCTGCGCGCGGCCGGTGCGACAAGCATCGGCATCGCCAACTCCCACGGCCCGACCTGGCCCGCCTCCGCCGACCCGGCCGACCAGGAGGCCGCCGCCTTCTACGACCTGCTGCTCAACCGGATGTTCGCCGACCCCGTCATCCTCGGCCACTACCCGGACGGCATCGGGGAGTTGATGCCGGGCGACACCGAGGAGGACGCCCGGATCATCGGGGAGCCGGTGGACTGGTACGGGATCAACTACTACGCGCCGACCCGGGTGGGCGCCCCCGAGGGCACCGACACCGAGTTCGGCGGCGTCACCGTCCCGGCCGAACTCCCCTTCTCCCTCAAGGAGATCGAGGGCTACCCGGTCACCGACTTCGGCTGGCCCGTCGTACCCGAGGGCCTCACCGAGCTGCTCACCGGCTTCCGGGGCCGCTACGGCGACCGGCTCCCCCCGGTCGTCATCACCGAGAACGGCTGCTCGTACGAGGGCCTCGACGACCAGGACCGCATCACCTATCTGGACGCCCACGTCCGCGCCCTGCACGGCGCGCTGACCGCCGGCGTCGACGTGCGCGGCTACTTCGTGTGGTCCCTGCTGGACAACTTCGAGTGGGCCGAGGGGTACGCCCGCCGCTTCGGTCTGGTCCACGTGGACTTCGCGACGCGGGAACGCACCCCGAAGGCGTCGTACCGCTGGTACCGGGAGCTGCTGCGCGGCCTGCGCGCCTAGCGGAGCCTGCGCGCCTAGAGCTCGTAGCCGCCGGACACCTCGATGTTCTGGCCGGTGACCCAGCGGCTCTCGTCGGAGACCAGGGCGGCGATCAGCGCGCCGACGTCCTCGGGCTCGCCGACCCGGCCGAACGCGGTGCGCGCGGCGAGGGCCGGGATGACCTCGGGGAAGCGGGCGAAGCCGTCGTCACCGAGGCGGGTGCGGGTCGGTCCGGGCGAGACGGCGTTGACGCGGATGCCGCGCGGGGCGAACTCCTTGGCCATGTACCGGGTCAGCACGTTGAGGCCGCCCTTCAGGGCCGCGTAGGCGGAGTAGCCGGGTTCCGGGGCGGCGGCCGTCGCCGAGCTGCTGCTCGTGTTGACGATCGCACCCCCGTCGGCCATCAGCGGGAGCAGCTTCTGGGTCAGGAAGTACGGGCCCTTCAGCAGCACCCGCGCCAGGAGGTCGAAGGTGTCCTCGGTCATGTCCTCGATCAGGGCGGACTGGGCGAGTCCGGCGTTGTTCACCAGGTGGTCGAACGTGTCCCGCCGCCAGGTGTCGCGCAGCACGCCGGCCACGCCGTCCCGGAAGGCGTCGAACGTGCCGGACGCGCCGAGGTCCAGCGGCAGCGCGACGGCCGTGCCGCCCTCCTTCTCGACGGCGGCGACGGTGTCGAGCCCGCCCTGCCGGTCGCGGCCGTAGGTGAGGACGACACCGATACCGCGCTTGGCGATCTCGACGGCGGCGGCGCGTCCGATGCCGGAGCTGGCTCCGGTGACGAGGGCGATCTGCATGGGATTCCTCCAGGAGTGCGGGCCGATGGACTTCCTTCTTCCATTAGGCGCCTCTGACCTGCGGAAACATAGAACGATCCTCTTGCGCACCTGCACGATCCTCGCGTAGACGGGAGCCGGGGCGGCCGGAGGTGCTGCAATGGCGGTATGCGGGACGAGAGAGGGACGCAGGCACTGCTGGAGGAGCTGCGCGCTCTGCTGGAGCGGCATGTGCGGCCCGACTGGACCACGGCCGTCGAGGGCGTGCTCATCTCCCGGGTCGACCGCTCCGACCCCCCGGAGCCCTCGATGTCGGGGACCGTGCTGGCGGTGATCGCCCAGGGTGCGAAGCAACTGGCCCTGGGTGAGCGGGTGTTCACGTACGGCGCCGGGCAGTATCTGGTGGCGTCGGTCGATCTGCCGGTGACGGGGCACTTCATCCGCGCGGACCCCGGCCATCCGGCCCTCGGCTTCGGCCTCACCCTGGACCCCTCGGCCGTCGCCGAGCTGCTGCTCCGGGCGGCCCCCGGAGATCTCCCCCGCCCCGCGCAGGGCACCCCGTCGGGAATCGCCGTGAGCGACGCGCCCGCCGAGCTGCTCGACGCGGTCGTACGGCTGCTGCGCCTGCTGGACGAGCCCCGCGACCGGGCCGTACTGGCACCGCTGGTCAAGCGGGAGATCCTGTGGCGGCTGATCACCGGGGAGCAGGGCGCCACGGTACGCCAGCTCGGTCTGCCCGACAGCGGGCTCAGCCATGTCTCACGCGCGGTCGGCTGGATCCGGGAACACTACGCGGAGCCGTTCCGGGTGGCGGACGTGGCGCGGCTGTCGGGGATGAGCGTCTCGGCGTTCCACCGCAACTTCCAGGCGGTGACGGCGATGAGCCCCATCCAGTTCCAGAAGCAGATCCGCCTCCAGGAGGCGCGGCTGCTCCTCGCGACGCACCCCGGCGACGTCACGGGGGTCGGCCGGCGGGTGGGCTACGACAACCCGTCGCAGTTCAGCCGCGAGTACCGTCGGCAGTTCGGGGCCCCGCCGAGCCGGGACGCGGCACGCCTGCGGGAGGCGGCGCGGAGCCCGGCGGGGGTGCTGACGTAGCGACCGGGCGTCCGTCAGAAGCCGAGCTTGCGGAGCTGCTTGGGGTCGCGCTGCCAGTCCTTGGCGACCTTGACGTGCAGGTCGAGGAAGACGGGCGTGCCGAGCAGGGCCTCGATCTGCTTGCGGGACTTGATGCCGACGTCCTTCAGGCGCTTGCCCTTGGGACCGATGATGATCCCCTTCTGGCTGGGGCGCTCGATGTAGACGTTGGCGTGGATGTCGAGCAGCGGCTTGTCGGCCGGGCGGTCCTCGCGGGGCAGCATCTCCTCGACGACCACGGCGATGGAGTGCGGCAGCTCGTCGCGCACGCCCTCGAGCGCGGCCTCGCGGATCAGCTCCGCGATCATGACCTGCTCGGGCTCGTCGGTGAGGTCGCCCTCGGGGTAGAGCGCCGGACCCTCGGGCAGCAGCGGGACGATCAGGTCGGCCAGCAGGCCCACCTGCTGGCCGCCGGTCGCCGACACGGGCACGATCTCGGCCCACTCGAAGCCCAGCTCCTTGCCGAGCTGGTCGATGGCGATGAGCTGCTCGGCGAGGGTCTTGGAGTCGACCAGGTCCGTCTTGGTGACGATCGCGACCTTGGGCGTCTTCTTGATCCCGGCCAGCTCCTTGGCGATGAACCGGTCGCCGGGGCCGATCTTCTCGTTCGCCGGGAGGCAGAAGCCGATCACGTCGACCTCGGCCCAGGTGGTGCGCACCACGTCGTTCAGCCGCTCGCCGAGCAGCGTGCGCGGCTTGTGCAGGCCGGGGGTGTCCACCAGGATCAGCTGGGCGTCGTCGCGGTGGACGATGCCGCGCACGGTGTGCCGCGTCGTCTGCGGCTGGTTCGCGGTGATCGCGACCTTCTGCCCGACGAGAGCGTTCGTGAGGGTGGACTTGCCCGCGTTGGGGCGGCCCACGAAGCACGCGAAGCCTGCGCGGTGGACGTGGTCGCCCGACCGCTCGGATGACTGGGTACGAACGCTCATGCCGACCATTCTCCCTGATCCTCGGAGCGGCGCCGCACGGGCGGGTGCGGGGGTCCGGTGCGGGGGCGCGGTACGGCCGGACATCGCGGCCCTCGTCCTTGGGTGTCACGCTCCGAAACATCACGGTAACGCCCTTGTAGGCGACCGGAAACGCGGACCGGTGACCCTCTGACGAGCCCGCGCCCCCCTTCCCGCTGGAGACGCCCGTGTCCCTCGCCGCCGCGCACGCCGACTCCGGCGACACCGCCTGGCTGCTCGCCGCCACCGCCCTGGTCCTGCTGATGACCCCGGGTCTGGCCCTCTTCTACGGCGGCATGGTCCGCGCGAAGAGCGTGCTGAACATGCTGATGATGAGCTTCGTGTCCATCGCCCTGGTCACGGTGGTGTGGCTGGCGGGCGGCTACTCGCTCGCGTTCGGCGCGGACCTGGGCGCGGGCCTGCTGGGCGGCCTGCGCGAGGCGGGCATGGCCCACATCGGCCCGTCCTCGCTGCACGGCACGGTCCCCACCCTCCTCTTCGCGACCTTCCAGCTCACCTTCGCGATCATCACGGCGGCGCTGATCAGCGGGGCGGTGGCGGACCGGACGCGGTTCCCGGCGTGGCTGGTGTTCGTGCCGCTGTGGACGCTGCTCGTATACGTTCCGGTCGCGCACTGGGTGTGGGGTCCGGGCGGCTGGATAGGCAGCGGCGGCCTGGGGGCGCTGGACTTCGCGGGCGGGCTGCCGGTGGAGATCACCTCGGGGGCCTCGGGGTTCGCGCTGTGTCTGGTCCTCGGCCCGCGCCTCGGCTTCAAGAAGGACGCGATGCGCCCGCACAACATCCCCTTCGTCGTACTGGGTGCCGGTCTGCTCTGGTTCGGCTGGTTCGGCTTCAACGCGGGCTCCGCGCTCGGCGCGAACGGGCTCGCCGCGGCGGCCTTCCTCAACACCCTCGCGGCCGGCTGCACCGGCCTCCTTGGCTGGCTCCTGGTCGAGCAGAAGCGGGACGGCCATCCGACGACGCTCGGCGCGGCCTCGGGCGCGGTCGCGGGGCTTGTCGCCATCACCCCCGCCTGCGGGGTCGTCTCCCTGCTGGGCGCGCTGGTGGTCGGGCTCGCGGCGGGCGTCGTCTGCTCGTACGCCGTGAGCTGGAAGTTCCGGCTGAACTACGACGACTCCCTGGACGTGGTCGGCGTCCATCTGGTCGGCGGGATCATCGGCACGCTGCTCATCGGGGTCTTCGCGGACCGGGCGCTGACCGGCGGGGCGGAGGGGCTGCTGCACGGGGGCGGGTTCGCGCTGCTCGGCCGGCAGTCGGTGGCGGTGCTCGCCGTGGGCGCGTACGCCTTCGCGATGACGTACGGCCTCGGGAAGCTGTTGGACCGGCTGATGGGCCTGCGCGCGAGCGAGGAGCACGAACGGACCGGCCTCGACCTTACGGTGCACGCCGAGACCGCCTACGATCACGGGGTCCTGGGCCATGGCGCCCCCGTCCGGAAGGCCGGCACCCCCGCATGAAGCTCATCACCGCCGTCGTCAAGCCCCACCGCCTCGACGAGGTCAAAGAAGCACTCCGCGCCCTCGGCATCCACGGCCTCACCGTCACCGAAGCCAGCGGCTACGGCCGCCAGCGCGGCCACACCGAGGTCTACCGGGGCGCGGAATACCAGGTCGACCTCGTCCCCAAGGTCCGCCTCGAAGTCCTGGTCGAGGACGCGGTGTCCGACGACGCGATCTCGGCGGTGGTGGAAGCGGCACGGACCGGGCGCATCGGGGACGGCAAGGTGTGGGCGGTACCGGTGGAGACGGTGGTACGGGTACGGACGGGCGAGCGGGGGCCTGCGGCGCTCTGACCAAGCCTGCCCACCCGCCCGCCCTTACCCCTGCTCAAGCCCAAGCCAACGGCTGACGCCGGTCAGGCAGCGAGCGGCGGCAACGCCCGGACGGACTGCTCAGCTCACGTCGGCGGCTGACGCCGGTCGAACAGGGAGGGGCGGCAGTGCCGGGGCCTTTCTCACCCACCCGAGCTGCGACTCCGTGACGGTGCCCTCTTCAGTCTCCCGAGACGGGTGGGTGTGGTGGGCAAAGTGGGGCCTCAGGTGGAGGAGACGGTCAGGTGGACGACTCCGTCGGGGGCGGCGAGCAACACCGGCGTGCCCGTGCCTCCCAGGTCGGCGACTGCGGCGAGGTCCGCCGGGGCGACCGCCACCGCTTCCGACACCACCGCCGCCGCCTCTAGAGACCTCGCCCCGGAAGCCACGGCCATGGCGACGGCCGTGCGCAGCGCGCTCAGGGACAGGGACGGGAGTTCCACGGAGCCGGCGACGTACGTACGCCCGGTTTCGTCGCGTACCGCCGCCCCCTCGGCGACGCCGTTCCGCGCCCGTACCGACCGCGCCAGCGTCACGATCTTCCGGTCCTCAGGATCAAGCTCGTTCTCGCTCATGCCCCGAGCATACGAACCGCGGAACCCTCCCCCGCCAGCCACTCCAGCTTGGCCGCGGTGTCCGCCTCGTCCAGCGGGGTGTGCATCACGACGAGGAGGTCGGGGCGGGCGGGCACCTGCATCGCCGTGGACTCGACGACGAGCCGCCCGGCGACGGGGTGTTCCAGTTCCTTGCGGATCTGCCCCTGGTCCTCGATGTCCCGCTCGGCCCAGATCCGGCGGAACTCGGGGCTGGCCGCGCCGACTTCGGCGAGGACGGCCTGGAAGCCCTCGTCGTCGGGGCAGCCGGCGTACACCGCGCGGAACTGCGCGACGACCGTGCGCGCGTTCCGCTCCCAGCTCCGGTTGCGCGACCGGTAGAGCGGGTCGGTGAAGAAGTCGACCAGACAGTTGCCGGGAGTACCTCCGCGCCCCATGCCGAACACCACGGCGGCCGCGTGGTTGAACATCACGCAGTTGTAGTAGCGGTCCATGATGTGCGCCGGATACGGCATCCAGGTGTCGATCAGCCGCCGCAGCCCCTCGCACATGTCCCGCCGGTCCGGGACGACTTGGGGCGGGGGCGGGTTCAGCCCGGCGAGCAGATAGAGGTGCCGCCGCTCGGCGTCGCTGAGCCGCAGCACCCGCGCGACCGCGTCGAGCACCTGCGGGGAGACGGAGATGTCCCGCCCCTGCTCCAGCCACTGGTACCAGGACGCGCCGACGCCCGCGAGCACGGCCACCTCCTCGCGCCGCAGCCCGGGCGTACGGCGCCGCACGCCGCCCGCCGGCAGCCCCGCCTCCTGGGGGCTCACCCGGGCGCGCCGGCTCATCAGGAACTCCCGCAGCTCGGTGCGCCGTTCACTTCTCGCCGTACCCGTGCCCGTACCCGCACTCGTGCCCGTACCCGTGCCCGCAGGCGCCACGTGCCGCTCCCCCGTCGTCGCCGTGTCTGGTGGTGCCACCACCACCATAAGTTCCGACTCCCCGCGTTTCTTCCCGCGCCCGCAAGCTCGTGCCATGGCGATCGACACGACCACCGAACCGAACCGTCCCGCAAGCGAACTCCCCGCCCCCGCAAGCCCCGTACGGCTGTCCCCCCACGACAAGCTCGTCCTCTTCGTCCTGTGCGCCGCCCAGTTCATGGTCGCCCTGGACTTCTCCGTCCTGAACGTGGCCCTCCCCCGCCTCGGCGAAGACCTCGGCATGAGCCGTACCGCCCTCCAGTGGGCCGTCACCGCCTTCGCGCTGCCCTCCGGCGGCTTCCTGCTGCTGTTCGGCCGCGTCGGCGACCTCTACGGCCGCCGCAAGCTGTTCCTCGGCGGGCTCGGCCTGTTCGGCGCGGCCTCGCTGCTGGCGACGCTGGCCTGGAACCCCGAGATCTTCCTCGCCGCCCGCGCGCTCCAGGGGCTCGGCGCTGCGGCCATCGTGCCGACCGGCATGTCCCTGCTGACGACCACCTTCGCGGAGGGCCCGGCCCGCGACCGCGCGCTCGGTGTCTCCGGCGCCCTGCTCTCCCTCGGCTTCACCACCGGCATGATCGCGGGCGGCGTCCTCACCGACACGCTCGGCTGGCGCTCCACGATGGCCCTGCTCACCATCGTCACGCTGCTCGTACTGCCGCTGGCCCCCGCCCTGCTGCCGGAGTCCCGCACCGCCGCGCACCGCCATCTGGACGTGCCCGGCGCGGTCACCGTCACCGGCGGACTGCTGTCCCTGATCTACGCCCTCTCCAGCGCCGCCGACCGCGGCTTCGGCCACGCCGACGTGCTGGTCTGCCTGGTCGCGGGGCTCGCCCTGCTGGCCGGGTTCACGATGATCGAGTCCCGTACCCCCGCCCCGCTGGTCTCGCTGCCGATGCTGCGCCGCCGCACGGTGGCGTGGGGCAACCTGGGCGGTCTGGTCACCTTCTCGATGATGTCCGCGGTCATCTTCGTGCTGACCCTGTATCTCCAGGAGATCCTGGGCCTGTCCGCGTTCGAGACCGGGCTCGTCTTCGGCGTGCAGGGCGTCCTGTCGGTCGTCGCGGGCACTCTCGCCCCCAAGGTGATCGGCCGGCTGGGCGCCCCGCGCACCCTGGTCGTCTCGCTGGCCGGTCAGGGCGCGCTGGTGGCGACCCTGCTCCTGCTGGACACCGGCTCCTGGTCGGCATGGCTCGCCACCGCCGCCGTGTCGCTGGCGAGCGTGTGCCACCTCGGCGCGATCGTCTCGTACGGCCTGACCGTCACCTCGGGCGTCCCGGACACCGAACAGGGCCTGGCCACGGGCCTGGTGACCTCCACCCAGCAGGTCGGCGTCACGGTCGGCATCCCGCTCCTCGGCAGCCTCGCCGCCGCCTCCCCGGACCTGCTCTCCGGCGTCCACACCGTGCTGGGCCTGGACGCGGCGATCGTGCTGGCGGCCGCCGCACTGGTGGGGGCGGGGCTGCGCCGGGGACGGGCGGGGGCCTGAACACCCCCCGTACGCCGGGCCGGTTGGGGTCCGGAACCCCCTGCCGTCACGGGCGGTCGAGCCGCAGCCGCTCCGCCCGTGGCAGTCCGGCCACGACCAAGTCGTAGGAATCCTCGACCAGTTCACGCAGGACGGCGTCCGGGAGGGCGCCGTCCGCCGTGACGGTGTTCCAGTGGCGCTTGTTCATGTGCCAGCCGGGGACGATCAGTTCCTCGTGCTCGGTGCGGAGCCGGACCGCGTCCTCCGGGTCGCACTTGAGGTTGACCGTCAGGGGCCGCGCGCCCAGGTTCGTCAGGGCGAACATCTTGCCCAGCACCTTGAAGACCGAGGTCTCCGGGTTGAACGGGAAGTCCTCCACGACCGCGTTGAAGGACAGACACAGGGCGCGCAACTCCTGGGGCTTCACTCGGGTTTCTCCTCCCGGGCCCGGCTTCCGGCGGGCTCGACCAGCACCGTCACGATCTTGTTCCGGCGGCCCGCCGCGGCCTCCGCCGTGAGCTTCAGGCGCCGCTCGTCGGGGAGTTCGACCTCGGCCGAGGCGCCGGCGATGGGGACACGCCCGAGCGCCTTGGCGAGCAGTCCGCCGACGGTCTCCACGTCCTCGTCGTCGTACTCCTCCAGGCCGTACAGCTCGCCGAGGTCGGTGATGTCCAGGCGGGCGGTGACCCGGTAGCGGCCGTCGCCCAGCTCCTCCACGGGCGGCAGCTCGCGGTCGTACTCGTCGGTGATCTCGCCGACGATCTCCTCCAGGATGTCCTCGATGGTGACGATCCCGGCCGTGCCGCCGTACTCGTCGATCACGACGGCGACGTGGTTGCGGTCCTTCTGCATCTCGCGCAGCAGGTCGCCCGCGTTCTTGGTGTCGGGCACGAAGACGGCGGGGCGCATCGCGGTGGAGACGAGGTCGTTCTCGGCGTCGCGGTTGATGTGCGTCTTGCGGACCAGGTCCTTGAGATACACGATCCCGACGATGTCGTCCTCGCTCTCGCCGGTGACCGGGATGCGGGAGAACCCGGAGCGCAGGGCGAGGGTGAGGGCCTGACGGATGGTCTTGTACCGCTCGATGACGACCAGGTCGGTGCGCGGCACCATCACCTCGCGCACCAGGGTGTCGCCCAGCTCGAAGACGGAGTGCACCATGCGGCGCTCCTCGTCCTCGATCAGCGACTCCTGCTCCGCGAGGTCGACCATCGCGCGCAGCTCCGCCTCGGAGGCGAACGGGCCGCGCCGGAAGCCCTTGCCGGGGGTGAGCGCGTTGCCGATGAGGATCAGCAGCGAGGGGATCGGGCCCATGATCCTGGCCAGCGGCAGCAGGACGTACGACGCGACCGTGGCCGTGTTCAGCGGGTGCTGGCGGCCGATGGTGCGCGGAGAGACGCCGACGGCGACGTACGACACGAGCACCATCACCGCGATGGCGATCAGCAGGGCTTCCCAGGTGTCCGGGAACTCCCGCAGGCAGGCGTACGTCACGAGCGCGGCCGCCGCCATCTCGCAGGCGACGCGGACCAGCAGGGCGACGTTGAGGTAGCGGGTGGGGTCGGCGGCGACCTGGGCGAGCTTGGCACTGCCCCGGCGGCCGGACTTGACGGCCTCCTCGGCGCGGAAGCTGGAGACACGGGCGAGGCCCGCCTCCGCGCAGGCGGCGAGCCAGGCCACGACAATCAGCGCGATCGCGCCGACCACGATCTGCGGACTCATGTGTCCCGCCTACGAGACGGTCGGCGCCGGGGACGGCCCGGTCATCCCGCGCTCGGCGCGCCAGCCGTCCACGATGGCGGCCTGGAGCCCGAACATCTCGGCCTTCTCGTCGGGCTCCTCGTGGTCGTAGCCGAGGAGGTGCAGGACGCCGTGGACGGTGAGCAGCTGGAGCTCCTCGTCCATGGAGTGCTGGGTCGGCGCGTCCTTGCCCTGCTGGGTGGCGACCTCGGGGCAGAGCACGATGTCGCCGAGGAGGCCCTGCGGGGGCTCGTCGTCGTCCTTGCCCGGCGGACGCAGTTCGTCCATCGGGAAGGACATGACGTCCGTCGGCCCCGGCAGGTCCATCCACTGGATGTGCAGCTGCTCCATGGCGTCGGCGTCCACGACGATCACCGAGAGCTCGGAGAGCGGGTGGATGCGCATCCGCGCGAGCGCGTAGCGGGCGATGTCGAGGATCGCCTGCTCGTCTACCTCGGTGCCGGACTCGTTGTTGACGTCGATCGACATGGTGGTGCTGGTCTACTTCCCCTTGTGTCCGGCGTTGCCGCGACCGTGTCCCTTGCGGGCGCCGTTCTCGGTGCCGTGCGTGCTGTCGTACTGCTCGTACGCGTCGACGATACGGCCCACGAGCTTGTGCCGGACGACATCCTGCGACGACAGCCGCGAGAAGTGCACGTCCTCCACGCCCTCCAGGATCTCCTGCACCTGCCTGAGGCCGGACTTGGTGCCGTTCGGCAGGTCGACCTGCGTCACGTCACCGGTGATGACGATCTTCGAGTCGAAGCCGAGGCGGGTGAGGAACATCTTCATCTGCTCGGGGCTGGTGTTCTGGGCCTCGTCGAGAATGATGAAGGCGTCATTCAAGGTACGGCCGCGCATGTACGCCAGCGGGGCGACTTCGATGGTCCCCGCCGCCATCAGTCTCGGGATGGAGTCCGGGTCGAGCATGTCGTGCAGGGCGTCGTAGAGGGGGCGCAGGTAGGGGTCGATCTTCTCGTAGAGCGTGCCGGGGAGGAAGCCGAGGCGTTCGCCGGCCTCCACCGCGGGGCGGGTGAGGATGATCCGGTTGACCTGCTTGGACTGCAGGGCCTGGACCGCCTTGGCCATGGCCAGGTAGGTCTTGCCGGTGCCGGCGGGGCCGATGCCGAAGACGATCGTGTGCTTGTCGATCGCGTCCACGTAACGCTTCTGGTTGAGCGTCTTGGGGCGGATGGTGCGGCCCCGCGAGGACAGGATGTTCTGCGTCAGCACCTCGGCCGGGGTCTCCGGGCCGTCGCTCGTGCCGTTGTCGCTCGCCTTGAGCATGGCGATCGAGCGTTCCACTGCGTCCTCCGTCATCGGCTGCCCGGTGCGGAGCACGAGCATCATCTCGTCGAACACACGCTGGATGAGGGCCACTTCCGCCGGGTCGCCCGTCGCGCTGATCTCATTGCCCCGGACATGGATGTCGGCCGCCGGGAAGGCCCTCTCGATCACGCGCAGCAGGGAGTCGCCGGACCCCAGCACGGTCACCATGGGGTGCTGGGCGGGAATGCTGATCTGCGCTCGCGCCCGCTGCGCGGAAGTCTGAGCTGTGGGTGTCTGAGTCATGGGCCGGCGCTCAGGGCCTGCGAATCCTCCTCATCACGGCCACCCATCCAAGGACGGCCTCGCACTGTCCAGAGTACGACGGGGCCCCGACAACCCCGCAGCGGTTTTCCTCCGGTTGGGGGGTGGGGGGCCGGTGCCCTGGGCTCCGACGGCGGCCTGTCCCTCCGGGGGCGATTCCGCTGCGCGGGGCAGCGGGGTGGGGCTGAGGGCGGCCGATGAGGTACGGGGGCTGCCCTCGCGGACACGATCCCGCTGCGCGGCACAGCGGAATCGCCCTGCTACGCCGACCGGCCGAAGCCGATCGTCGGGACTGCTCGGCGGAGGGGCCAGGGGCGGTCCAGGTGGGGTGGGACCAGGGCGTCGAGGAAGGCGTAGCGGTGGAGGGGGGTGGGGTTCTGGGCGGGCAGGGACTGGACTCGGCGCCACCAGGCGCCGATCTCGGACCAGCCGGGGGCGGACAAGGAGCCGCCGAATTCCTGGACGGAGAGGGCGGCCGTCAGGCCGGCCAGGGCGAGGCGGTCGGCCAGGGGCCAGCCGGCGAGGGTGGCTGTGACGAAGCCCGCTACGAAGACGTCGCCCGCGCCCGTGGGGTCCAGCGCCTCCACCTCGATCGCGGGGACCTCGGCCGTTTCCCCCGTGCGGCGGTCCACCGCGTAGGCGCCCTCCGCGCCGAGGGTGACGACGGCGAGCGGGACGTGCGCGGTCAGGGCGTGCGCGGCCGCGCGGGGGCTGCTCGCGCCGGTGTACCGCATCGCCTCCTCCGCGTTGGGGAGGAACGCCTCGCAGTGCTCCAGGTCGGCCAGCCCGGCGAGGTCCCACGCGCCCGTGTCGTCCCAGCCCACGTCCGCGAAGACGCGGGTGCCGCGCCGGGCGGCCTGGGCGATCCAGGGGGCGCGGATGCCGGGGGTCAGCGAGGCGATCGCCGCGCGGGCGGACGGCGGGCAGTCGGGGGCCGGTTCCTCCGGCGGCGGCTCGTGACCGTGGGAGATCATCGTCCGCTCGCCCTCGTACGCCATGGAGACCGTCACCGGCGAGTGCCACCCCGGCACCGTGCGGGACGCGCTGAGGTCGATGCCCTCGCCCTGCGCGAGCGCGTCCCAGCAGTAGTCCCCGTAGTGGTCGTCCCCGAAGGCCGCCGCCAGCGAGGTGCGCAGGCCGAGCCGGGCCAGCGCGGCGGCCATGTTGGCGACCCCGCCGGGGCTGGACCCCATCCCCCGCGCCCAGGACTCCGTACCCCGCACGGGCGCGGAGTCCAGGCCGGTGAAGACGATGTCCAGGAAGACCGTGCCGGTGAGATAGACGTCGAAGGGCGGATCGCCGGGCGCGCGCAGGCCGGCCAGCGGGTCGACCTGCGCCTGGCGGCGCGCTGCCTGCGTGAGGTGTTCCGGTTCTCCTCCGGCTTCCTCTCCGGCGGTCGCGGGGGACGGGGTCACGGCGAGCTCCCTGGCGTGGTACGGATCTGGCCAGTGTGCACCACACCGGCCCCGTACCGGGCGGGTCCGGGGACGACGTCCACCGCAGGTGGTACCGGCCGCGCGCCCGCGTCACCAGCGCGGCATCACCGGTGTCCGCCAGCCCGGTTCGGCCACGCGCATCGCCGCCGCGTCGTCCCGCTCGCGCAGCCGCCCGTCGTCTTCGAGCCAGCGCCGGTGCAGCCGGTCCAGCTCGTCGCGGTCCAACTCGACGCCCAGGCCGGGTTGTTCGGACACCGCGACCCGGCCCTCGGTGAAGGCGATCCGCGAGGTGAGCACGTCCTCCGACTGCCACGGGTAGTGCGAGTCGCACGCGTGGTGGAGGTTGGGCACGGTCGCCGCGACCTGGGTCATGGCGGCGAGGCTGATGCCGAGATGGGTGTTGGAGTGCATGGACACCCCGACCCCGAAGGCCGCGCATATCGCCGCGAGGTGACGGGTGTTGCGCAGTCCGCCCCAGTAGTGGTGGTCGGAGAGGACGACCTGCACGGCGTCGCGCAGGAACGCCTCCCTGATCTCCCCGAAGGTGGTCACGCACATGTTGGTCGCGAGCGGCACCCCGCACCCGGCGGCCACCTCGGCCATGCCCGCCGTACCCAGCGTCGGGTCCTCCAAGTACTCCAGTACGTCCGCGAGTTCGGCCGCCACCTTCAGCGAGGTCGGCACGGACCAGGCGCCGTTGGGGTCGAGCCGGAGCGGATGGCCGGGGAACGCCTCGGCGAGGGCGTGGACGGCGGCCACCTCCTGCTCGGGCGGGAAGACGCCGCCCTTGAGCTTGAAGGAGGTGAACCCGTACCGCTCCGCGAAGAGGCGGGCCTGCGCGACGATCCCCTCCGGGTCGAGCGCGGCACCCCAGTCGTCCGGCTCGTGCGGCACGCCGTCCGGGTGGGCGCCCCACTTGTAGAAGAGGTACGCGCTGTACTCCACCGAGTCCCGCACCCGGCCCCCGAGCAGCGCGTGCACGGGCAGCCCGGACGCCCGGCCCTGCGCGTCCAGGCAGGCGACCTCGAAGGCGGAGAGCACGGAGAGGCGGAGCTTGTCCGCGCTGCGCACCCCGCGCAGCCCGCCCGCGTCCAGCGCGCCGCGCACCCGGCTCTCGTCCACGTCGAGCCCGAGCGCGAAGAGCGCGTTCACATCCGTGACCGAGCGGCCGATGAGACGGTCGGCCAGCGGGCGGGCGAGCTCCAGGTACGCGGCGTCCCCGTAGGTCTCCCCGAGCCCGGTCGCCCCGCCCGCCGTGACCACCTCCACGATGAGCCGGGGGGTGTACGGCTGGTGCACGCCCTGGGTGTTGAGCAGCGGCGGGTCGGCCACCAGGACGGGGGTCAACCGGACGTCCACCACGGTCAGTTCACGGTTCACAGCGCGGCCCCCACGAGGTCGAGCCCGGCGGCCAGCAGCTCCCGCAGCGCGCCGAGGTCGGCGTCGGAGGGGTCGGTGAGCGGGGCGCGCACGGGTCCGACCCGCTGTCCGCGCAGCATCGCCGCCGCCTTGACCAGGGAGACCGCGTAGCCGGGCACCCGGTCGCGGAGGTCGGCGAAGGGGCCGTAGAACTCCCGGAGCAGTTTCTCGGTGGTGCCGTGGTCGCCGCCGCGCAGGGCGGTGAAGAAGGCGCGGGCGATCTCGGGGGCGAAGGCGTGCACGGCGGAGGAGTAGGCGGGGACGCCGACGGCGGCGTAGGCGCGGGCCTGGAGCTCGGCGGTGGCGGCGCCGTTGAAGAAGAGGAAGTCCTCGGGGGCGGCGAGGGTGAGGCGCCGGAGGCGGTCGAGGTCGCCGTGCCCGTCCTTGAGGCCGATGACCCCGGGGATGCGCGCCAGGCGCCGCAACGCCTCGGTGTCGTAGGCGACTTGGCCGCGCTGGTAGGTGATGAGGGGCAGCCGGGTGCGGGCGGCGAGCTGCTCCAGCTGGGCGACGAGGCCGGCCTGCGGGGCGGCGGTGAGGTAGTGCGGGAGGACCAGCAGGGCGTCGGCGCCGGCCTCCTCGGCGATGCGGGCGAAGCGGGCGGCCTGCGCCCAGCCGTACCCGGTTCCGGCGACCACCGGCACGCGTCCGGCCGTCTCCTCGACGGCGATGGCGACGACCTGGCGGTACTCGTCCTCGTCCAGGGAGAAGAACTCGCCCGTGCCGCAGGCCGGGAAGAGGGCGCCGGGTCCGGCCGCGAGCCGGGAGGCCACATGGGCGCGGAAGCCGTCGGGGTCGAGGGAGCCGTCGTCACGGAAGGCGGTGAGCGGGAAGGACAGCACGCCGCGCGCCATGCCCTCCCGCAGTCGCCGTGCCACGTCGCGCGGGCCCGGGCCGTCGTCGCTCATCGGCCATCATCTCCCCTTGTGAATGCCGATCACGTATGAGAACAGAGGCTAGGTACACGTACATGACACCGTCAATGGCGCATCGAGGAGGGGGCGGAGGGGCGCGCGGCCGGAGCGCGGGCACGGCGGCCACGACGGGAGCGCGGGCGGGCGCACGGCGACGCACGGCGGCGCACAGCAAAGAGCCCCACCCCGCCGAGCGGCGGGATGGGGCTCGATCGAGCGCCGGGCAGGCCTTGCACCTGCATTTCCCCGCAGGAAGCGGGGCGTCTTTCCTTGGACCACCAACGCACTGTCCGCCACCGGGAGTTCCGGCGACCGCGACGTGATCAACCATAGCGCATCCACGGCCGTTTGTGATCACCCGAGATCACAAACCGACCGTTCACCCGGCCACCCACCCGGAGGAGCGCAAGCCATTACCCGCACTCGCACACCCCAAACCACATGTGACCCAGATCACACGCATTCAACTTCTGCTCGAAACCACGTGCTTGATACAACTTGCTCGCGCCCTCCCGTCCCCCGGACCACCGGCGTCTCTCCCCCCTCTCCCGCATCCTTTCGAGCCGTCGCTCTCGCCTGCCCTGGGAACGCCCGTGTCCGCCCCCCGCACCACCCCCTGGCCCCTCGTCGCCCTTTTCACGGCCGGGTATCTCGCGCCGTATCTGCTGCCCACCACCGTCGGCCGGCTCGACGCCGGGCTCCCTCTCACCGCCACCGAGGCCGGGGCCACCGGCAGCGCGCTGCTGCTGAGTTCCGCCACGGCCGGCTTCCTGCTCGCCGCGCGCGGCGGACGGGCCGGGGCGCGCGCCCTCGCCCGCGCCGGCCTCACCCTGGCCGTCCTCGGCTACGGCACCGCCGCCCTCACCGGCTCCGTCCCGGCGGTCGTCGCGGGCGTGCTCGTCGGCGGCCTCGGCTCGGGCACCGCCACGGCCGTCGCCGCGAGCGGCATAGCGGGCCGCCCCGACCCGCACCGGGTCACCACGCTCGGACTGCTCACCGTCTCCGCCCTCGCCGGCGCCCTCTATCTGACGATCCCGCATCTCGGCCCGGGCCACGGCCTGCCGCTCGCGGCGATCGCCCTGACCGCGCTCGCGGTCCTCCCCCTCACCGGCCGCCTGCCCTCCCGTACGGCCGCCACCACGGCCACCGCCGCTCCCGCCCCGCTCCCCCACCGGGGCACCGGGCTGCTCCTTGCCGCCGCCATGCCCTGCTGGTCCCTCGCGCAGAACTCCCTGTGGGGCGTCAGCGGCCGGATCGGGCTGGCCCAGGCGCATCTGACCGAGGTCACCGTCGGCGCGGTGTTCGCCGCCGCGCTCGGCGCCGGGCTGCTCGGCGTCCTCGGCGCGGGCGCGCTCGGCCCGCGCATGGGCCGCGCGGTGCCGATCGGCGTGGGTACGGCGCTCATCGCGGCCTGTGTCGTGGTCAGCGCGTCGGCCTCGGGCCCTGTGTCGTTCGCGGGCGGGGAGATCGCCTGGAACGCCTGCTACCCGCTCGTCCTGTCGTACGTCATCGGGCTCGCCGCCTCCCTCGATCCGCGCGGGCGCTGGGCGGTGCTGGTCGGCTCGGCCGGCTCGCTGGGCACGGCGGCCGGACCGCTGGCCGGCAGCCTGCTGTCGGTGTGGGCGGGCTACCCGGCGATGGGCCGGATACTGGCCCTCGTCCTGCTGGTCTCAGCGGTGCCGATGACGGCGGCGGCTCTGCGCGCGACCGCCCCGGCACGGCGGACGACGCGGGTCGCGGACCTGCCGGTGGTGGAGATCCCGCTCGCGGAACTCCCGCACGCGGAGACCGCTCTCGCGGAGGCTTCCCTCGCGGAGATCTCTCTCGCCGGAATCCCCCTCGCCGAGATCACGGACCCGGCGCTATCCGGCTCGACGCTCCCGGACTCGGTGCTCGCGGACCCGATGCTGCCCGGCCCAGCGCTCCTGGACCCGCTGCTCCCCGGCCCGGTGCTCGCGGACCGGGCGCCCCGCCCCGAGACGGTCCCGTTCCTGGAACCCCTCCTGGCGGAAACCGCCCCCGGCCTCCCGGTCCGCGCGCTCCCCGGTCACTCGAACTCGTACGCCTCCACCTCGGCGAGGTAGCGGGCGCGCAGCTCCTCGTCGTCCTCCAGGAAGGAGGCGAGGAAGGAGTTGCGGGCCAGTTCGCGCAGGCGGTCCTGGGACAGGTCGAGGGTCTCGTGGACCGCGGCGAAGTTGTCGCCCGCGTAGCCGCCGAAGTAGGCGGGGTCGTCGGAGTTGACCGTGCACATCAGGCCCGCCTCCAGCATCGCCGGGAGCGGGTGGTCGGCCAGGGTGTCCACGGTGCGCAGGCGCACGTTGGACAGCGGGCACAGGGTCAGCGGGACGCGGTCGCGGACCAGCCGCTCGACCAGCGCCGGGTCCTCCATGCAGCGCAGCCCGTGGTCCACGCGCTCGACGCCGAGCACGTCCAGCGCCTCGGTGATGTACTCCGGCGGCCCCTCCTCGCCCGCGTGCGCCACGCGCCGCAGACCGAGCGCGGCGGCGGCCTCGTACACCTCGCGGAACTTCACCGGCGGGTGGCCGACCTCGGCGGAGTCCAGGCCGACACCGGTGATCCGGTCCAGGTACGGCTTGGCCGCGTCCAGGGTGGCGAGCGCGGACTCGGCGGACTCGTCGCGCAGGAAGCACATGATCAGCTTGGTGGAGACGCCGTGGTTCTCCACGCATGAACCCAGCGCGCGCCACAGCCCCTCGACCACGGTGCCCATGTCCACGCCCCGGGCCAGATGCGCCTGCGGGTCGAAGAAGATCTCGGCGTGCCGGACACCCTGCGCGGCGGCGCGGGCGAGGTAGGCGTTGGCGAGGTCCTCGAAGTCCTGCTCGGTGCGCAGGACGGCCATCAGCTCGTAGTACAGGTTCAGGAAGGACTGGAGGTCCTCGAACCGGTACGCCTCGCGCAGCGCCTCGGTGTCGGCGTAGGGCAGCGTCACGCCGTTGCGCCCGGCCAGCCGGAAGGCCAGCTCGGGCTCCAGGGTGCCTTCGATGTGCAGGTGCAGTTCAGCTTTGGGGAGGGGCATCAGAGCATCGTACGGCCCTTTACCCGCCCCTTCATCCGGGCGCCCGGGTGGCGCTCAGCGGCGTTTGGGGACGGGTACACGCTGGAGGTCGCGGGCCACGGTCAGCTCCCCGGTGAAGCCGGCCGCGCGGGCCTGGTGCTCGAAGGCCTCGGGGTCGGAGTAACGCTGGCTGAAGTGGGTGAGGACCAGGTGCCGCACGCCCGCGTCCCGGGCCACGGTCGCGGCCTGCCCTGCGGTCAAGTGCCCGTGTTCCTCGGCCAGTTGTACGTCCTCGTCCAGGAAGGTGGACTCGATGACGAGCAGGTCGCAGCCCTCGGCCAGCGCATGGACGCCCTCGCACAGCCGGGTGTCCATGACGAACGCGAACCGCTGCCCGCGCCGGATCTCGCTGACCTCCTCCAGCGCGACTCCGCGAAGCGCGCCCTCACGGCGGAGACGGCCCACGTCCGGGCCCGCGATGCCGTGCGCGGCGAGCCGGTCGGGCAGCATCCGTACGGCGTCGGGCTCGGTGAGCCGGTAACCGTAGGACTCGACGGGGTGGGAGAGGCGGCGGGCCTCCAGCGTGTAGGCGGGGGTCCGCGCCAGCACGCCGTCGGAGTCGGCCGGGGCCTCGGTGAGGGCGACGGTCTCGCGGTAGGCGGTGGCGTACCGCAGCCGGTCGAAGAAACGCTGCCCGGAGCGCGGGTAGTGCGCGGTGATCTCGTGCGGCACCCGGTCGAGGTTGATGCGCTGGATCACCCCGGCGAGGCCGAGGCTGTGGTCGCCGTGGAAGTGGGTGACGCAGATCCGGTTCAGGTCGTGCGCGGCGACCCCGGCGCGCAGCATCTGCCGCTGGGTGCCCTCGCCGGGGTCGAACAGGATGCCCTCGCCGTCCCAGCGGAGCAGATAGCCGTTGTGGTTGCGGTGCCGGGTCGGGACCTGGCTGGCGGTGCCGAGGACGACGAGTTCGCGTACGGACATGTTCTTCTACGGGTTCCGCGGCTTAGCCGGGGGGCCATTCGAGGCCGCGGCCGCCGAGAACGTGTGCGTGGGCGTGCCAGACGGTCTGGCCTGCGCCGGCGCCCGTGTTGAACACGGTGCGGTAGCTCTCCAGCTTTTCCTCGTCGGCGATGACCTGCGTCTCGGCGAGTACGTCTGCGGCGAGCTGCGGGGCCGCTGCCGCGAGGGTGGCGGCGTTCTTGTAGTGCGCCTTGGGAATCACCAGGATGTGGGTCGGGGCCTGGGGGTTGATGTCCCGGAACGCGAGGGTGGTGTCCGTCTCGCGGACCACGGTTGCGGGGATCTGGCCTGCGACGATCTTGCAGAACAGGCAGTCCTCCTGCGGCTCTCCCGCCATTTCGCTGCGCTCGCTTTCGCCGGGTCGGTGGTCTTGGGGCATCGTAGTCGGTTGGGTGCGGGTGCGTTTGGGCTGGTCGCGCAGTTCCCCGCGCCCCTTTAGGTTGGCAAGCCCGGGGGAGTTTTCGGCGGCACCCTTTCCAACTCCTCCAATGCCAGCCTTATCGCCTCGTCCAGCTGGGTGTCCCTGGCCGCTGCGTAGTCCTGGGGTTTCTGGATGACCTCTACGTCCGGGTCCACGCCGTGGTTCTCTACGCCCCAGCCGTGGCCCTCCAGCCAGAAGGCGTATTTCGGCTGGGTGATGAGCGTGCCGTCGACCAGGTGGTAGCGGCTGTCGATGCCGATGACGCCGCCCCAGGTGCGGGTGCCGACGACGGGGCCGATGTTCAGGGCGCGGATGGCGGCGTTGACGATGTCGCCGTCGGAGCCGGAGAACTCGTTGGCGACGGCGACGACCGGGCCGCGCGGGGCGTCCTGGGGGTAGCTCTCGGGGCGCATGCCGCGCGGGAGGTCCCAGCCGATGACGCGGCGGGCCAGTTTCTCCACGACCAGCTGGGAGGTGTGGCCGCCGCGGTTCTCGCGGACGTCCACGATCAGGCCCTCGCGGGCGACCTCGACGCGCAGGTCGCGGTGGATCTGGGCCCAGCCGGGGGCCTGCATGTCGGGGACGTGGAGGTAGCCGAGGCGGCCGCCGGACTTCTCGTGGACGTAGGCGCGGCGGTCGGCGACCCAGGCGTGGTAGCGCAGCGGCTCCTCGTCGGTGAGGGGGACGACCACGGCGTGCCGGGCCTCGCCGCCGCCCGCCGGGGAGATCGTCAGCTCGACGGGCTTTCCTGCGGTGCCGGTGAGCAGCGGGGCCGGCCCGGTGACCGGGTCGACGGGGCGGCCGCCGACGGCCACGATCGCGTCGCCGGGGCGTACGGCGACGCCGGGCGCGGCGAGCGGGGAGCGGGCCTCGGGGTCGGAGGTCTCGGAGGGCAGGATGCGGTCCACCCGCCAACTGCCGTCCTCGTGACGGGAGATGTCGGCGCCGAGCAGGCCCTGCCGGGGTCCGCGGCCGTAGCCGCCGCCGGAGTTGACGTAGGCGTGCGAGGTGCCGAGTTCGCCGTGCACCTCCCAGAGGAGGTCCACCAGGTCGTCGTGGGTGGCGAGGCGGCCGAGGAGGGGGCGGTAGCGGTCGAGGACGCCGTCCCAGTCGACTCCGCCCATGTCGGGCCGCCAGAAGTTGTCCCGCATGACGCGGCCGGTCTCTTCGTACATCTGGCGCCACTCGGCGACCGGGTCGACGGTGTGCCGGATGCGGCCGAGGTCGACGACGATGTTGGAGTCGCTCTCCTCGTCGTCGGAGGCGCGCCGGTCGGCGGGGACGACGCGCAGCCGGCCGTCGCTCCACAGCAGGACCCGCTTGCCGTCGCCGCTGACCCGGAAGTGGTCGGCGTCGGCGGCCAGGTGCTCCAGGCGCTGCTGGGCGAGGTCGTAGCGCTCCAGCTCGGTCTTGGGGTCGGGGGCGTCGGGCGTGGCGCGGGCGGCGCCGAGGACACCGCGCACGGGGTGGCGCAGCCAGAGGACGCCGTCGCGGGCGGCACGCAGGTTGGTGTAGCTGGCGGCCTCGACCGGGAAGGGCACGATGCGGTCGGCGAGCCCTTCGAGGTCGATCCGGGTGACCGGGGCGCCCTCGCTCTCCGGGGTCTCGTCCTTGTCCGGGGTGCCGAAGGGGCGGCCGTGCCGCTGCGGTCCGAAGGGGGACGGCGTGGTCGCGGCCAGCGTGATCAGGTGCGGGCGCACGCTGTCGACGAAGGCGAGGTCGAAGACGTGCCGGTCGTAGACGGGGTCGAAGGAGCGGCTGGAGAGGAAGGCGAGGTGCTTGCCGTCCAGGGTGAAGGCGGGCGCGTAGTCCTGGAAGCGCAGCGGGGTGGCCTCGGTGACCGTGAGGTCGGTGGTGCTCGCGAGGCGGATCTGGGAGAGCGGGCGGGGACCGGGGTGGGCCCAGGCGAGCCAGCCGGAGTCGGGGGAGAAGGCGAGGCCGTGCACGTCGCCGTGTTCGCTGCGGTCCACCTCGCGGACCTCGCCCGTCTCGCGCTCGACGAGCAGCAGCCGGCCGTCGTGCGAGGCGACGGCGGCGCGGGTGCCGTCGGGGGACATGGCGAGGGCGAGGATGCGGCCGAGCTGTCCGGCGGCGATCCGGCGGGGTACGGCGCCGGGGGCGAGGCCGGTGGCGGGGGCGAACTCCAGGGCGTCGTCGCCCTCGGCGTCGGTCACCCAGACCACCCACTCCTCGCCGTCGGCGCGGAAGGTGCGCGGCAGCCGGGCGCGGACGCCGGGCTGGGCGGCCAGCGCGCGGGCGGGGCCGCCGCGGTGGGTGACCCAGTGGACGGTGCCGCGCACGGCGACCGCGCTGCCGCGTCCGGTGTGGTCCGGGGAGGCGGAGCCGAACCAGCGGGCGGTACCGACCTGGTGGGGCTGGAGGTCGACGCGGGCGCCGCCGAGGCGGATGTCCGGGCGGCGGGGTTCGGCGCCGTCGAGGTCGTCCAGGAGCCAGAGTTCACCGGCGCTGGACCAGATCACGCGGGTGCCGTCGGTGGCGGCGTGGCGGGCGTAGAAGCCTCCGAGCGGGGTGTGGCGGCGCAGGTCGGTGCCGTCGGCGAGGGAAGAGTAGAGGGCGCCGGTGCCTTCGTGGTCGGAGAGGAAGGCGATGCGGTCGCCGACCCAGAAGGGGTCCTCGATGTTGCCGTCGAGGTCCTCGTGGAGCCGGACGAACTCGCCGTCGCCGTCCCGGTCGATCCACAACTTGCCCGCCGTGCCGCCCCGGTAGCGCTTCCACCAGGCGGCCTCGCGGCCCATCGGGGCGGAGAGCAGGACGGTGTGCGGGCCGTAGGCGACGTCGCCGACCGGGCCGTAGGGCAGGGTGGTGGCGGGGCCGCCGTCGAGCGGGACCGCGCGGGCCCAGGTGCGGCGCAGGCTGGCCTGGCCCTGGGTGCTGAGGGCGAGGACCTCGCCGCCGGGGGTCCAGCCGAGCACCTGGGTCTTCCAACTGCCCCAGTACGTCAGCCGTTTGGCGGGGCCGCCGTCGACGGGGGCGAGGTGCACCTCGGGGGCGCCGTCGCGGGTCGAGGTCCAGGCGAGGGTGGCGCCGTCGGGGGATATGCGGGGGTGGTTCACGGGCACGTTGTCCGCGCTCACCCGCCAGGCGCGGCCGCCGTCGAGCGGGGCCACCCAGACGTCGTCCTCGGCGGTGAAGGTCACCAAGTCGCCGTGGATGTGCGGGAATCGGAGATAACCGGAGGTCGTCGTGGTCGTCGTGTCTGCCGTGATGTCCTTGCCAGCACCCTGAGTCACGCGGTCACCTTACGCGCGGTCCGGCGTCGTGGCGCCGGGTTTGGATCACTTGCCTTCGACGGGCCAGCAGGTGGGGTCGCCCTTGCACCACAGGGTCCGGGTGACGGTGACCGTCACGGTGGGCCGGGGCTGTCCCGGCGGGCGGTAGGTGGCGGGCGGGGTGTAGGCGGAGCTGGGTTCGGCGTCGCAGTCGCCGAGTCCGCCGACCCGGAAGACCCGGCGCCCGTCCACGGTGGCGGTCAAGTGCCCGCGCACACAGGCGCCGTTGACCGCACGCGTCACCTCACCGGTGACGGCTATCTTCTTGCCGTCCTTGGTGCGGCCCTGGCAGTCCACGCTGACGACGGTGGCCGTGGAGGGCGAACTCTTCCGGCTCGGAGTGGCGCTGTCGCCCTGCTGCCCGGTGCAGGTCAGCCAACTCACGTCCACATGGCGCCGGTTCAGCTCGGCGGTCGCGGTGGAGTCGGTGGTGTAGGCGACGGTCGCGGACCCCAGGTCGGTCGGCTGACAGGCCGTCACCGTGCCGACTCCCAGCGCCGCGAGCCCGGTCACGGCAAGCAGCCGCGCGGAACGGCGTCGATCCCACCTCGAAGCCCCCATGCCGTCCAGCGTGCCACCGACTCCCACCCCGCGGAAGGCCGCCTCCGGCCAGTCACCCGAACGTGCGGCGCACGCCGGGCGGCCCGTGCGCGGCGTGCGCTACCTTCCCGGGATGCGCAGCGTACGCAGGGTGAGGCGGCTGGCCCTTCCGGACGGCACCGTCCACCGGTGGACCGTCCGGCACCGGCACACCCCGGACACCGGGTGCCAGGAGGTGCTGACCCTGAGCCGGGAGGGGACCGTGCTGCGGATCGTCTTCCGGGACGGCCCGGGGCGCGTCCTGGGCACCGGCGCGGCCTACGCCCACTCCGGGCTGGTGGGCGACGGGCACGGCCGTTCGGTGAATCTGCACCGGCCCGCCGTCGTACGGGCGTTCGTGGACGCGGCACGCCAAAGCGGGTACACATCCGGGGAGTTGGACGGCTGGGAACTCCTGCCCGCCGTCACGGTCACCCTCGCGAGCGCGGCCACTCCTGAAGCTCCACCGCACGGCCCTCCGGGTCCTTGAGGCGGGCCCCCGGTCAGGACCAGCGGCCGGTGCGGCCCAGGAGGAGGGCGGCGGCCGCCGTTCCGGCGGTGGAGGTGCGCAGGACGGACGGACCGAGGACGCAGGCGCGGGCGCCGGCCTCCTCGAAGAGCGCCAACTCGTCGCGGGAGACGCCCCCTTCGGGTCCGACGACGAGCACGATGTCGCCCGTCGCGGGGAGGTCCACGGTGGCCAGCGGCACGCTCTCGTGCTCGAAGTCCGAGTGCAGCACGGCGGCGAAGTCGGCCTCCGCGAGCAGCGCGGCGACCTGCTTGGTGGTGGCCGCCTCCGCGACCTCGGGGAAGCGGACCCGGCGGGACTGCTTGCCCGCCTCGCGCGCGGTGGAGCGCCACTTGCCGAGCGCCTTCAGGCCCCGGTCGCCCTTCCACTGGGTGATGCAGCGGGCCGCCTGCCAGGGCACGACGCGGTCGACGCCGACCTCGGTCATGGTCTCGACGGCGAGTTCGCCCCGGTCGCCCTTGGGCAGCGCCTGGACGACGGTGATACGCGGGGCGGGCTCGGGCTCCTCCACGACCGCGCCGAGCCGGACGAGCAGCCGGTCCTTGCCCTCGGTGCCGGTCACCTCGGCCACGGCGTGGCGTCCGGCGCCGTCGGTGAGGACGACCTCCTCGCCCGCCTGGAGCCGCTTCACGGAGACGGCGTGCCGTCCCTCGGGGCCGTCCAGGACGAACGGTCCGCCCTCCGGGCCGAAGTCCTCCACCACGAACACGGGAGCGGTCATCCCGCGCCACCTCCGTCAGCCAACTCTGTTGTCGCAGCGCGCAGTTCGGCGGCCAGTGTCTCCACAAGCCGCCCGGCCGGCAGCGCGCGGGCCAGCCGGTGTCCTTGTCCCGCCCACAGCGCCATGCCCTGCGCGTCCCCGGCCCCGGCGGCGGCCCGGCGCAGCGGGGCGGTCAGGTGGTGGACGGCCGGGTAGGCGGCGGGGGCCTCGGGGCCGTGCTCGCGCAGGAAGCGGTTGACCAGGGCGCGGGCGGGGCGTCCGGTGAAGGCGCGGGTCGGCGCGGTGTACGGGAAGCCGGGGTCGGTCAGCGCCCGCTTGTGGAGTTCGGGCGCGCCGGACTCGGGGGTCGCGAGGAAGGCCGTACCAAGCTGGGCGGCACTGGCCCCGGCGGCGAGCACGGCGGCGATCTGCGCGCCGCGCATGAGGCCGCCGGCCGCGACGACCGGGAGGTCCACGGCCTCGGTGACCTGCGCGAGCAGCGCGAGGAGGCCGAGGCCCGTTCCGTCGCGCCCGGGGTCGTCGGTGTGGGTGCCCTGGTGGCCGCCCGCCTCCACGCCCTGCGCGATGACGGCGGCGGCCCCGGCGCGCTCGACCGCGCGGGCCTCCTCGGCGGTGGTGGCGGTGACCAGGGTGAGCGTCCCGGCGCGGCGCAGCGCGTCCAGCACCCCGGGCTCGGGCACGCCGAAGTGGAAGGAGACGACGGGGACCGGGTCGGCGAGGAGCAGGGCCAGCTTGGCGTCGTAGCCGTCGTCGGCCGGGCCGTACGGGTCGCCGGTCGCGGTGCCGTAGCGCTCGCTCTCCCCGGCGAGGCTCCGGGCGTACGGCTCGACGGCGGCGGGGTCGGCCGGGTGCGGCTGGGGCAGGAAGAGGTTGACGCCGAAGGGGCGGCCGGTCAGGCCGCGCAGCCGCTCGATGTCCGCGCGCAGCGCGTCCGGGGCCCGATAACCCCCGGCGAGGAAGCCGAGGCCGCCCGCCTCGCAGACGGCGGCGGCCAGTTCCGGGGTGGAGACGCCGCCCGCCATGGGTGCCTGCACGATCGGAAGCGTGAGGAGATCGGCGAGGGGCATGTCCGCATCGTGTCACGTCCGCCGCGCGAGTCCGAATCGAACCCGGTGACCGTGCCCCGAAACGAGGGGAGGGGGCGCCGGGCGCCCCCTCCCCACATCAACGCTCGCGGTCAGCGGCCGTTGAACGCGTCCTTCAGCCGCGAGAACAGCCCCTGCTGACCGGGCTGGAACTGACCCGTGGGCCGCTCCTCGCCACGCAGCTTGGCCAGTTCGCGCAGCAGCCGCTCCTGCTCCGGGTCGAGCTTGGTCGGGGTGGTCACCTCGACGTGCACGATCAGGTCGCCCCGGCCGCCGCCGCGCAGATGCGTGACGCCCCGGTTGTGCAGCGGGATCGACTGGCCGGACTGGGTGCCGGGCCGTATGTCGACCTCCTCCATGCCGTCCAGCGTCTCCAGCGGCACCTTGGTGCCGAGGGCCGCGGCCGTCATCGGGATGGTGACCGTGCAGTGCAGGTCGTCGCCGCGCCGCTGGAAGGTGGAGTGCGGCAGCTCGTGGATCTCGACGTACAGGTCACCGGCGGGGCCGCCGCCGGGGCCGACCTCACCCTCGCCCGCGAGCTGGATGCGGGTGCCGTTGTCGACACCGGCCGGGATCTTCACCGTCAGGGTGCGCCGGGAGCGGACCCGGCCGTCGCCCGCGCACTCGGGGCACGGGGTCGGGACCACGGTGCCGAAGCCCTGGCACTGGGGGCAGGGCCGCGAGGTCATGACCTGGCCCAGGAAGGACCGGGTGACCTGGGAGACCTCACCCCGGCCGCGGCACATGTCACAGGTCTGCGCGGTGGTGCCGGGGGCGGCGCCCTCGCCGCTGCAGGTGTTGCAGACGACCGCGGTGTCGACCTGGATGTCCTTGGTCGTACCGAAGGCCGCCTCGTCCAGCTCGACCTCGATCCGGATCATGGCGTCCTGGCCGCGCCGCGTACGCGAGCGCGGGCCGCGCTGCGACGCCGTGCCGAAGAACGCGTCCATGATGTCGGAGAAGTTGCCGAAGCCACCGGCGCCGAAGCCGCCGGCCGCACCGGCGCCCGCGCCGCCCGACTGGGAGAGCGGGTCGCCGCCGAGGTCGTAGACCTGCTTCTTCTGCGGGTCCGACAACACCTCGTAAGCGGCGTTGATCTCCTTGAACCGCTCCTGCGTCTTCGGATCGGGATTGACGTCCGGGTGCAGCTCGCGTGCGAGCCTGCGGAACGCCTTCTTGATCTCATCCTGCGACGCGTCGCGGCGCACGCCGAGAACGGCGTAGTAATCCGTGGCCACTTACGACTCCGCCAGGATCTGTCCGACGTACCGTGCCACTGCGCGTACCGCTCCCATCGTTCCCGGGTAGTCCATGCGGGTCGGTCCGACCACGCCGAGCTTGGCAACCGCCTCGCCGCCCGAACCGTAGCCGACCGACACGACGGACGTGGAGTTGAGTCCTTCGTGGGCGTTCTCGTGCCCGATACGCACGGTGACGCCCGGATCTTTGGCCTCGCCGAGGAGCTTGAGCAGCACGACCTGCTCCTCAAGTGCCTCCAGGACGGGCCTGATCACCAGGGGGAAGTCGTGTCCGAAACGGGTGAGATTGGCGGTGCCGCCGATCATCAGCCGTTCCTCGTTCTCCTCGACCAGTGTCTCCAGCAGTGTGGAGAGCACTGTGGAGACGGTACCGCGATCGTCGGCCTCGAACGCATCGGGGAGGTCTTCGACCAGTCGCGGCACATCGCTGAACCGGCGTCCGGCGACCCGGCTGTTGAGCCGGGCGCGCAGATCGGCGAGCGAGGATTCGCCGAACGGCACCGGGCAGTCGACCATGCGCTGCTCGACCCGGCCGGTGTCCGTGATCAGCACGAGCATCAGGCGCGCCGGGGCGAGCGAGAGCAGCTCCACGTGCCGCACGGTCGAGCGGGTCAGCGAGGGGTACTGCACGACGGCGACCTGCCGGGTGAGCTGCGCGAGCAGCCGGACCGTACGGGCCACCACGTCGTCCAGGTCGACGGCGCCGTCCAGGAAGTTCTGGATCGCGCGCCGCTCGGGCGCCGACATCGGCTTGACGCCCGCGAGCTTGTCGACGAAGAGGCGGTACCCCTTGTCGGTGGGGATGCGGCCGGCGCTGGTGTGCGGCTGGGCGATGAAGCCCTCGTCCTCCAGGGCGGCCATGTCGTTGCGCACGGTGGCCGGGGAGACGCCGAGGTTGTGCCGCTCGGTGAGCGCCTTCGACCCGACCGGCTCCTCGGTGCCCACGTAGTCCTGGACGATGGCGCGCAGCACCTGAAGCCTGCGTTCACTCAGCATCGGCGCGCACCTCCATCTTGTCGCCCCACGGCACTCGGCTCTCTCCCCTGGCACTCGGCTCGTGCGAGTGCCAGACTTCCCCGGCCCAGTGTACGGCCGTGGGGTACCGCCCGGGCAAGGTCAGCGGTACTGCCCGGCTTGTTGCGGCTAGCGTCCCGGTATGAGCGTGACTTGGGAAGACCTGGGGTGGGAGAGGTTGGCCGAGGGGGTCGGGCGGTGCCGGCTGCCCGGCTGGGACTGTACGGCGGGGCTGGTCGTCGGGGCGGACACGGCGCTGCTCGTGGACGCGGGGTCGAGCCTCGCGGAGGGGGCCCGGATCGCGGCGGCGGCCCGGCGGCTGGCGGGGCGGGATGTGACCCATCTCGCGCTGACCCACCCGCATTTCGATCACGTCCTGGGCACTCCCGCCTTCACCGGAGCGAAGACGTACGCCGCCGTCGGCGTGGACATGACCTCCGCGCACGCCCGCGAGGAGCTGCGCCGGGACGCGATCGGGAACGGTCTGCCCGCCGGCGAGGCCGACGCCGCGACGGCCGCCCTGACCCCGCCCGGACACCCGGTCTCCGGCGAGTGGACGCTCGACCTCGGCGGCGGCCGCCAGGTGCTCCTCGCCAACGTCGGGCCGGCCCACACCGCCCACGATCTCGCGGTCCTGGTCCCCGGTTCGCCCGAGGTGGTCTTCTGCGGCGACCTGGTCGAGGAGTCCGGCGAACCCCAGGCGGGCCCGGACGCCGTCCCCGCCCGCTGGCCCGCCGCCCTGGACCGGCTGCTCGCCCTCGGCGGCGCGGACGCACTGTACGTGCCCGGTCACGGAGCGGTGGTCGACGCGGACTTCGTACGGCGCCAACGCGACGCCCTGGCGGCCCGTTTCGGCGTGTCGTGACGGGGGCGGTACGGGTTCTCCTATCGTCATCAGAATGCGCGAGTACTCCCCCGATCTGACCGCCCCCTGGAAGAAGCCGCAGCCGGTGCCGGAGGTCGCGGCAGAACCGGGACTGGTGGTGGAGGAGCCCGGCACCGGGTTCTGCGGGGCGGTGATCCGCTGCGAGGCGGGCACGGTGACGCTGGAGGACCGCTTCGGCAAGCACCGGGTGTTCCCGCTGGAGCCGCGCGGCTTCCTGCTTGAGGGGCGCGTGGTGACCCTCGTACGCCCCTCCGCCGCCCCGGCACGCCCCGTCCGCACCGCCTCCGGCTCCGTGGCCGTCCCGGGCGCCCGCGCCCGCGTGGCCCGCGCAGGCCGCATCTACGTCGAGGGCCGCCACGACGCCGAACTGGTCGAGAAGGTCTGGGGCGACGACCTGCGCATCGAGGGCGTGGTCGTGGAGTACCTGGAGGGCGTGGACGACCTGCCCTCGATCGTGGCCGACTTCTCCCCCGGTCCCGACGCCCGCCTCGGCGTCCTGGTGGACCATCTGCTCCCCGGCACGAAGGAGTGGCGCATCTCCCAGTCGGTCACGAGCGACCACGCCCTGGTCGTCGGCCACCCGTACATCGACATCTGGGAAGCCGTGAAGCCCTCCGCCCTCGGCATCCCCGCCTGGCCCCGGGTCCCCCACGGTCAGGACTGGAAGACGGGGGTGTGCCGGGCGCTGGGGTGGCCGTCGGACAACACGGGGGCGGTGTGGCAGGCGATCCTGGCGAAGGTGACGTCGTATCGGGAGCTGGAGCCGGCGTTGCTGGGGCGGGTGGAGGAGCTGATCGATTTCGTTACGGGTAGCGGTGGGGCCTGACCCCCGGCAGCGTCCCGAATTCGCTCGTATCCAGTTCGGCGCCAAGTACATCTAGCGGCAGTCGGTCACCGAATTTGATGATCTCTTGGCTGCGGTAGTCCGCGTCCTCGCCCTGGCCTGAGGGCTTGGTGAGCAATACGGAGTGCCCCATGATCGGGTCGATGATGAGGTACGCGGGAATCTCTCCCGCAGCGTAGATCGAACGCTTGATCACGTAATCGTGGTGCACGCTGGACTTGGAAACGACTTCTATCACCAGGCTGATCACCCGACACGGCACCAGGCGTCCACTGTCCGGCAGCAGGTCTCGCGCAAGGACCACCAGGTCAGGAACGGGCTCACTGGCCTCGCCGGAGATGTCGATGTCCTGCGTCTGAAGACGCGACCAGCGCTGCCGTGGGATCTGGTCCTGCACATCGGTCACGATCATGTTGTGCACGATGTCAGGGCTGGCCATCATCACGATTACCCCCCGGAGAAGCTCAACCTTGACCCCCTCGGGGGGCTCGAGCTCCTCGAAGTACTTTGTCATCCCGCGTTCGTCCACAGCGGTCATCTCCGTGGCCCTCCACATCCGCCGCGAGCTTTTGACGGCAGCCTACGGACCAGATTAGGGAGTGAACCGGCGTCCCGCACCGATTCACCCCGGCGAGTGATCAGTCCACCAGGTCCCGCACCACCGCGTCCGCAAGGAGCCGCCCCCGCAGCGTCAGCACCGCGTGCCCCTCGTCGTACGGACCGGAGTCGAGCAGGCCGTCCGCCAGCGCCCGCCGGGAAGCCGCGAGCCCGTCCGCCTTCAGCAAGGACAGCGGAACCCCCTCCCGCAGCCGCAGCTCCAGCAGGATGCGCTCCACCCGGCGGTCCTCCTCGGACAACAGCTCACGGCCCGCCCCCGGAGAGCGGCCCGAAGCCAGCGCGGCGGCGTACGCGCCCGGGTGCTTGACGTTCCACCAGCGGACGCCGCCCACGTGGCTGTGGGCGCCGGGGCCGGCGCCCCACCAGTCGGCGCCGCGCCAGTACAGCTCGTTGTGGAGGCAGCGGCCCGCCTCGGAGGTGGCCCAGTTGGAGACCTCGTACCAGTCGAAGCCCGCCGCCGTGAGCAGCTCCTCGGCGATGAGATAGCGGTCGGCGTGGACGTCGTCGTCCGTCATGGGGACCTCGCCCCGGCGGATACGGCGGGCCAGCTGGGTGCCCTCCTCGACGATCAGGGCGTACGCGCTGACGTGGTCGGGGCCCGCGCCGAGCGCCGCTTCCAGGGAGGCGCGCCAGTCGTCGTCGGACTCGCCGGGCGTGCCGTAGATCAGGTCGAGGTTGACGTGCTCGAACCCGGCCGCGCGGGCCTCCGCGACACAGGCCTCGGGGCGGCCCGGGGTGTGCGTGCGGTCGAGGATCTTCAGGACGTGCGGCTTCGCGCTCTGCATGCCGAAGGAGATCCGGTTGAAGCCGCCCGCGCGCAGTTCGGCGAGGTAGGCGGGGGTGATCGTCTCCGGGTTGGCCTCGGTGGTGATCTCGGCGTCCGGCGCGAGTCCGAACTCGTCGCGGATCGCGCCCAGCATCCGTACCAGGTCCCCGGCGGCCAGCAGGGTCGGCGTGCCGCCGCCGACGAAGACCGTGCGGACCTGGCGCGGGTCGTCGCCGAGCACCTTGCGGGCCAGGCGGATCTCGTCGGTGAGGGTGTCCGCGTAGTTGTCCCGGGAGGCGAGGACGCCGCCGGTGCCGCGCAGCTCGGTGGCGGTGTAGGTGTTGAAGTCGCAGTAGCCGCAGCGGGTCGCGCAGTAGGGGACGTGCAGATAGAACCCGAGGGGCCGCTCGGCGGCGCCGGCGAGCGCGGCGGGGGGCAGCGCGCCGTCGTCGGGGACGGGCTCGCCGTCGGGGAGTGCGGAAGGCATGTACTCCATTGTCCCGTACCGGTGTCCTGTCCTGTCCCGTACCGGTGTCCTGTCCCGGAGGCGTGTCCTGTACAGGACATGGCCGCCTCACTCCGCCTGGAGCACCAGCAGCGCCAGGTCGTCGTCCGGCAGGTCGGCGGAGAAGCCGAGCACCAGGCCGTGGATGCGCTCCGCGATGTGCTCGGCGTCCAGGCCCGCGCAGCCGGCCAGGGCGTACGCGAGGCCGTCCTCGTCGTCGAACTGGCGGGAGCCGGAGCGGCGCTCGGTCACCCCGTCCGTGACGCACAGCAGGCTGTCGCCGGGCCGCAGCTCGACGCTCTCGCTGGAGTACGTCTCGTCCTCGACCACGCCGAGCAGGGTCTGCGGCCGGGCGGCGCCGCGCACCGCGCCGTCGGGGCTCAGCACCAGCGGCAGCGGGTGTCCGGCGGAGGCGAGGACGCAGCGGAAGCCGCCGTCGGCGTGCGGGGTCAGCTCGCCGTAAAGCAGGGAGAGGAAACGGCTCTGCGGGCCCTCACCCGGCGCGACGGGGACGCCGCCCGCCGCGACCAGGGCGCGGGCGGCCGCGTCGGCGGCCTCGGTGGCGTCGTCCAGGAGGAGCTGGTTGAGGCGGTCGAGGACGCCCGCGACCGGGTAGCCCTCGCGGGCCAGCAGCCTGATCCAGGGCCGGGCCAGACCGATCACCACCGCCGCCTCGGGGCCCTTGCCCTGGACGTCGCCCACGGCGAAACACCAGCGGCCGTCGCCCGCCGGGAACAGGTCGTAGAAGTCGCCGCTGGGGCCGCCCTTATCGCGGGGCTCGTAGACCAGCGCGCTGCGCACGCCCGGGATCTCCGCGACCGCGCCGGGCAGCAGACCACGCTGGAGGACGGCGCTGATGGTGGCCTGGCGGGCGTACTGCCGGGCGGCGCCGATGGCCAGCGCCACCCGCCGGCCGAGGTCCTCGACCAGCCCGGTGACCTCGTCGGGGAAGCGGAGCAGCCCGCAGCGGCCGATCACCAGGGTGCCCAGCGGGCGGCCGCCCGCGATGAGCCGGTAGGCGAGCGCGGTGCCATGGGTGCCCTCGGGCCCGAGCGCGCCGCCGGGCCAGGGGTACGGCTCGGGACCCGAGCGCACGCCGTCGGGGCGCGGCGGCTCCTTCTCCAGCGCGCGGTGCAGCTCCTCGATGCGGCTCTCGTGGGCGTGCCAGACCCGGACGGGCCCGGTGCCGCAGCCGGTGCGCGCGGTCGCCTCGTCCTCCAGCCAGACCGCGCACCAGTCCGCGAGCCGGGGCACCAGGAGCTGGCCGGTGAGGGCGGCGACGAGGTTCTCGTCGAGCTGGCCGGCGAGCAGGTCGGACGCCTCGGCGAGGAAGGACAGCGCGCCCCGGCCGAGCCAGTCCCGGTCGCCGCCGGGGCGCTGCGGCTGCGGTGCCAGGGCCTCGGCGGAGCGCAGGACCGGCAGCGGCGCGGGGCCCTCGGGTTCCTCCTTGCCGCCGGGCGGCAGCCGGGCCCACAGGGTCTTGCCGCCGGCGCGGTAGGTGACGCCCCAGGTCTCCGCGAGGGTGGCGACCAGGCGCAGGCCACGCCCGTGCTCGGGCGTCCCGGGGGGCTCGTCGGCGCCGGAGGGGTCGCGCGGGGCGCGCGCGGGGTGCCGGTCGTGGACCTCCACGGTGAACGCGCCGGTCGCCTCGAGGCGCCAGTCGATCTCGACCTCGGTCCCCGCGTGCACGACCGCGTTGGTGACGAGTTCGCTGACGACGGCCATCGCGTCGTCCACGAGGCGCGCGTCGCCGTCCGGCCCGGTCAGTCCGAGACCGGCCCACTCGGCGAAGGCGTCGCGCACGAGAGCGCGGGCAGTGCCGGGCGCGGCGAGGCTCCCGGCGAGGGTGGCCCGCCCCGCGCCGAGCGGGGCCGCGCCGGGGTGCGCGGGCGTGTCACCGACGGGGGCGTCGGTCGCCCGCTGGGTCGGTATGGCCGCCATGTCCATGCGGCCAGGGTGACAGACAGGGGGCGCGCATAAGCACTGTGTCACCGAAATGAGCGGTCGTGACGGGGAACTGTGCTACTGGTGTGCCGACAGACGAACACTTTCGAGCGAAGGCGGACGCGAACTCCCCTTTCCGGGGGTTTCCCGTCCGCCCCGCCGGGATCCGCGGCCCGGTCCGCGCCCCTCAGGCCTCGCGCGCCCCGGAGTACATCTCGTCGATCAGCCCGCGGTACTCCCGCTCGACCACCGGCCGCTTCAGCTTCAGGCTCGGGGTGATCTCGCCGTGCTCCACGTCGAGGTCGCGGGGCAGCAGCCGGAACTTCTTGATCGTCTGCCAGCGCTGGAGACCCTCGTTGAGCTGCTTCACATAGCCGTCGACCAGTTCGACGGTCTGCGGCGCGGCGACGACCTCGGCGTACGACTTGCCCTCCAGGCCGTTGTCGGCGGCCCACTGGAGGATGGTGGGCTCGTCCAGGGCGATGAGGGCGGTGCAGTAGTTCCGGTCGGCGCCGTGCACCAGGATGTTGGAGACGTACGGGCACACCGCCTTGAACTGTCCCTCGACCTCGGCCGGCGCCACGTACTTGCCGCCGGAGGTCTTGATGAGGTCCTTCTTGCGGTCGGTGATGCGCAGATAGCCGTCGGCCGACAGCTCGCCGATGTCGCCGGTGTGGAACCAGCCGTCGGGCTCCAGGACTTCGGCGGTCTTCTCGGGCTGCTGGTGGTAGCCCTGCATGACGCCGGGGCCGCGCAGCAGGATCTCGCCGTCGTCCGCGATGCGCACCTCGGTGCCGGGCACCGGCTTGCCGACCGTGCCGGTGCGGTACGCCTCGCCCGGGTTCACGAAGGAGGCGGCGGAGGTCTCGGTGAGGCCGTAGCCCTCCAGGATGTGGATGCCGGCGCCGGAGAAGAAGTAGCCGATCTCGGGGGCGAGGGCGGAGGCACCGGAGACGCAGGCGCGCAGCTGCCCGCCGAACGCCTCGCGGATCTTGGCGTAGACGAGGGCGTCGGCCACCTTGTGCTTGGCGGCGAGCGCGAACGGCACGGAGGCGGTACCGGTGCGCCGGAAGCTGTCCTGGGACGCCTTGGCGTACTCGCGGGCGACCTCGGCGGCCCACTGGAAGATCTTGTACTTGGCGGCGCCGCCCTCGCGGGCCTTGGCCGCCACGCCGTTGTAGACCTTCTCGAAGATGCGCGGTACGGAGGCCATGTACGTCGGCCGTACGACCGGCAGATTCTCGATGATCTTGTCCACGCGGCCGTCCACGGCGGTGACGTGGCCGATCTCGATCTGCCCGGAGGTGAGCACCTTGCCGAAGACGTGGGCGAGCGGCAGCCACAGGTACTGCGTGTCGTCCGGACCGAGCAGCCCGGTCGCCGAGATGGCCTTCGCCATGTACGACCAGTTGTCGTGCGGCAGGCGCACGCCCTTGGGGCGGCCGGTGGTGCCGGAGGTGTAGATCAGGGTGGCGAGCTGGTCGGCGGTGATCGCGCCGACGCGCTCCTTGATCAGCTCGGGGTGGGTCTCCAGATAGGCCGCGCCGCGCTTCTCCAGCTCGGCGAGGGTGACGACCCAGTCGTCGGTCTCCACGCCCTCGGGGTCGATGACGACCACCTTGGTGAGCGCGGGCAGCTCGGCACGGCGCTCGACCGCCTTGGCGACCTGGGCGGCGTCCTCCGCGATCAGCACCCGGCTCTCTGAGTCGGAGAGGATGAACGCCGACTCGTCGGAGTTGGTCTGCGGATAGACCGTGGTGGTGGCGCCGCCCGCGCAGAGGATGCCGAGGTCGGCGAGGATCCACTCGACCCGGGTGGAGGAGGCGAGCGCCACGCGCTGCTCGGGCTCGATGCCCAGCTCGATGAGGCCGGCCGCGATGGCGTACACACGGCCGGCGGCCTGGCTCCAGCTCAGCGACTTCCACTCGTCCGGACCGGTGCCCGTCGCGGACGGGACGGGGTAGCGGTATGCCTCGGCGTCCGGTGTCGCCGCCACGCGCTCCAGGAAGAGGGCCGCCACGGAGGGCGGTCGGTTCTCGATCAGGGTCTGTGTGTCGCTCACGACATCCTCCGGGGCCCGCGACAGTGCGGCTGACTCGGTGCGGCTGGGTTGACTCACGTGGGGATTCGAACGGGTACGGCCTGTTGTTTAACTCGCGAGTAACTATGGGGCAGGGATCAGGGTAAGGCGCTGCCGCCCGTCGCGTAAGGGGACGCGGCCTGCGACTTCCCCACAGGCCCCCACGGAACGTCCACACAGAGCGACCCCCCGCACACGCGAGGGCCCGCCGCACTTGTGTGCGACGAGCCCCTTGTGCCCGGAATTGCGTGTACGGCCCGGCGCCGCGCGCGGTTACTTCTTGGCCTTGCCCGACGCCGCGTTGTCGTCGCTGGAGAGCACCGCGATGAAGGCCTCCTGCGGAACCTCCACGGAACCCACCATCTTCATCCGCTTCTTGCCTTCCTTCTGCTTCTCCAGCAGCTTCCGCTTACGGGAGATGTCACCGCCGTAGCACTTGGCGAGGACGTCCTTGCGGATGGCGCGGATGGTCTCGCGGGCGATGACCCGCGAGCCGATGGCGGCCTGGATCGGCACCTCGAAGGCCTGCCGGGGGATCAGCTCGCGCAGCTTGGCGACGAGCCGCACGCCGTACGCGTACGCGGCGTCCTTGTGGGTGATCGCCGAGAAGGCGTCGACCTTGTCGCCGTGCAGGAGGATGTCGACCTTGACCAGGCTGGAGGTCTGCTCGCCCGTGGGCTCGTAGTCCAGCGAGGCGTAGCCGCGGGTCTTGGACTTCAGCTGGTCGAAGAAGTCGAAGACGATCTCCGCGAGCGGCAGCGTGTACCGGATCTCGACGCGGTCCTCGGAGAGGTAGTCCATGCCGAGGAGGGTGCCGCGCCGGGTCTGGCACAGCTCCATGATCGAGCCGATGAACTCGGTGGGCGCGAGGATCGTGGCGCGCACGACCGGCTCGTACACCTCGTTGATCTTCCCCTCGGGGAACTCGCTCGGGTTGGTGACCGTGTGCTCGCTGCCGTCCTCCATGACCACGCGGTAGACCACGTTGGGGGCGGTGGCGATCAGGTCGAGACCGAACTCGCGCTCCAGGCGCTCCCGGATCACGTCCAGGTGCAGCAGGCCGAGGAAGCCGACGCGGAAACCGAAGCCGAGGGCGGCGGAGGTCTCCGGCTCGTACACCAGAGCGGCGTCGTTGAGCTGGAGCTTGTCCAGGGCCTCGCGCAGCTCCGGGTAGTCCGAGCCGTCCAGCGGGTACAGGCCCGAGAACACCATCGGCTTCGGGTCCTTGTAGCCGCCGAGGGCCTCGGTCGCGCCCTTGGCCTGGCTGGTGACGGTGTCACCGACCTTGGACTGGCGGACGTCCTTCACACCGGTGATCAGATAGCCCACCTCGCCGACGCCCAGGCCGTCGGCCGGGAGCATCTCGGGCGAGTTGGTGCCGATCTCCAGCAGCTCGTGGGTCGCGCCGGTCGACATCATCTTGATGCGCTCGCGCTTGTTGAGCTGGCCGTCGATGACACGGACGTACGTCACGACACCGCGGTAGGAGTCGTAGACCGAGTCGAAGATCATCGCGCGGGCCGGGGCGTCCTTGACGCCGACCGGGGCCGGGATCTCCTTGACGACCTTGTCCAGCAGCGCGTCGACGCCGAGGCCGGTCTTCGCGGAGACCTTGAGCACGTCCGCCGGGTCGCAGCCGATCAGGTTCGCCAGCTCCTCGGCGAACTTCTCCGGCTGCGCGGCCGGCAGGTCGATCTTGTTCAGCACGGGGATGATCGTGAGGTCGTTCTCCATCGCCAGGTAGAGGTTGGCGAGGGTCTGCGCCTCGATGCCCTGGGCGGCGTCGACGAGGAGGACGGTCCCCTCGCAGGCGGCCAGCGACCGCGAGACCTCATAGGTGAAGTCGACGTGCCCCGGGGTGTCGATCATGTTGAGGATGTGCGTCGTGCCCTGGTCGGGGCCCTGGGTCGGGGCCCAGGGCAGACGCACCGCCTGGGACTTGATCGTGATGCCGCGCTCGCGCTCGATGTCCATCCGGTCGAGGTACTGAGCACGCATCTGCCGCTGCTCGACCACACCAGTGAGCTGGAGCATCCGGTCGGCGAGCGTGGACTTGCCGTGGTCGATGTGCGCGATGATGCAGAAGTTGCGGATCAGAGCCGGGTCGGTACGGCTCGGCTCGGGCACATGCTTAGGGGTCGCGGGCACGCAGGGTCCTGTCTCTTGAGGCGCCTTATGCCTCGGGTCGGATCGATACGTAGTCTCCATGGTCCCACGGGGAGCGACCGGGGGCCGTTTTGGGCCGACGAGACGGCCACTGGTACTGTTGATGGCTGTGCCTCATGCCCTCTCAGCGCGAGGCACGTACTGAAATCCTTGGATCACCGGTCCGGGGCCCGAGCGGTCCCGTACCTGAACCTGAAAAGGCTCCTTCGTGGCGAACATCAAGTCCCAGATCAAGCGGATCAAGACCAACGAGAAGGCGCGCCTGCGCAACAAGGCCGTCAAGTCCTCCCTGAAGACCGCGATCCGCAAGGCCCGTGAGGCCGCTGCCGCGGGTGACGTCGAGAAGGCCACCGAGTACCAGCGCGCTGCCGCGCGTCAGCTCGACAAGGCCGTCTCGAAGGGCGTCATCCACAAGAACCAGGCCGCCAACAAGAAGTCGGCGCTGGCCGCCAAGGTCACCGACCTCAAGGGCTGAGTTCTCACCTGATCTGAACGCCGGCGGGACCCAGGGCGGGCCCTCTCTCATCCGCCCCCGGCCGGCTCCCGAACTCGCACGCGGCCTGCGTTCGCCACGCGGGTGCGAGTTCAGATTCTTCAACCGCAGACCCCGTCCGACCCCTTCCCCAAGGGCGCCGGGCGGGGTCTTCGGCGTACCCGGGCCTTCGGCATACGGGGGCACCGGCCCTGCCGGCCGGCGGCCGCTCAGTCGCCCTCGCGCAGCCTGCGCCAGATCCTGGTGCGGTGCAGCACGTAGAAGGAGAGCAGCAGGACCAGCACCTGCAGCCCGATGGCGAACAGCCAGAACTCGTCCCTGCTCTCCAGCTTGTCCGTCAGAAACGTGAAGTTCATGCCGAAGAACCCCGTCAGGAACGACAGCGGCAGGAACACCACCGACACGATGGCCAGCCGGTTGATCACGCCGTTCTGCTCACCCGCCACCAGCGACGAATAACTGGCGAACGCCCTGCGCGTGGCCTCCTGCAACGACTCCATGTCCGCGAGCACCAGCCTCCCGCTGGTCTGGAACTCCCGGGCGAGCCGCTGCCGCTGCTCGGGGAAGCTCGGGCTCATCATCCGCCGGGTGAGTATCTCGTCGGTCAGCTCCAGGAACGGCCGCAGGTAGTGGTGCAGGAGGGCCGAACGGCGCCGCAGCTGCGCCAGCCGCCGCACCTGCTCCGGAAGCCGCTCCTCGAACATGTCGTCCTCCAGCTCCTCGGTCTCCAGCAGCGCCTCCACCGCCGCCCGGCGGAAGGTGCCCAGGGCCTCCCCGAGCAGGAGGAAGAGCACCGCCACGGCGTCGGTGGGCCGCTCGTGCGTCAACGCCCTGCCCATGGGCACCGCCAGACCGGCCTGCCCCCGGTGCACGGTGGCCAGGAAGCGTTCGGTCACCAGCACATGGAGCAGGGCGATCCGCTCACCGTGCACCACGGGGACGACGAGCCCGGCCCTGTCCCCCAGATACTCGGCCCGCGGCGGCTCGTCCGCCCTCCCGAACCAGTCCAGCCCCTCGGCGTCCAGGCCCAGCTGCTCGGCCACCGACCACTCCTCCGGCCCCTCCTCCGCCGGCAGCTCGATGTCGACAAGCACGAACCGGTCCCTCGCCAGCCTCTCCCGCGCCTCCGCGACATCCGCACGCGTGACCGCCGCCTCCGGCATCGACACCACCGTTACGATCATCGCCCCTCGCCGTCCGCACCGGATGCTGCGAGTTCCAGCCTGGCGCCCGGGCCGGTGCTTCCGCACGTGGGGACACTCGTGCGGGTTGCGGGTCGGGGCGAACGGGCGAGGGGCCCGGGACGGCCGGGGGCGGCGGTTAGGCGTACGGCTGGGGAGGGGGGCCGGGGGCGGTGTCCAGGCGGCCCGGGGGCGGTGTCTAGTGGCGGGGGGTTGGGGTGCCGGGCGGGGCGGGCGCTGGTGCCGGGGGGTGGTGCGTGTGCTGGTGCTGGTGGCCGGCGGTGCGTGTGCTGATGGCCGGTGGTGCGTGTGCTGGTGGCCGGTGGCCGGTGGTGCGTGCGACATGGACGGTGCGGGCGTGGACTTGGACGGGGGCCGGTGCCGGGCGGTGAGGCCCGGGCGCCGGGTGTGCGGGGCGCGGGCCCGCACGAGGCAGGCTTCCGTGCCCAGCGATGCGGACGCGGCTCGGGCCCGAGGGACGCGAGTCGAGCCGAGGGGCGCGGCTCGGACCGGGCGGTCGAGGCTCGACGCGTGCACCCCCCGGCCAGGGGCGACCGTTAGGACCGGCCCCTGGAGCGGGCCGCTCGGGCGATGATGACGACCGCCTTTTCCAGGGCGTACTCCGGGTCGTCGCCGCCGCCCTTTACTCCCGCGTCGGCCTCGGCCACCGCGCGCAGGGCCTCGGCGACGCCGTCCGGGGTCCAGCCGCGCATCTGCTGCCGGACGCGGTCGATCTTCCAGGGGGGCATCCCCAGTTCGCGGGCGAGGTCGGCGGGACGGCCGCCGCGTGCCGAGGACAGCTTGCCGATCGCCCGCACGCCCTGGGCGAGCGCGCTGGTGATCATCACCGGGGCCACTCCGGTGGACAGCGACCACCGCAGCGCCTCCAGCGCCTCGGCGGTCCGGCCCTCGACCGCCTTGTCGGCGACGGTGAAGCTCGACGCCTCCGCGCGGCCGGTGTAGTACCGCCCGACGACCGCCTCGTCGATCGTGCCCTCGACATCGGCCACGAGCTGGGTCACCGCGGAGGCCAGCTCACGCAGATCGCTGCCGATCGCGTCCACGAGCGCCTGACACGCCTCCGGCGTGGCCGACCGCCCGAGCCCCCTGAACTCCCCTCTCACGAACGCCAGCCGGTCGGCCGGCTTGGTCATCTTCGGACAGGCCACCTCCCGCGCGCCCGCCTTGCGCGCGGCGTCGAGCAGCCCCTTGCCCTTGGCTCCGCCCGCGTGCAGGAGTACGAGGGTGATCTCCTCCGCGGGCGAGCCGAGGTATGCCTTCACGTCCTTGACCGTGTCGGCGGACAAGTCCTGCGCGTTGCGTACGACCACGACTTTGCGCTCGGAGAAGAGCGAGGGGCTGGTCAGCTCGGCGAGGGTGCCGGGCTGCAGCTGGTCCGGGGTGAGGTCGCGTACGTCCGTGTCGGCGTCGGAGGCCCTGGCGGCGGCCACCACCTCCCGCACGGCACGGTCGAGCAGGAGGTCCTCCTGGCCCACGGCGAGAGTCACCGGGGCGAGAGGGTCGTCATTCGCAGTCTTTCTTGCCATCGCTCAAAGCATCCCACGCGCCACCGACAACGAACCGGCCCGCACACCCTGACCGGCCCCCGAACCGACCCCGAGACGGTCTCGGGGTCACGCCCGGGGCGTGCTCGGGGTTCCCGCGCGGGTACGGCCGGGGCGGGCCGGCATCACGGCTCCTCGCGCCAGCCGTCCCACTCGCCCGCGAAGGCGTCCAGCTCGGCGGGGTCCAGGCGGCCTGCCTCGTCCCGCAGGACCACCAGCCACTGGGCGTCCTCGGCGTCGTCCTCGCCCGCCAGGGCGTCCCGTACGAGCCGGGGCTCCTCGTCGATCCCGAACCGCTCCCCCAGCGCCTCGGCCGCCTCCTCGGCGGCATCCCGGTCGGGCAGCACCAGCACGTGTCTCACATCGCTCACCGGGACATTCTCCGGCACGCCCCGGGAGGCCGGAGGCGGCACCCCCGGCTCCTCACGACCCTCCGCAGCACCTCAGACCTTCGGGACGATCTGTATGTCCAGGTCCACGCGGATGCTCCGGCCGACCACCGCGATGCCGCGGGCCAGCATGGTCTGCCAGCTGATGGTGTAGTCGTCGCGGTGGAGTTCGGTGGTGGCACGGCAGGCGGCGCGGGGTTCGCCTTCCATGCCGTTGCCGAGGCCGAGGTATTCGGCGTCGAGGGTGACCGTCCGTGTCACACCGTGCAGGGAGAGCGCGCCGGTGACGGCCCAGCGGTTGCCGCCGCGGTGGGTGAAGCGCTCGCTGTAGAACTCCAGCGTCGGGTACCGCTGCACATCCAGGAAGTCCGGGGAGCGCAGATGGTCGTCACGCATGCGGACGCCGGTGTCGATGGCCGCGGCGTCGATCACCACGTGCATCGCGGAGTTCTCCATGCGGTCGGCGATGCGTACGGCGCCCGCGAAGGAGTTGAACCGCCCGTGGACCCGGGCCAGTCCGATGTGCCGCGCGGTGAAGGCGATGGAGGAGTGCGCGGGGTCGATCTCCCAGTCGCCGCGGGCCGGGGGCTCCGGGGGCTGCGCGACCTGGAGAGTCACATCGCCCAGGGAGGCGAGGGAGTTCTGGCCGACCATCGCTGTCGCGCGATAGGGCGCGTACCCCTCGGCCGCGACCGCGAGCCGGTACTCCCCCGCCGGGACCGTGGCCATGAACAGGCCGTAGGGATCGGTGCCGCCGCTGACCACCTTGCGGCCCACGCTGTCGATGACCGTCAAGTCCGCGTTGCCCACAGGCTCGTAGACCGGATCGAGCACCCGGCAGCTCAGCACACCGGCGTCCGGGGGCGTGCGGACTCCCGCCAGGGGACTCGTCCGGTGGAACCGGTTCGTTCGTTTTTCCAGCCACCGGCCGAACATGTACGACACCTCTTGTGCGCCTCGACATCATATGTTGCCGAAGATTCATTCGATCACCTGATGCGGCTTTCGGGCAACACGGGCCCACATCAAGGCAATCCGGCCCATGCGCCGGACTCGACCGAATTGGTGGTTACGGGGCCCTCCGGTCAGCCCTTCGCCGCCTGGAGCGGCCCGTCCGCCCCGCCGCCTCCGGTGACCGCCAGCGCGCCGTCCCGGTCCGTGCGCAGCACCACCGCTCCGCCCGCGCGCAGCGCGGCCACCGTGGACGGTGCCGGATGCCCATAGGGATTGTCGGCACCACAGGACACGAGGGCGAGCCGTGGGGACGCCAGGCGTATCAGGTCGGGGTCCTGGTAGGCGGAGCCGTGGTGGGCGACCTTCAGTACGTCCACGCGCGCCAGGCCGGCCGCCTCCGGTGACAGCAGCAACTCCCGTTGCGCGGGCGGTTCGAGGTCGCCCAGCAGCAGGAGCCGCAGCCCGCCGGTCCGTACGAGCACGGCGACGCTCGCGTCGTTCGGCCCGCCCGGGTCCGGCGCGGGGCCCGCCGGGGGCCACAACACCCGCCAGGCGAGCGGTCCGACGCGGCGTTCCTCTCCCGCCACGGCGCGGGTGACGGGGATGTGCCGTGCGGCGGCCTCCCGGCGCACGGCCTCGGCCTGGTCCGGCGGTTCCGCGAAGCCGGTGGTCTCGATGGCGGCCACCGAGCGGCCGCGCAGCACTCCGGGGAGGCCCGCGACATGGTCGGCGTGGAAGTGCGTGAGGATCACCAGGGGGACGCGGGTGATGCCCAGCTCACGCAGGCAGTGGTCGACCGGCGCCGGTTCGGGTCCGGCGTCCACGACCACCCCGGCGCCCGGGCCCGCCGCGAGGACGGTGGCGTCGCCCTGCCCGACGTCGCACATGGCGTACCGCCAGCCCGGCGGCGGCCAGCCCGTGACCACCCGGGTGAGCGGAACGGGCCGCACCACCGCGAGCAGCAGGACCACGCCGAGCGCCCCGCACCACCACGGGTGCCGGACCAGTCGCCGCCCGGCGAGCACGAGGACCACCGTGACGACGGCCAGCAGGAGCGCCCCCGCCCAGCTTCCCGGCCAGTCCACTCCGGCACCGGGCAGCGCCGCCCCGGTCCTGGCCACCCCGGCGATCCATCCGGCGGGCCACCCCGCGCACCAGGCAAGGGCCTTGGCGGCGGGCATGGCCACCGGGGCGGCCGCGAGCGCGGCGAACCCCAGCACCGTTGCCGGGGCGACGGCCACCTCGGCGAGCAGGTTGCACGGCACCGCCACCAGGCTCACCCGCGCGGACAGCACCGCGACCACCGGCGCGCACACGGCCTGGGCGGCGGCAGCGGCGGCCAGTGCCTCGGCCAGGCGGGCGGGAACCCGGCGCCGGCGCAGCGCCTCGCTCCAGCGCGGCGCGAGAAGCAGCAGCGCGCCGGTCGCCAGCACGGAAAGCAGGAAGCCGTAACTCCGGGACAGCCACGGGTCGTAGAGGACCAGCAGCAGGACCGTCGCGGCCAGGGCGGGGACCAGGGATCTGCGGCGGCCGGTGGCCAGCGCCAGCAGGGCGACCGCACCGCAGGCCGCCGCCCGCAGCACGCTCGGATCGGGGCGGCAGACGATCACGAAGCCCAGGGTCAGGGCCGCCGCGAGGAGCGCGGTGGTCCGCAGCGAGAGGCCGAGGCGCGGGGCGAGTCCGCGCCGTTCGGCGCGCTGGGCCAGGGCGGGTGGTCCGATGAGCAGGGCGAGCAGGATCGTGAGGTTGCTGCCGGAGACGGCGAGCGTGTGCGCGAGGTCGGTCTCCTTGAACGCCTCGTCCAGCTCAGGGGTGATCCGTGAGGTGTCCCCGACGACCAGCCCGGGCAGCAGGGCCCGCGCGTCCGGCGGCAGTTCCTCGGTCGCCTCGCGCAGCCCGGCCCTGAGCCCGCCCGCCAGCCGCTGGGGCCCGCTCGGGCCCCGTACGACCCGGGGCGCCGGCCAGTCGCGCACCCGCAGCACGGCGGCGCTCCGGTCGCCGTCCGTATCGGCCGGTGCCAGCCGGCCGCCCACCCGCAGCCGGGTGGAGGGCAGCAGGGCGAGCCACGGCGGCCGGCCCCGCTCCCCCGTGACGCCGGTCGGCGGCGGGACCTTCGCGTCGACGATCAGCAGCACCGGACTCCGGGTACGCACCCGCGCTCCGGCCCCGTCCTCCTCCGTCACCTCCCGTACCTCGGCCCTGGCCAGCACCGCCACCGGTGCCGCGTGGTCGCCCCGTACCCGGGGCCTGCTCAGCCAGGGGTCGCCCGTCAGCTCGACTTCGACACCGACCGTCGCGAACCGCCGGGCCGCCTCGGGCACCGGTCCGCGCCGTACGTCCTCGCCGTGCAGCCCAGCCGAGACGGCCGCCGCCGCGGTGCACAGCAGCACGGCCGCGACCGGTGCCCGGGGCCAGGCGAACCGTCCTCCCGGCGGACGCCGGACCAACAGCAGCCCGGCGACCAGGCAGCCACCCGCCACTCCGAGGCTCCACCCCAGCGGGGCCACGACGAGCAGCGCGGCGGCGGCCCAGGCCGCGAGGGCGGGCGGGACGAGCCGCAGGTCCGCCGGGCCTGTCTCCGGGGGCTCCCGGCCGGTGGACCTCTCGCCGGAGGCGGCCTCGGCGGCATCGCCGCGTACCGCGCTCATGGCCGCACCAGCGGCTTCAGATCCGAGAACCGGCTGTTCCCGATGCCGTTGACCTGCTTCAGCTCCTCCACCGCGCGGAATCCGCCGTGCCGGGTGCGGTAGTCGAGGATGTGCTGGGCGAGGACCGGACCGACTCCGGGGAGGGTGTCGAGCTGATCGGCGGTCGCGGTGTTGAGGGAGACCGGGGAGACGGGACCGCCGGCTCCCGTACCGCCGCCGGGTCCCGGCGGAGCGGCCGGAGCCACGGTCGAGCCCACGAGGATCTGTTCCCCGTCCACCAGGAAGCGCGCCCTGTTGAGCCCCTCGGCGCTCACCCCCGGCCGCATCCCGCCGGCCGCCTTCAACGCGTCGGCCACCCGTGAACCGGCGGGCAGCTCCCGGATCCCCGGTTCCCGCACCTTGCCGCCGACGTCCACCACGATCTGACCGCCCGGCGGCGCCGAACCGCCCACGGAGACGGGGAATTTCGCACCGGACGGCTCCTCCGGCCCCGCATGCGGTTTCTTCGCGTGCACCACCTCGGGCGCGCTCACCGTCTGCGTGCGCCCGCTCCAGAAGTGCTGCGCCGCGAGCGCGGCGGCGACCAGGAGCACCACGGCGAGCGCGATCACGCCCCGCCGTTCGACCCCGCACCGGGTCTGGATCCACAGCGGCATCCGCTCCCGCAGGGCGAGCCCGGTCCGCTCTCGCCAGTCGGGACCGGGAGGCGGCGGCTCGGGTTCCTCCAACGGGGCACGTACATAGCGGGCTTGGTACCGGGGCCGGTCGCCTCCCGGTGGGGCGTTGCCCGACTCCCGCCATTCCGCGGGTGGTTCATTGAAGAGAAGGCCCGCGCGGCGGCGCAGCTCGTCCGCCGGTACGGGTGAGCGGTGCCGGGCACGGCCGTTCTGCGGCGGACGGCGGTGCCGGGTGCGGCCGTCGGAGTCGGGACCCCGGCCCGGACCGCTGGTGGGGACGGCTGTACGCGTATCTGATCGAAGTGCCATGCGACGAGGATCGGGCATTCCGCCGACACGCGATGATCTTGGTCGATTTCCGTGGAACGGGACCCGGTTGTGGATAACTCCGCCACTCCTACGAGTGACCACAGCCCCTCAACAGCCCCTCGCGGCAGCCCCCGCAGGAGCCCCTCACCGAGGCGAGACCACAACCCCCAGCAGCCCGGGCCCCGTGTGCGCCCCGATCACCGCCCCGACCTCGCTCACATGCATCTCGCTCAGCCCGGGCACCCGCTCCCGCAGCCGCTCTCCCAGCGCTGCGGCCCGCTCGGGCGCGGCGAGATGGTGGACGGCGATGTCCACCTCTCCGCTGCCCGCCCGTTCCACGACGATCTCCTCAAGCCGGGCGATCGCCTTGGAGGCCGTGCGGACCTTCTCCAGGAGTTCGATGCGGCCGCCGGCGAGCTGGAGCAGGGGTTTGACGGCGAGCGCGGAGCCGAGCAGGGCCTGTGCGGTGCCGATGCGGCCGCCCCGGCGCAGATAGTCGAGGGTGTCCACGTAGAAGTGGGCGGAGGTGGTCGCCGCGCGTTTCTCGGCGGCGGCCACGGCCTCGTCCATCGTGCCGCCCGCCTCCGCGGTTCCGGCCGCCGCGAGCGCGCAGAAACCGAGCGCCATGGCGACCATCTGCGTGTCCACGACCCGTACCGGCACGGGCGCCTGACGGGCCGCCAGGACGGCCGCGTCATAGGTGCCGGACAGCTCGGCGGACAGGTGGAGGGAGACGATGCCGCTCGCGCCGGAGGCGGCGACCTCGCGGTAGACCGCGGCGAACTCCTCGGGGCTGGGCCGGGAGGTGGTGACCGGGCGCCGTTTCTGGAGCGCCTGGGCGAGGGAGCGGGTGGAGATCTCGGTGCCCTCTTCGAGTGCCCGGTCGCCGAGGACCACGGTCAGCGGCACCGCTGTGATGCCGTGGCGCTCCATCGCTCCCGGCGGCAGGTAGGCCGTTGAATCGGTGACGATCGCGACATGGCGGGACATGAGCTGGAGGTTACCTGGCGTAGGAGGGGTGTGGCAGCCCGCCCCCGGCCGGTGGAGGCGGGACGGACCGAGGGGGCGGGATCAGGCGGTGGTCTCGGGGCGCGGCTTGCGCTGCCAGGGGTGGACGGGGGGCGGTCCCGGCGGGGTGATCGCCTGCGGTGGGACCGGCTCCGGGTGGTCGGCACCGGCTGCCGGGGGCCAGTCGGCGCCCGCCGGGGCCTCGGGCCAGGAGGCGGCCGTGCCGTCGGTTCCGGTCCGGGTCCAGTGGCGCAGGGCGCCGGTCTCGATGTCGATCTGGGCGCTGAGCGAGTCCAGGTCGTCGTCGGCGAAGCGGCCCGCGCGGTCGCGGACGGCCCAGCGCAGGGAGTCGGCGGAGGCGGTGATGCGCTCGGTGCGGGTGCGCAGCTCGGGCAGCCGGGCGGCGAGCGTGGAGCGGTCCGGCTCGGACTCCAGCCGCCGCAGGACCGCGTCCAGTTCCTGCCCGTGCGAGCTCAGCCGCTCGAAGAGGCCGAGGGACTCCTTCAGCGACTCGTCCTGGACGACGCCCGAATGCAGCGCGTCCTGGGTGGCGCGCATCGAGGTGCGCAGGGTGAGCCGGAGCTGGGCGATCTCGCCGGCCGGGCCGGGACGGCCGTAGGACTTGGCACGCAGGGTGTGGTCCTCGACCGTGCGGCGGGCCTGGGCGACCGTGCGGTCCACGGTGCGCTTGGCGGCGCCGACCACCTTGACCGTGGCGTAGACGCCGAGGCCGAGGCAGAGCAGGAAGAGCAGGGCGACCACGGTGAGCACGGTTTCCATGACGCTCCTCCTCGACCCCTGGGCGGCACGCACCGCCTCGCTCTTTACGGTAAACGCAACGGGCAGGCCCGGGGTTCCGTCCGAACCCCGAACCTGCCCGTAGGGGATCACCCCGACGTCCGGTTTCCCCGGGCGCGGCACCGCCCGGCCGCCGGACGGCACGCGCCCGGCGGCCGGTGTCCCGCCGATGTCCCGGTGTGCGTCAGCCGGTCACGATGTTAACCAGCTTGGGCGCCCGCACGATCACCTTGCGGATGACCGCGCCGTCCAGGGCCGCGACGACCTTCTCGTCGGCCAGCGCGGCCTTCTCCAGCTCCTCGTCGGAGATGGCCGGGGACACCTCCAGGCGGGCCTTGACCTTGCCCTTGATCTGCACGACGCAGGTGACGGTCTCGTCCACCACGTACCGCGGGTCGGCCATGGGGAAGTCCTGGTGGACGACCGAGTCGGTGCGGCCCAGCTTGCGCCACAGCTCCTCGGCGATGTGCGGAGCCAGCGGCGCGACCAGCAGGACCAGCGACTCGGCGACGGTGCGCGGCAGCGCGGCGCCGGACTTGGTCAGGTGGTTGTTCAGCTCGGTGAGCTTGGCGATCGCCGTGTTGAAGCGCAGTCCCTCCAGGTCCTGGCGCACGCCGTCGATCGCCTTGTGCAGGGCACGCAGCGTGTCCTCGTCGGGCTCGGCGTCGGTGACGGTGATCTCGCCGGTGTTCTCGTCGACGATGTTGCGCCACAGCCGCTGCAGCAGCCGGAACTGGCCGACCACCGCGCGCGTGTCCCAGGGGCGGGAGACGTCCAGCGGGCCCATCGCCATCTCGTACAGGCGCAGGGTGTCGGCGCCGTACTCGGCGGCGATCTCGTCCGGGGTGACGGCGTTCTTCAGGGACTTGCCCATCTTGCCGAGCAGCCGGGAGACCTTCTCGCCCTCGTAGTAGAAGGCGCCGTCGCGCTCCTCGACCTCGGCGGCCGGGACGGCGATGCCCCGGCTGTCGCGGTAGACGTAGGCCTGGATCATGCCCTGGTTGAACAGCTTGTGGAACGGCTCGGCGGACGAGACGTGCCCCAGGTCGAAGAGGACCTTGGACCAGAAGCGGGCGTACAGCAGGTGCAGCACCGCGTGCTCGGCGCCGCCGACGTACAGGTCGACACCGCCGTGCGGCATGCCCTCGCGCGGACCCATCCAGTACTGCTCGGTCTCGGGGTCGACCATGGCCCGGTCGTTGCGCGGGTCCAGGTAGCGGAACTCGTACCAGCAGGAACCGGCCCAGTTGGGCATGGTGTTGGTCTCGCGGCGGTACTTGCGCGGACCGCGCCCGTCGCCCAGGTCCAGGGTGACGTTGACCCATTCCTCGTTGCGCGACAGCGGCGGCTCGGGCTGGGTGTCGGCGTCGTCGGCGTCGAAGGTGCGCGGGCTGTAGTCCTCGACCTCGGGCAGCTCCAGCGGCAGCATCGACTCGGGCAGCGCGTGGGCGACGCCGTCCTCGTCGTAGACGATCGGGAAGGGCTCGCCCCAGTAGCGCTGGCGGCTGAACAGCCAGTCGCGCAGGCGGAAGTTGACGGTGCCCTCGCCGATCCCCTCGGCGGCCAGCCACTCGATGATGCGGGCCTTGGCCTCGGGGACGGCCAGGCCGTCCAGGGTGACGCCGTCGCCCGCGGAGTTGACGAGCTTGGCCTCGTAGGAGGAGAACGCGTCGTCCCAGGCGGCGGTGTCGGTGCCGCGGCCGTCGGTCGGCTCGACCACGCAGCGGATGGGCAGCTCGAAGGCGCGGGCGAAGGCGAAGTCGCGCGTGTCGTGCGCGGGGACGGCCATGATGGCGCCGGTGCCATAGCCCATCAGCACGTAGTCGGCGATGAAGACCGGGACCTGCTCGCCGTTGACCGGGTTGGTGGCGAACACACCGGTGAAGACGCCGGTCTTGTCCTTGGCCTCGGCCTGGCGCTCCACGTCGGACTTGGCGGCGGCCTGCGCGCGGTAGGCGGCGACGGCCTCGGCCGGGGTGGCGTGCCCACCGGTCCACGCCTCGTGGGTGCCCTCGGGCCACGCCCCGGGGGTGAACTTCTCGACCAGGGGGTGCTCGGGGGCGAGCACCATGTACGTCGCGCCGAACAGGGTGTCGGGGCGGGTGGTGAAGACGGTGATGCGCTCGCCGTCGACGGGGAAGTCGACGCGGGCGCCCTCGCTGCGGCCGATCCAGTTGCGCTGCTGCAGCTTGATGGCCTCGGGCCAGTCCAGCGCGTCCAGGTCGGCCAGCAGACGGTCGGCGTAGGCGGTGATGCGCATGTTCCACTGGCGCAGCTTGGCCTTGAAGACCGGGTAGTTGCCGCGCTCGGAGCGGCCGTCGGCCGTGACCTCCTCGTTGGCCAGGACGGTGCCCAGGCCGGGGCACCAGTTGACCGGCGCGTCGGAGGCGTAGGCCAGCCGGAACTCGCTCAGCACGTCGGCGCGCTCGGTGGCGTTCAGCTCGCTCCACGCGCGCGTGTGGCCCGGTACGGGGCGCTCACCGGACTCGAAGAGGGCGATCAGCTCGGAGATCGGGCGGGCCTTGCCGGCCTGCTCGTCGTACCAGGAGTTGAAGATCTGCAGGAAGATCCACTGCGTCCACTTGTAGTACTCCGGGTCGATCGTGGCGAACGACCTGCGGTTGTCGTGGCCCAGGCCCAGCCGGCGCAGCTGGGCCTTCATGTTCTCCATGTTGGCCTCGGTGGACACGCGCGGGTGCGTGCCGGTCTGCACGGCGTACTGCTCGGCGGGCAGGCCGAAGGCGTCGAAGCCCAGGGTGTGCAGGACGTTGTGCCCGGTCATGCGCTGGAAGCGGGCGTAGACGTCGGTGGCGATGTAGCCCAGCGGGTGGCCGACGTGCAGGCCGGCGCCGGAGGGGTACGGGAACATGTCCATGATGAACTTCTTGGGCCGGGCGACCAGCTCGGGATCACCGCCCAGGGTGCCCTTGGGGTTCGGCGCGGCGTACGTGCCGTCCGCGTCCCAGAAGTCCTGCCAGCGTGCCTCGATCTCGGCTGCCATGGCGGCCGTGTAGCGGTGCGGCGCGGCCTCCGCCGACGCGGCAGCGGTGGCGGAGGGGTTCGTCTCGCTCATGATCCTCAAAGCTCCATCGATCGTCTCTGCCTGCGGAAACGAAAAATCCCCTCACACAGGAGGGGATGCCGCGCCGGCTCCGACCGTCCGGTTCGACCGGTGGTCGGCACTGTCAGCGCGGCTCGCTAAGCAGAAGGCGTACAGCACGCATGGCGCTAGGGTACCGCAGCCCTTGAGCAAGCCGCGACGCTCTTGCGTATGCCATGAAGACATGTCCGTACGGCCGCCAGATCTGAACCCGGGTCAAGGATTACTTCGCGTAACAGTCACTAAGGGACGGCACCCTCGTGGTTCCGTCCTTGGATAACAACGCAATAACTCAAACCTCGTACTGATCGGTATGGCTCCACTTAGAGTTCGGCAGCGGGACCGCCTTCCCGAAACTGCTCGGAGTTGCCCCCATGAACCCTCGTCGTAGTAACAGCTCGCTCCCCAAGCCAGGCCGCTCGGCCTATGGGGTGACGTCCGCTGTCGTCCTGCTGCTCATACCCGTGGTCGTGCTGGTCGGAGGCAGCCAGTTCCAAGAGTTCCTGAACTTCGGCGCGGGCGTGCTGTCCCTCGTCTCGCTCAGCTGCTCGGTGATCTGGGGCCTGGTCGCCCAGGACCGCATCCTGCTGAACATCCGGCAGCGGATCGTCGGCCAGGCCATCCACCGGACGACGGCGGTCGCCTCGATCGCGTTCCTGCTGCTGCACATCACCACCAAGATCGCGCTGGACCACACCGTGGTCATCGCCGCGCTCATCCCGTTCTCGCTCGGCTTCACCGGCAGCGGCGGGCTGATCGGCCTCGGCTCCCTGGCCGGACTGCTCATGATCTTCGTGGGCGTCACCGGCGCCCTGCGCAGCAACTTCGCCACCCCGGCCCCGGTCGCCGCCCGCTGGCGCGCGATGCACATGCTCGCCTACCCGGCATGGTGCGCGGCCCTGGTCCACGGCCTGTACGCGGGCCGCGCGGCCAAGCCGATCTTCACCATCCTCTACAGCCTCTCCCTGCTCGGCGTGATGGCCGCCCTGGCGCTGCGCGCCGCGCCGCGCCCGGTCAAGCGCAAGCTCTCCGACCGCGTCATGGCGATGCTCGGGAACTCGAACCGTCCCGGCATGGAGGAGCTGGAGGCCAGCCGCAACCGGGTCGCCGAGTCCGGCGTACGGGACCGCGAGCCCCGGCGCGGCGGCGGAGGCCCGGGCGCCGGCTCCGGTGGTCTGTACCAGTCTCCGGCCGCGGGTGCGGGAGGTGCCGGTTTCGCCGCCGCGTACCGCACGGCCGGCTCCCCGCAGCAGCCGTACCCGGGCGGCCGCCCGGACGCCCCCGACATGCGCCCCACGGAGGCCATGCCGCGCGTGAACGACCCCGCGGGCCCCAGCTGGCCGGTCCCGTCCCCGCCGCCCGTCGGCGAGGCCCCGCCGTCGGCCTACGACCCGCTCCAGGACACGGGATACACCATCCCCGTCTACGGCAATCCGGGCGCTCCGGGCGGCGGCGGAGGTGATGTGCGCAACACGGGTGAGACGAACGCCCGGTACGGCACGTACAACTCGTCCGAAACGTTCAACAGTGGTCCCGCCACCGAACCAACCCCCGGCGCCTCCTTCGACGCGCCGGGTTCGGGCGAACCTTGGAACATGCCTTCCGGAGGCTATAGGTGAACGAGGCCCTGCCCGACGTCCCCGAAGTCCGCGTGGTCGGGCTTCCCCAGCTCACGTCGGGCTTCGACCTTGTGGAGCGGCTCGACCTGCCCATGCATCTCAAGGTGCACGGGCCGCTCGACCCGCTCGGCGGCGAGCAGCTCGCGCAGCTCGCCGAGAGCATCAACCTCAAGGGCCGCGGCGGCGCGGGCTTCCCCTTCCACAAGAAACTCCGCTCGGTCGCCGAATCGGCGATCAAGAAGGGCGTACGGCCGGTCGTCGTCGTCAACGGCAGCGAGGACGAACCGGCCTGCCGCAAGGACACGGTGCTCATCAACCGTGCCCCGCACCTCATCCTGGACGGCGCCCTGCTGTGCGCCGAGGCCATGGGCGCGCGCACGCTGGTGATCGGCGTGACCCGTGAGTCCACCCAGCGCTCCATGGAGGCCGCGCTCGCCGAACGCGGCCTGAGCAACAGCCGCCGCTCCGCCCTGCGCGCCTGGGTGCAGCGCAACCCGGTGCGCATGGTCACCGGCGCCGCCGCCTCCCTCATCCGCTCGGTGGACGGCGGCCCGGCGATCCCGCCCGGCCGCAAGGTCAGCGCCTCGCAGAGCGGCGTCGGCGGCGCGCCCACGCTGCTGTCGAACGCGGAGACGTTCGCCCAGCTCGCCATCGCCGCCCGCATCGGTCCCGAGCGCTACGGCAACACCGGTCTGTACGACGAGCCGGGCACCGTCATGCTGACGGTCTCCGGCGCGGTCGCGCGCCCCATGGTCATCGAGGTGCCGACGGGTGTGCCGCTGCGCTACGTCCTCCAGCTGGCCGGTGCCCCGCCGGTCCCGCAGGGCGTGCTGACCGGCGGCTACCACGGCAAGTGGATCGACGCGGCGACCGTGAACGAGGCGATCGTCTCCCGCAACTCGCTGGACGCGGTGGGCGGCGCTCTCGGCGCGGGCGCGATTCTGCCGATCAGTCAGGAGACCTGTCCGCTGGGCGAGTCGCTGCGCGTGGCGCAGTGGCTGGCCGAGGAGAGCGCCGGCCAGTGCGGGCCCTGCTACCTCGGTCTGCCCGCCGCCGCGCGCGGCATGGAGGACATCATCAACGGCGGCGGGCCGGCCGCCCTGGAGGCGCTCAAGCAGGTCGCCAAGAGCGTGAAGCGGCGCGGGGCGTGCTCGCACCCGGACGGCTCCGCGATGTTCCTGGAGTCGACCATCAAGGCGTTCACGGACGACCTGGCCGCCCATGTCCTCGGCAATGGCTGCGGACGGCCCGTGGAGGGCGTTCTGCCGCTCTTCGAGGGCGGCAAGATGCCCACGGGCATCCCGGGCGGCGCGGAGCCCGAGGACGCCGGCGGCAGCCGTCAGAAGATCTACGTCGACTGGACGCTGTGCCGGGGCCACGGGCTGTGCGCGGACATCCTTCCGGAGGTCTTCGAGCTGGGCGCGGACGGCTTCCCGACCGTCGCCCAGGCCTCGGTGCCGCGGTACGCGGAGGCGAAGGCGCTGCGCGCGGTGCGGCGCTGCCCGGCGCTCGCGCTGCGGATCGAGGAGGACACCCGGGGCAAGGCCCCGTCGAAGAACCTGCCGGTGGTCTCGCAGGGACGCGGACGGCGCGCGCTGGGCGGCCGCTGAACGACACGTGGTCGCCGAACGGCGAAAGGCGGGCGCCCGGTTCGAGTGGCCCGCCTTTTGTCGTCTCGCGGCCCGTAAACGCCTCACGTCCCGGAAATGCACCGAGGGCGGACCATCCTTCCGGATGATCCGCCCTCGACTTCTGTGGAGCTAAGGAGAATTGAACTCCTGACCTCCTGCATGCCATGCAGGCGCTCTACCAACTGAGCTATAGCCCCTCGCGGCGCTCTTCCGGATTCCTCCGGAGGCGGCGCAAGCCTTCTTCGATTTTTGTGGAGCTAAGGAGAATTGAACTCCTGACCTCCTGCATGCCATGCAGGCGCTCTACCAACTGAGCTATAGCCCCTCGCGGTGCCCTTCCGGGTTCCCCCGGAGGCGTCGCCAACCTTACACGGTTCCCGACGGTGAGCACCAAATCGGTTTCCGGTATGACACCGTAAGGGAGCTTATGTCCGCTTCGCGGTGTCCGGTTCAGGCCGTCACAAAGGAGTAGAACCGCTTGAGCGTGCAGTGCTCTTCGAGGAGCCGGCCGTAGATCGGCTCGCCCTCCAGCTCACGGTAGGTCTCGATGGGGTCGCCTTTTATGATCAGCGCCCGGGCGCATTCCTCGCACCAGTACTGGTAGTCGGGGTTGATCGGTTCCATGTCGCGGACGATCGGCGTACCACTGCCGCACCAGTCGCACTTCCGCCTGTGTGCACCCATCGCTCAGCTCCAGCTGTGGCCGCAGGCCGTACACACGTAGGAGATCCCCCCGTTGTCACCGAGTACCTGTGCGACATGCGCGGAACCGCAGGAAGGGCAGCTGAGCCGGGTGGCCGTGTCCCGTATCCAGGCCGTCCCGAGGAGGTGGCCGACCTCCCCAAGGATGCTCGCAGGCATCGCCACTCCCTCCCGTGCGGGCCGCGTCCCCTTCCGGCCGTCTGATTCTGCCACGGCCGGGCCGATACGGTCAGCGACGCCTGAGTACCAGTCCGGACACGGCCGCCGGCACGGCTGCCGCGGCAAGCGCCCAGGCAGTCACCGAGAACGCCTCCGCCGATGTATACGCCCGCGGCACCCCGAGTGACTCAAGCCGGTTGAGGAAGAGCGTGCCGAAGGCGGCCACGCCGATCAGCTGTCCGAGCTGGTTGACCGTGGCCAGCAGTCCGCTCGCGTCCGCCGCGTCCTCGGGCCGCACGGTGGCCAGGGCGCCGGTGAAGGTCGGTCCGAAGGCGAGCGCCAGGCCCGCTCCCGCGCAGACGCAGCCCGCGTACAGCCCCGCTCCCCCGCTGTGCCCGCCGCGCAGCGCCAGGCCCACCCCGACGACGCCCGCGCCCGCGAGCAGGAACCCGGCCGGGGCGAGCGCGGGCCACCAGGAGCGGGGCAGGGCACGCCAGCCCAGGCCGACCGCGCCGAAGACGGCGGCGGTGGGCGCGAAGGTCAGCCCGGCCCGCAGCGCGCTGAAGCCGAGGCCGCCCTGGAAGTGCAGGGTGAGGGCGAACAGGAAACCGGCGTTGACGGACATCACCGCGAGGACCCGGAAGACGGCGAGCCCCATGCCGGGCATGCGCAGGACCCTCGGCGCGATCAGCGGGGCACCGCCGCGCCGGGCAAGGCGGGACTCGTAGCCGCAGAACAGCGCGAACAGCACGGCCGAGGCGGCCAGCGACAGCCAGGCCCACAGCGGCCAGCCCTCCCCCTGGCCGAGGACCAGCGGGACGGTCAGCAGCGACACGCTCGCGCCGAGCAGCACCAGTCCGGGCACGTCGAGGCCGCGGGCCGCCTCACGGCCGTCCGGGGCGCCCAGCGGAAGCACCTTGGCGCCCACGAGCAGCAGGACGGCGCCCACCGGCACGTTGACCAGGAACACCGGCCGCCATCCGGTGCCGAAGAGGTCGGCGGCCACCAGGACTCCGCCGGCGATCTGGCCGGCCGCCGCTCCGACGGCCAGGACCGCCGCGTAGGCGCCGAGGGCGCGGCCCCGGGCCTCGCCGGTGAAGGTCCGCTGGATCAGGCTCAGCACCTGCGGAATCATCAGCGCCGATCCGGCGCCCTGCACCAGCCGGAACACGATGAGCGCGGTCACGCCCGAGGCCAGGCCGCAGGCGGCCGAGGCGGCGGTGAACAGGGCGAGGCCCGCGAGGTGGACCCGGCCGTGGCCCAGCAGGTCGCCGAGCCGGGCGCCGGTGATCAGCAGCACGGCGTAGGTGATGGTGTAGCCCGCGATCACCAGCTGCAGATCGGAGCCCGAGGCCCGCAGTCCGGTGCCGATGGCGGGGGCCGCGACGTTCACGATGAACACGTCCAGGACGGCCATGAAACTGGCCGTGAGCAGGGCCGCGAGCAGCAGCCGGGGCCCGTTGTCAGTGCCCGGTGCTTCACTGTCCGTGGCGGGTGCTTCACTGTTCGCGAGGTCGGGGACAGGCGTGGTGCCGGGCCCGGTGTGTGGTGTCGTCGTCATGCCGCCGAGCCTGGCGGCGCGCCGGTACGAGTGCCGAGAGCCCGCCGATGCTGGTACTGCCGCCACCTGGCAGGAACCCGGCCGGTCGCCGACGATGGCGGGGGCCCGGGCACGGGAACGAGAGACGGGGTACGGGGGACAGAGCGATGAGCACGACGAGTACGACGAGCGGGGCGGGGACGACGAGGGGAACGGCGTCCCGGCGCCGCAGGCCCGAGCTGGCCGCCTTCCTGCGCGGCAGGCGGGCCCGGGTGACCCCGGCGGACGTGGGGATGCCACCGGGACTGCGGCGGCGCACGCCCGGGCTGCGCCGGGAGGAGGTGGCCCAGCTCTCGGGCGTGGGCGTGACCTGGTACACGTGGCTGGAGCAGGGCCGTCCGATCAACGCGTCGGCGCAGGTGCTGGACGCGGTGGCGCGCACCCTGCGCCTCGACGCGCCGGAGCGGGAGCATCTGTACCGCCTCGCGGAGGTGCCGTTCGTCCCGCCGCCGACGGGGATCACCCTGGACCCGGGTCCCGAGGTGCAGGGCATCATCGACGCCGTCGACCCGCTGCCCGCGGCGGTCTACAACGCGCGCTACGACATCCTGGCCACCAACGCCGCCTACCGCGACCTGTTCCTGGTGCCGGAGATCGTGCGGGCCGCGGTGCCGAACGTGCTGTGGGGCCTGTTCACCCTGCCCCGGGAGCTGTGCCCGGTGACCTGTCCCGAACGCGAGCTGCCGCTCATGACGGCGACGCTGCGCTCGGCCTACGGCAGACATGTGGGCGAGCCCGCCTGGGAGGAGTACATACGCGGGCTGGCCGCGGTGAGCCCGGATTTCGCGCGGCTGTGGGCGAGTGGTGAGGTGGCGCCGCCCGGGCCCCGGGTGAAGGAGTTCCGCCAGCCCGGGAGTCCGGAGGTGGGCGGGATACGGATGACGACGCAGTCGCTGTCCATCGACGGGATGCCCGAGTGCCGGATCGTGGTCTACACACCGGTGGACGAGGAGGCGCGGGAGAAGACGGCGCTGCTGCGGGAACGGAGAAGGCCGATGGCGAAGGAGGAGGTCACCGAGATCATCCGACGCTGGAACATGAAAAAACCCGCCCCCTGAGGGACGGGATCTTCAACCGATCTTTGACAACTCAACAGAGTGTCGATCAGTGGAGCTAAGGAGAATTGAACTCCTGACCTCCTGCATGCCATGCAGGCGCTCTACCAACTGAGCTATAGCCCCTCGCGTTCTTCCCGCTCGGCGGGCGAACAAGAAGAACTTTAGCCTGTGACCTGCCGGAAAGTGAAATCCGGGCTCAGTCGTCGTCGCCGAGGACCGGCACCGGGAGGGTGCCGGCGTTGTGCTCAAGGAGGCGCCAGCCCCGGGCGCCCTCGCCGAGCACGGACCAGCAGCAGTTGGAGAGGCCGCCCAGGCTCTCCCAGTGGTGGGAGTCGATGCCGAGGAGCCGGCCGATCGTGGTGCGGATGGTGCCGCCGTGGCTGACCACCACGAGCGTGCCGTTCTCGGGCAGCTTCTCGGCGTGCCGCAGCACGACCGGGGCCGCGCGATCGGCGACCTCGGTCTCCAGTTCGCCGCCGCCGCGGCGGACCGGCTCGCCGCGTTTCCAGGCGGCGTAGTCGTCGCCGTGGCGGGCGATGATCTCGTCGTGCGTCAGCCCCTGCCAGGCGCCCGCGTAGGTCTCGCGCAGGCCCTCGTCGCGGGTGACCTCCAGGCCGGTGAGCGCGGCCAGTTCGGCGGCCGTGTCGGTGGCGCGCTGGAGGTCGGAGGCGACGATGGCGTCGGGCTGGAGCGAGGCGAGCAGCCGCGCGGCCCGGCGGGCCTGGCCGACGCCGGTCTCGGTCAGGGGTACGTCGGTGGTGCCCTGGAAGCGGCGGTCCACGTTCCAGGCGGTCTGGCCGTGCCGCCACAGGATGACGCGGCGGCCCCGGCCCTTGATGTCGGTCACCTCGGAGGTGTCCGCCATCACCACTCCTCGCCGGGCTCGTCTCCGGCCTCGGCGTGCTGCTTGGCGTGCTCCTCGGCCTTGCCGCGGGTGGCCTTGGCCTCCTCGGGCAGCTCCAGCTCGGGGCAGTCCTTCCACAGCCGCTCCAGGGCGTAGAAGACGCGCTCCTCGCTGTGCTGGACGTGGACGACGATGTCGACGTAGTCGAGCAGGATCCAGCGGGACTCGCGGTCGCCCTCGCGGCGGACGGGCTTGGCGCCGCGCTCCTTGAGCAGGCGCTCCTCGATCTCGTCGACGATCGCCTTGACCTGGCGGTCGTTCGGCGCGGAGGCCAGCAGGAACGCGTCGGTGATGGACAGCACGTCGCTCACGTCGTAGGCGATGACGTCGTGGGCGAGCTTGTCGGCCGCCGCCTGGGCGGCGGTGCTGATGAGTTCGAGGGAACGGTCGGTGGCGGTCACAGTGAAGCTTTCGGTCGGGGGCGGGGATCGGCCGGGGTGCGGGGGCCGGCGCGCGGGGCGCGGCCGACCGGCGGTCACCGGGAATCCAAGGGTCTCACGGAAGACGTGAGGCACCCCACGTGACGGTCGGGTCACCCGGGGTGCCTCGGTGGCGCGGGGTTCTCGTCAGGAGGCTCCGGGCCGGTAGTCCTGGCCGAGGACGACCAGGACGTCGGCGCCCGAGGTGACGGAGCCCTTGGTGACGGCGGTGGCGGGCAGTCCGAGGGTCTTGGCGACCTCGGTGGCGTTCTCCTTGTCGGCGGCGTCGGAGTAGACGACCCGGGAGGCGGTCTGGGCGGCCGCGCTGCCGCCGTCGACGAAGGTGAAGCCGCCGTTGAGCAGGACCACGCGGGCCTTCTCCGCGTCGTCCTTCACCCCGGTGCCGTTCTGCACGGAGACACGGACGGCCGAGCCGGCGTCGGGGCTCTTGGCGGCGCCGCCGAGCACGTTCTTGACGACGCTGTCGCTGGTCTGGGCCGTCAGCGTGCCATCGGTCTGCACCGGCAGCAGCACGGTGTCGTACGAGCCGCCCTTGGCGAGTTCGGCGAGGTGGGCCAGGAAGGTGCCGAGGTCCTTGTCGGTCAGCGAGGGGTCGAGGATCTGCGCGAGGGTCTGCACGGTCGTGGTGGCGCCCACGGGTTCGGAGGACATTTTGCGGAGCACGCCGTGGAGGACCTGTCCGAACCGTTCCAGCTGGGCGTTCTGGGTCTCGCCAGGGGCGCGGTAGGTGGCGTAGGCGACGGCCATCTTGCCGCTGAGGGTCTGCTTCTTGCCCTGGTGGACGAGGGCCTCGGCGCCCTTCTTCTTGGCGTCGGGGTCGGGCACGTCGGTGTTGGTGTCGATCTCGACGTTGCCGATGAGTTCGACCAGGTTCTGCAGGTACGGCGTGTCCAGCCGCCAGGTGCCCTGGATGCTGGTGCCGAGCACGGTGTCGATCTGGTCGCGGGTGCCCGAGGAGCCGTCGTCGTCCACCGACTTGGCCAGTGTCGTGGTGGTGCCCGAATCGTCGGACAGGGCGAGGGAGTTGGGCAGCAGGACGGTGGTGCCGCGCTTGGTGGTGGTGTTGTCGACGAGGAGGACGGTGGAGGTGCCGTTCTTGCCGGTGTTGTGCAGATGGACGACGATCACGTCGCGCTTCTGCGCCCCGGCGGCGACGGCGGTGCCGGCCTTCTTGCCGGAGGAGGACATCCCGGGCAGCTTTCCGGCGAACCAGAGGTAGCCGACGCCGCCGACGGCGACCAGCGCGAGGACGACACAGAGGGCGATGACCCGGCTGCGGGCGCGGCGGCGGGCCTCCTCGCGGCGCTCGGTGCGGTTCTCGGTGAACTTCAGCCAGTCGATGACGTCCTCGGACTCGCCGTCCGGCTCCTCGGCGAAGGCGAACTGCTCCTCGCCGTCCGGCTCCTGGCCCTCCCGGCCCTCGCGCGCGGGCGTGCCGCCCGTCCGCTCCTCGGGCTCCTCCGGGGCGGCCGCCGGGGAGGCGGGTCCGGCCTGCTGGGGGATGTGGGCGGTCTGCTCGGTGACGCGGGGCTGCCGGCCGCTGGTGGCCGCCTGCCCGTAGGGGTCGTAGGGGTCGCTGCCGCCCTGGGGGCCCGCGCCCTGGACGTTCTGGGCGCCATGGCCGTGCTGAGCGCCATGGACGTTCTGAGTGCCCTGGGTGCCCTGGGTGCCGTAGCCGTCGTACGGCCCGTAGGGGTCGGTGCCCTGCGTGCCGTAGGGGTCGTAGGCGGGCGGCACGGGCGGCTGTTGGCCGGTGTCGTAGCCGCCCCGGCCGCCCTGGCCGTAGCCCTGCCGCGCGTTGTACGGGTCGTGGTCCTGGCCGCCGGAGCGGGCGGGGACCTGTTGGTAGACGGGTCGCCCGTAGTCGTCGTAGCCGACGATCTCGTAGTTGTTCCCGTCGTACTGGTCGTCGTACTGCTCGCCGCCGTACCCAGCGTCGTATCGGTCGTTCACCGGTGCCCCTCTCGGCTCACTCGCCGCGGTACAGCTCACGCTTGTCGATGTAGCGCACGACTCCGTCCGGCACCATGTACCAGATGGGGTCGCCCTTGGCGACTCTCGCACGGCAGTCCGTGGAGGAGATCGCCAGGGCGGGTACCTCGACGAGCGAGACGCCGCCTTCCGGCAGACCGGCGTCGGTCAGCTGGTGGCCGGGGCGGGTGACGCCGATGAAGTGCGCGAGGGAGAACAGTTCCGCCGAGTCCCGCCAGGTGAGCAGCTGGGCCAGGGCGTCGGCGCCGGTGATGAAGAACAGGTCCGTGTCCGGGTTGAGGGCGCGCAGATCGCGGAGGGTGTCCACGGTGTAGGTGGGGCCGCCGCGGTCGATGTCGATCCGGCTGACGGAGAACTGCGGGTTCTCGGCGGTCGCGATGACCGTCATCAGATAGCGGTCCTCGGCCGGGGAGACCGTGCGGTGCGACTTCTGCCAGGGCTGGCCGGTGGGCACGAAGACGACCTCGTCCAGGTGGAACTGCGCGGCGACCTCACTGGCCGCCACCAGGTGCCCGTGGTGGATCGGGTCGAACGTCCCGCCCATGACGCCGAGCCGGCGCTTGCCGGTGCGTACGGGGCCGTGGCCTTCGAGGTGTGCCGCGCGCCGTGGCCCGTCGGGTGTGGTGCCGGGCGCCCCGGGGGTGTGCCGTGTGCCGGTGCCGGCCGCGGGGGCGGCCGTCCCGTCCGCCGGACCGGTAGGCATGTCCTGCTCTCCCATGCGTGCAGACCCTACCGGCCCGTAGTGCGACACCTGTGCGGGGATCAGGTCCCGGCTCAGCGGTCGCGGTTGAAGCGCGTGGTGATCCACAGCAGGAGCAGCAGGATGCCCAGGGCGCAGCCGCCGGTGACGGCCGGGTTGAGGCTGTTGTGGTGGCCGCCCCGCTCCTCGGTCTCGGCGGCGAGGGTGACCAACTGGACGGCGGCGCTGTGGATGCTCATCTTCGGCAGGACCTAACGCGTGTGGGCGGGATAAAGACGTGGGTTCATCGTAAGCGGGCGCCTTCGCGGAGATCACCCCGACTCCGGTGTTGCCTCGCGGGCGCGGGCCCGGCCGCCCCGGGGCGGTCCCGGATCGGGCCGCGCGGGAACCTTCCCGGCGGGTCAGTCGTCCTTGCGCTTGTAGCCGCTCAGCAGGAACCAGCCGGTCAGTGCGCAGCCCAGGATCATCACGACCAGGATGATGCGGAGCAGGTTCCCCGACCCGTGCTCGGGGACGGCGTTCGCGGCGGCCTCGGTCAGCCGGGCGGCTGCGAGATGGTGCTCCATGGCGTGGACTCCTTCGGTGGTGCTGCCCGTCCACGGTACGCCGCCTAGGCTGGGCCCGGTCCGGGGGGCACGGCACCGACGACGCAGCAGGGGGATGGCATGTCCGAAGCAGGTCGCGAGCAGGGTGGGGACGAGCGGGTGCCGAGCAGGCAGCGCAGGCGTTTCCCCGGGATCTCCTCCCGGGCCTACGAGCACCCGGCCGACCGTTCGGCGCTGGTGGCGCTGCGCCGGCTGAGCGGGTTCGACACCGTCTTCAAGGCGCTGAGCGGGCTGCTGCCCGAGCGGAGCCTCAGGCTGCTGTTCCTGTCCGACTCGGTGCGGGTCTCCGACCGGCAGTTCACGCATCTGCACGACATGCTGCGCGACGCCTGTTACATCCTGGACCTGGAGAAGGTCCCGCCGATGTACGTCACGCAGGACCCGCGGCCGAACGCGATGTGCATCGGCCTGGACGAGCCGATCATCGTGGTGACCACGGGCCTGGTCGAGCTGCTGGACGAGGAGGAGATGCGGGCGGTCGTCGGGCACGAGGTGGGCCACGCGCTCTCCGGGCACGCGGTGTACCGCACGATCCTGCTGTTCCTGACGACGCTGGCGCTGAAGGTGGCGTGGATCCCGCTGGGCAACCTGGCGGTCATGGCGCTGGTGACGGCGCTGCGGGAGTGGTTCCGCAAGTCGGAGCTGTCGGCGGACCGGGCGGGGCTGCTGGTGGGCCAGGACCTGCGGGCCTCGATGCGGGGCCTGATGAAGATCGCGGGCGGCAACCATCTGCACGAGATGAACGTGGACGCGTTCCTGGAGCAGGCGGAGGAGTACGACGCCGGGGGCGATCTGCGGGACTCCGTGCTGAAGATCCTCAACGTGCTGCCCCGCTCGCACCCGTTCACCACCGTGCGGGCCGCCGAGCTGAAGCGGTGGGCCGAGTCCCGCGACTACCAGCGGATCATGGACGGCCACTACCCGCGCCGCGAGGACGACAAGGAAGCGCGGGTCGGGGAGTCCTTCCGGCAGTCCGCGGCGAGCTACGCGAGCGACGTGAAGACCTCCAAGGACCCGCTGATGAAGCTGGTCTCGGATCTGGCGGGCGGCGCGGGCGACCTCGGCGGCCGGGTCCGCCGGGGCTTCAACGGCTTCACGAGCGCGCCGCCGCCGAAGGACGGGAAGAACACACCGGGGTCCCCGGACGACCCGGAAGCGACGACCGACCGCCCCTGACGGGCCTCCCCCGCCGCCCTGCCGTCACCCCGCACCCCCTCGCGGCCGCCCCTGGCGGCCCCTCCCGGCCACCACACCCGCGCCGCGCACCCCACATCCGCGCCACGCACCCCGCGCCCTCACACCTTCGGCTGGGCCGCGTCCGACAGCGTGCCGCACAGGGCCGTCGGGGTGGCGGCGGTGTACGGGTCGGTGGCCGAAGGCCCGCCGGGCCGGGCGGCCTCGCCCGCCAGGAGCGGGTGGAAGCGGACCGTGGTGTCCTCGGCGCAGGACAGCGGCCCCGCCTGGGTCGTGGAGGAGACGAGCCGGGTCTGCCCCACGCGCAGGTTGTCGCTGTCGAAGCGGAAGGTCAGCGCGCGCCGGACGGTGAACAGCGACACCCGGGCCGAGGCCTGGGAGGCGCCACGGGGGCGCAGGGCGTAGACGAAGGTGCCGTCGGCGGTGACCTCCAGCGTGGCCGGGTCGGTCTCGGCGGCGCGCAGGGTGCCGAGGACGCGGACCTGGTCGTCGGCGAGTACCGCGCGGGCCGGGTCGAAGCGGACCAGCCAGCCGGTGGGGGCGTGCCGGCCGTCCGCGGCGGGCCGGCTCAGGCTGCGGTCGAACTGGGCGAGCTGACCGGCGTCGAGCAGGGCCTGCACGGGCCGGACCGCGCGCCCGGTGAGCACCTCGGGGTCGAGCGAGGAGCTCACGAGGTAGGCGCGGACGGTGCTCAGGGCGGCCCCGACCTGGCTCTCCGAGAAGTGCGCGGTGGCCCGGACGGCGGGCAGCGGGATGCCCTTGATGCCGCTCGCGAACCGGGCGGCGGGGCTGCGCTCGAAGAGGGCGTGGGCGTCGGCGCCGCCGGGCACCTCGCCCCGGGGCGCGAGCGGGACGACGGTCATCCGCAGCATCTCGGCGGATCTGCGGGCCTGCGGTGAGCCGTACGGGTGACGGACGCCCATGTAGAGGGCGGTGCCGAGGGCGATGGCGAGGAGGACGACCAGGGCCAGCGCCTGCCGGGTGAGCAGCCGGCGGGAGGGTCCCCGGCGGCGTACGGCGGGAGAGTGGTCGGTCACGCGCTCGTGCGCGGAGTACTCCTGGAGCCGGGCAGCACGGACGAACGACTCGTCGAACACGACGGATCGGTACTCGTCCTCGGCACCTGAGGAGCTGCCCTCGGGTGTCCCCTCCGGTGGCTCTCCAGGCCCGCCCATACCTTCAGGGTGGGTCGGGCGAGCCTCCCGTAAACACGCTGGTATGCGACAACTTCTGGCAGGAGCCCATCAAAAACGCGCAGGGCCGGTCAGGGCGCCTTCGGGACGGCGGAGACCGGGGGCTGGGAGTAGTCCGCGGAGACGGACGGCACGGGCACGGCGGCCGCTCCGCTGCCGAGCCCGCTGGAGGCGGGGGCGGGCACCCGGTCGCGGGTGCCGGCGGAGGCGCCCCGGTAGACGGCGGCGAAGGCCAGGGCCACCATGCCGACGCCCATCACCACGGCGAGCACCCAGGCGACGGGCCGGTGCCAGCGCAGCTGCTTGCCGTAGGGGCCGAGGAAGCCGGGGCCGTCGCCGGGGGCGTAGCCGTCGTGCGGGTCGTCCTCCGCGTCGTGGCCGAAGCCGGTGTGCCCGGGGCCGTACAGCTCGTCGTAGTGCTCGGCCGAGGCGTGGGCGCGGCGGGCCTCCGCCTCGAAGGCCTCGGCGCGGGCCTGGGCGGCGGCGAGGAGTCGCTCGACGGCGCTCGGTTCATGGACGGTGGCCGCCTGTACGAAGGCCTCGTCGAAGACCACGGAGGCGAACTCTTCGTCCGTCGCTCCGCGGTCGTGGTCGTCGTCGGGCTCCCAGCCGTCCGGGAACGGCGTGCCCCCCACGTCCTCCGGCACGGGTCCAGAGTAGTCCTGGGGGGTCAATTTGGGCAGACGGTACGGAAATTCGTCCGGCCCCCGGAACCGGTTTCCGGCCGTACTCCGGACGGCTCAGCCGCGGACGTGTCCGTCGCCGGTGACGATGTACTTGGTGCTGGTCAGCTCGGGCAGGCCCATGGGGCCACGGGCGTGCAGCTTCTGGGTGGAGATGCCGATCTCGGCGCCGAAGCCGAACTGGCCGCCGTCGGTGAAACGGGTGGAGGCGTTCACGGCGACCGTGGTGGAGTCGACCAGCTGGGTGAACCGGCGGGCGGCCTGCTGCGAGGTGGTGACGATCGCCTCGGTGTGGCCGGAGGACCACAGCCGGATGTGCTCGACGGCCTTGTCGAGGGAGTCGACGACGGCGGCGGCGATGTCGTACGAGAGGTACTCGGTCTCCCAGTCCTCGGCGGTGGCCTCAACCATGGTGGCCTTGGAGTCCGCCGCGAAGGCGAGGACACGCGGGTCGGCGTGCACGGTGACCCCGGCCTCGGCCAGCGCGTCCAGGGCGCGGGGCAGGAAGGCGTCGGCGATGTCCTGGTGGACGAGGAGGGTCTCGGCGGCGTTGCAGACACTGGGCCGCTGGGCCTTGGAGTTGACCAGGATGGCGATCGCGGTGTCGATGTCGGCCTGGGCGTCGACGTAGACGTGGCAGTTGCCGGTGCCGGTCTCGATGACCGGGACGGTGGACTCGCCCACGACCGTACGGATGAGGGAGGCGCCGCCGCGCGGGATGAGCACGTCCACCAGGCCCCGGGCGCGCATCAGCTCACGCACGCTCTCGCGGCTCTCGCCGGGCACCAGCTGGACGGCGTCGGCGGGCAGCCCGGCGCCGCCGACGGCGTCCCGGATCACCCGGACGAGTGCGGTGTTCGACTCGTAGGCGGAGGCGGAGCCGCGCAGCAGGACGGCGTTGCCGGACTTCAGGCAGAGCGCGGCGGCGTCCACGGTGACGTTGGGGCGCGCCTCGTAGATGATGCCGACCACGCCGAGCGGGACGCGGACCTGGCGCAGGTCGATGCCGTTGGGCAGCGTGGAGCCGCGCACGACCTCGCCGACCGGGTCGGGCAGCTTCGCCACGTCGCGCACGTCGGCGGCGATGGCGCGGACCCGCTCGGGGGTGAGGGTGAGGCGGTCGACGATGGCCTCACTGGTGCCGTTCTCCCGGGCCTTGGCCACGTCCTTGGCGTTGGCCGCCACGATCTCGCTCGTGCGGACCTCCAGGGCGTCCGCGACGGCGAGCAGCGCGTCGTCCTTCACCGCGCGCGGGAGCGGGGCGAGGTCGGCGGCGGCGGCCTTGGCCCGGTAGGCGGCGCGGGTGACCGGGGACATCGAGTCGTACGGCGAGAGCGTGGTCATGGCAGGAAGGGTAATGGGCCCGGCCCGCCCGGCTTGCCCTGTTCCGCAACCCGAGACGGGCCGCCCCGCCAGGATGAGGCACGCCCGCCCCACCTCGGCCCCGCCGGGGTGAGGCACCCCCCAGGGCGCCCCCGTCCCGGCCCGCCCCGCCCTCAGAACGGATGCACCCCCACCGGCGTCGCCGGCGCCGGCCCGTACCCCTCCGCGATCCGCTGGTGGTAGGTCTCGCGGTCGATGACCTCCAGGCCGACGATCTCCCAGGGCGGCAGCCCGGCGGTCTGCCGGTGCTCGCCCCACAGGCGCAGCGCGACGGCGGCCGCGTCGTGCAGGTCGCGGGCCTCCTCCCAGTACCGGATCTCGGCGTGGTCACCGGCGTACCGGCTGGTCAGGAGGAAGGGGTGGTCGTGGGCCAGCTGTTCCAGCGCGCGCCTGAGGTCCTGCACGGGGACGCACTCCCCGGAGACGCTGAGGGTGACGTGCCACAGGCGGGGCAGGTCCTTGGGCTCCTCGTAGGTGTCCCCGGCCGCGACGCTCGTCAGAGCACCACGGGACGCCGCCCCGGGACGGACTCGTCTCACGACGGCCTCCTTCACGCATGGCCCCTTGACGGAACGTGTCCCTTCAACATGTCCCCGAGACAAAGTTGAGCAGGCCCGAGGGCTCCGCGTGGCGGTTTTGCGGAACGTCCCCCACCGGGGGCGGTCCTTGTGCCCCGCTTTACGCGCGGTTCCCCCCGGGTCACACGTGCAGCAGTACCAGGTCGTCCCGGTGTACGACCTCGCGTTCGTAGGCGGGGCCCAGCTCGCGTGCCAGCTCGCGGGTCGAACGTCCGAGCAGCCGGGGAAGCTCCTTGGCGTCGAAGTTGACGATGCCCCGGGCCACGGCCCGTCCGGCGGTGTCGCGCAGCTCGACGGGGTCGCCCGCGCCGAACTCGCCCTCCACGGCGGCGATCCCGGCCGGCAGCAGCGACTTGCGGCCCTCGACGACCGCGCGGACGGCGCCGTCGTCCAGGGTGAGGGAGCCCTGCGGGGTGGAGGCGTGCTGGAGCCAGAGCAGCCGGTCGGCGGAGCGCTTGCCGGTGGGGTGGAACCAGGTGCCGGTGTCGCCCCCGGCCAGGGCGTCGGCGGCGTGGACGGCGCTGGTCAGCACGACCGGGATGCCCGCGGCGGCGGCGATCCGGGCGGCCTCGACCTTGGTGGCCATGCCGCCGGTGCCGACGCCCGCCTTGCCCGCGCTGCCGATCTCGACCTCGGCGAGGTCGGCCGGGGAGCGCACCTCGCTGATCCGGGAGGTGCCGGGCCTGCTCGGATCGCCGTCGTAGACGCCGTCCACGTCGGAGAGGAGGACCAGCAGGTCGGCGCGGACGAGGTGGGCGACGAGGGCGGCGAGGCGGTCGTTGTCGCCGAAGCGGATCTCGTCGGTGGCGACGGTGTCGTTCTCGTTGACGACCGGGAACGCGCCCATGGCGAGGAGCTTGTCGAGGGTGCGCGAGGCGTTGCGGTGGTGGCTGCGGCGGCTCATGTCGTCGCTGGTGAGCAGGACCTGGCCGACGCGGACGCCGTAGCGCGCGAAGGAGGCGGTGTAGCGGGCGACGAGCAGGCCCTGGCCGACGCTGGCGGCGGCCTGCTGGCGGGCCAGGTCGCGGGGGCGGCGGGGCAGCCCCAGCGGGGCGAGCCCGGCGGCGATGGCACCGGAGGAGACGAGGACGACCTCGCGCGGCGAGCCGTCGGCGCCCGGGGCGCGGAACTTGGCGAGCACGTCCACCAGCGCGTCCACCCGGTCGGCGTCCAGTCCGCCGGCGGCGGTGGTCAGCGAGGAGGAGCCCACCTTGACGACGATCCTGCGGGCCTCGCCCACGGCCTGCCTCGCACTTGCCACCTTGCCCTCTGTCCCCTCGCGCGCCTGCGGTCCCGCTTCGCAATCTACGCGAAGCGGAGGCAGGGGCGCCCCCGGGTTTCGGTGGGCGGACGCCGCCGGCCGGGATCGCACGTTTGCTGCCCCGAACACGACCATGGACGGCGCGCCCGGCGGCCGTCATGATGTGGTCTTCGCGTTCCCCCAAGTCCCGCCCTTCATATGGCAATCCGCGCGAAACGCACAACAGGCGCCCACCGGCCCGCAGTCGAGTGATCATTTATTCACGCTTCGCGTACGGCAAAAAGGTTGTGCTGGTTGTGTATGGAAATTAAAGGTGCTTCAAAATAAATTGAAGCTTGTGTCATCTCACGTTCGCACCACGAAGCGCATCCTCCTCAGGTCCGGCAAAAGCCCCTATGACGTCGTCAGCCTGGAGGAAGCCCTCCACCGTGACGTCATCGCCACGAACGCGGGCAACCTGATCTTCAGTGACGCCACCCACAAGATCCTGGAGACTCCGGGCACCGAGGTGGTCTCCAACGGCATCCGGACGGACAGGACCCCCGCGAGCCAGATCAACGAGGAGTTCGACGCCTTCGTCGTGCCGCTCGCCAACGCCTTCCGCCCGTCCTTCGAGGCCGGGCTCAAGCGGCTGACCCGGCTCATCCGCAAGCTGCGCATCCCCGTCGTGGTCGTGGGCGTCGGCGCGCAGACCGGGGTGGGCTACGACGCGTCCCGGCTGAAGCCGATGGAGGACGCCGTACGCGACTTCTGCTCCGCGGTGCTGGAGCGCAGCGCGTCGATCGGCGTGCGGGGCGAGTTCACCGAGCGGTACCTGCGGGACATGGGCTTCAACGACGTGGAGGTCATCGGCTGCCCGTCGCTGTTCATGTACGGCGGCGAACTCGACGTCCGCAAGCGGGTGCCCGAGCTGACCGAGGCGTCGCGGATCGCGGTGAACGGCTCGCACGACGCGGTGCGCAAGCAGGGGCTCGGCAAGATTCTCGGCCTCGCCCAGGAGCGCTACCCGCACTTGCGCTTCGTCGGCCAGAACCTCAGCGACGCACGGCAGTTGCACTGGCGGGACCTGAGCGACCCGAACTCCCGGGTGACCGCGATGCCGACGCACCCGGACCACCCGATGTACCGGGACGACAGGGTGCGGGTGTACGTCGACCCGGTCACCTGGATCGACGACCTGCGCTCCTTCGACTTCTCCTTCGGCTCCCGCATCCACGGCAACATCGCCGCGCTGCTCGCGGGAACCCCGGCGACCGTTCTGTGCAGCGACTCGCGCACGCTGGAGCTGTGCCGTTACTTCGAGATCCCGCACAAGCGGCTCGACCAGGTGGCCAAGGACCCGGAGTCGGCCGACCCGGCGCGCCTGTACGAGGAGGCCGACCTGAGCGGCCTGACCGGCAACCACGCCGAGCGCTTCGAGCGGTTCACCGGTTTCCTGGACAAGAACGGCCTCCAGAACACCTTCACGCACGGAGACGGCGGCGCCGCCTTCGACAAGCGGATGCGCTCGCTGTCCTTCCCGCCGGGCGTGCGCCCCTGGAACGACACCGATCTCGCCTCGCTCGGCGCCCGCTTCGGCTGGCTCAACACCCAGCTCGGTGAACTGACCCAGGAGAACGACCGGTTGCGGCGGAAGCTGGCCGGGACCCGGACGTCCGGGGCGGCCGTCCCCGCTCCCTCCTCCGTCTACCGGCGGGCCCGCCGGGTGGTGGGCCGCGCCCTGCAGACGGGCAAGAAGTAGCCCTGCGGACGGGCGTCAAGCAGTCCTGCGGACGGGCACGAAGTAGCCCCGCGGACGGGCCGGAAGCGGTCCGGTCCGTCAGGCCGCCGTCGCTCCGAAGCCGTCGCCGGGAAGCATCCGCCGGATCTTCCGCAGCGCGCGGCGCATGAAGGAGCGGGCGGCGGCCTCGCGGTATCCGGGGACCGCCCGCGCCTCACGGTGCGCGGCGCGGTAGATCTCGTCGGGGATGCCGGCGGCCTCGGAGCGGAAGTGCGGGTAGGCGAGGTAGACCTCGGTGTCCCGCCTCTCCAGGACCGCGGGCGCCTCCTTCTTGTCCTTGATGAACCTCAGGACGTCCAGCAGCAGGTCGGGCCGCCCCGCGGCGACCAGGTGCAGCCGCAGCCGCTCGTGGACCTTCACCCGGCGGGCCACCCCGGGGTTCCAGTGGGCCTCCATCAGCGGCCGGGCCAGCTCGAACTTGTGCCGGCGCACCTCGTCGTCGTCCCTGAGGAACCGGGGCCCGAACTGCGGCAGCAGGGTGATGAGGAAGGGCCGGACCATGAGGGTGTCGCGTCTGTCGCCGGCGGGGACCATGTCGGCGATCAGCTTCGTCAGGGCGTGCGCGGAGTCGAAGCGCAGGGTGTAACTCCCGCGCTTGGTCGCCTGCTTGCCGTCCTCGCGGCCGACCAGGTAGTAGCAGGTGTAGTCGGCGAGCACGGAGATCCCGTCGGCCCTCAGATAGGCCTCCATGGTGAACACCGCGTCCTCACCGGTGCGCAGGGACTCGTCGAACCGCATGCCGTGCTTCTCCAGCAGCGCGCGGCGGAACAGCTTCTGCGCGCTGAGCGTGAACTTGACGGCGGAGGAGAAGACGTCGGTGCGGGCCAGCGTCCTGTCCCACATCACCTTCGGGGCGGTGCGGTTGACGCCCTCCACGCGGCCGAGGACGACGTCGGTGCCGTTCTCGTCGGCCATGGCGACCATGCGCTCCAGCGCCTCGGTGCCCAGCCGGTCGTCGGCGTCGAGGAAGAAGACGTAGCGCCCGGACGCCTTGCCGAGGCCGGTGTTGCGCGGGCCGCTGGGGCCGCCGGAGTTCTCCTGGTGCAGGACGGTGACCGGCATGGGGGCGCGGGCCGCGAACTCGTCCAGGTACGCGCCGGTGCCGTCCGTGGAACCGTCGTCGACGGCGATGACCTCCATGCGCGCCGGGCCGATGCTCTGCGCCTCGACGGACGCCAGGCATTCGGCCAGATACGGCATCGCCTCGTACGCACCGATGACCACACTCACATCGGGCTGTTCCACGACGGTCACCTTCACCCCTTGTCAGCCATACATCGCTTTCCCTCTCTCATCTCAAGACCGAGACGCGAGAGCGTATGACAGTACGGGCGGACGGTATGAGTTACTCATCCGCGACACGCTACGCGGGTAAGTAAGAAAGCGCTGAAGAAGTCGGGGAAAAGGAAAAGGGCCGGTCCCCGGGATCACTCCCGGGGACCGGCCCCTGACCGCGGCGGGTTCAGCCCGCGTTCACTTCGTCCGTCTCGCCGGCGGACGCCACGCGCTGGCTGGGCAGCGCGTTCGTCAGCCCGGCCGGCCGGCCCTCCACGGCCCCCGTGCGGGACTCCTGGCCGACGTTGCGGGCCTCGGCCTTGAGGGCCAGGTCGGCGACCGCGCCGTTGAACTGGTCGATGGACTTCGGCTCGTCCGGGCCGAGCAGATACCGCTTCAGCTCCTTGCGCTCCTCGGCGAGCGGGTCCGCCTCCGGGTCGCGCACGGCGTCGAGCAGACCGCCCAGCTCGGCCGCGCTGTTGGAGAGGATCGTCGCGGCACGCACGGCCGTGTTCTGCCGCTTGAACTCCTCCACACCCAGACCGGCGGAGTCCGTGACCGCGTACGGCTTGCCGCTCGCGATGAAGTCGGAGACCACGGAGGAGATGTCGGAGACCATCGCGTCGGAGACGTTGAAGCAGTCGTACAGCCGCGGTTCGGCACCCGTGATGACGCGGTGCTCGAACGGGGGGAAGGAGCGCCAGTAGGCGTCGTTCCACTCCCCGCGCAGCCGGGCCATCTCCTCGTGCCGCGCGACGTCGACCACACCGTCACGGGTGGCCTCGGCCTCGTCGCCCGTCTCGCCGGCGACGCCGGCCAGTTCGGTCAGCCGCGCCGTGATGCGCGCCAGTTCGGCCTTGGCCCGCTCCTGGGCGGCGCTGTCGCCGGTGAAGCGGGAGTCGGAGGCGCGGGCCGCGGCGGCCTGCTCGACCAGCGCGGTGACCCGCTGGTGCGCCGCTCCGGCCTCCTTGCTGACGGTGCCGGTGAAGGGGTGCGGCTTGTAGAGCACGCGGACCGGCGGGTCGGCCGCCACCAGCTTCTTCACGATGTTCTCGCCGGCGAGGACGATCGAGGTGTTGCCGGGGTTGCCGTCCCAGCCCTCCCAGGTGGGGGCGTACAGAACGGTCGGGATACGGCCGCCGGGCACGCCCTGCCAGGTCTGGATCGGGGCCAGCTGCGGGCGGCCGACCTCGGCGATGTCCTCGTCGCGCACGCCGACGTCGGCGATGGCGTACCGGTCGCGGCCGGCCCGGCCGGCGGTCCACACCTCGTCGTACACCTTGCTGTACGGGTTGACGCTGGCGAGCTTGTCGCTGTCGCCGTGCCCGATGAAGACGTGCTTCATGGTGGGCACGCGCAGCAGGTGGATGTTCTTGCCGACGTTCGCCGCGTACAGCGCGACCCGCACGCTCGACAGGTCCATGTTCATCAGATGCACCCCGCCGGGCACGCAGATGACCGGGACCGTGGTGGGCGCGAGGCTGCTCAGGATGACCCGCTCGCGGAGGATGATCAGCGGCCGGGTGTCCAGCTGCTCCATCGTCTCCAGCCACATGTTGACCTGGTACGCGGAGTTCTTGGCGCCGGAGAAGTACAGCACCGTCTCCGGCCGGTAGGCGGCCAGCCAGTCGTCCACGGCGGCGAGCACGACGTCGGCGTTCGGCGGGACCTTGCGGCCGCGCGCGTACGGCAGGAGCAGCAGCACGTACAGGCAGCCGAGGCCGACGGTGGCGATCACACCCGCGTACCCCACGGCGGCGGAGCCCGCGAGGGCCGAGACCAGCAGGCACGCCACGGCGAAGAGGTCGAGGTGGAGCATCTTCTCCGCGGAGCGGTGCAGCAGCCCCTTCGGCGGGGCGTCCGGGATCCGGATGCGGGACTTCAGGTCCACGTTGCGCGTGGCGACCGGCATCCGGCGCCGCGAGCGGATGAGCGTGACCAGCGCGCCGTGGGGAGCCTGCAGCCCGTAGAAGGCGATGAAGCAGGCGATCGCGCCGTAGAAGATGCGGTTGTCCGCGAGGGACATGCGGGCCAGCAGCAGGATCAGCAGCAGCTGTCGGATCAGGAAGCGGATCGACAGACCGGCCCTGACCTTGCTGAGGCGGTTGATCAGATAGCTGCCCTTGCGGTGCAGATAGTGGTCCGCCAGGTACGTCACGACGGCCACGGCCGCGAAGGCGTACGCGTTCGGTATGAGCGCGGCCAGCATGAGGCAGGGGAAGCCCAGGATCATGAGGGCCGCCGCAGCCAGCTCGGCCGCGCTGCCCACCCGGGCCACGCGTATAGCGGTGGATATCACGGAGAGACCTGCTCTGGAGGGGGGGAATGCCGGGTTTATTCAGTAATCCACAGGATTACGAACATATACGGGATACGGACACAGGCCTCTACGAACGCCCCGTGAATGAGCGGCCGCAGAGGCCTGGATTCCCAAATCTAATTGGCGGTAAGTATTACACGCCATCCTGACGGTCGAGCACGGAGGCCAGGGCCTGCTCGAAACCGGAGCCCTGACCCGCGCCCTTCGTCGGGTCCTGCTGGCGCACGTCGATGACGTGACCGGTCAGCTCCGACAGCAGCACGTCCAGCGAGGTGCGCGCCACGGCCTCGGAGGAGAGCAGCGAACCCGCGGGCTCCTGGCCGAAGGCCTTGGTGCGCATCGGGGTGGCGGTGCGCTCGGGGTTGATGCAGTTGACGCGGATGCCGTCGCCGGCCCACTCGTCGGACAGCGCCTGGGTGAGGTTCACCATGGCGGCCTTGGTGGAGGAGTACAGGCTGTACTCGGCGCGGCCGCGGGTGTAGCTGCTGGAGGTGTAGAGCAGCAGCTGGCCGTTGGTCTCGGCCAGGTACTTGTAGGAGGAGCGGGCGATCTGCACCGGGGCCAGGTAGTTGACCTTCAGCGCCTCCTCGATGGTGGCGTTGTCGGTCTCGGCGAGGCGGCCGATGCGCAGCACACCGGCGGTGTTGACGACGTAGTCGATGCGGCCGGTCTCGGCGTACGCCTTGGACAGCGCGTCGTCGACCTCCTCCGGGTTCTCCACGTGGGTGCCGGTGGTGGAGCGGCCGAACGCGTACACCTTCGCGCCGTAGGACTCGGCGAGTTCGGCGATGTCCTTGCCGATGCCGTAGGAGCCGCCGAAGATGACGAGGGTCTTGCCGGTGAGGAGTTCCCGGTAGGCCTCCTCGCCGTTCTGCTCGGGGGCCGCGGTGGAGGCGAGCTGGAAGAGCTTGTCGGCGATGAAGACGTCGACCGGCTGCGTCACCTTCATGTTGTACTCGTCGCCCGCGACGACGTGGATCGGCACGTCCGGCAGGTACTTCAGCACGACCGAGCAGTCGTCCGTGGCCTGGAAGTTGGGGTCACCGGCGGCGACCTCGTAGGCGCGGCGGATCGTGGAGAGCTTGAAGGCCTGCGGGGTCTGGCCGCGGCGCAGGCGGGAGCGGTCCGGGATCTCGGTGATGAACTCGCCGTCGCCGCCGTGGGTGCGGGTGACGATGATGGTGTCCGCGGACGGGATGGCCACGTCCACCGCCTCGTAGCGCTCGAGCGCCGTGACGCAGTCGTCGATGACGCGCCGCGAGAGCAGCGGGCGGACGGCGTCGTGGAAGAGGACGTTGGCGTCCTCGCCCTCGGCCAGGCCCTCGCCGAGGGCGGCGATGGCGCGCTCGGTGGTCTCGTTGCGGGTCGCGCCGCCCTCGATGACCTGCGTGACCTTCTGGAACCCGGCCTTGGCGACGATCTTCTCGATGTCCGTGACATAGCCCGGCGTCATCAGCACGATGATGTCGTCGATCGAGTCCGCCTGCTCGAAGGTGGCCAGAGTGTGCTCGATGACCGCCTTGCCGGCGATCTTCAGCAGCTGCTTGGGTATCGACAGACCCACCCGCTGGCCGGTGCCACCGGCCAGGACGACTGCGGTGGTACGGGGCTTGGCTATGCGCTGGGACACAGGTGACCTACCTCGGGGCGACAGGGAACCGTGAAATGGTCGCACCTCGGGCAACCGCAGTGCAAGGTGAGTGACGTCCCATGCATATGTGCACGCAACCTGTCATTCACGAAGTGCTCACGGGGGTTGAGCGACTCCTCTCCAACCCCTGTCGAAGTGCTGTGAGCCAGTCCACAGCTGACGGTCCGCAGCGCCCCGCCGGCCACCTCGTCCGGGTCGGCTTCCGTGCCTCCGCGACGCCACCGCGTCACCGTCTGCGACCATGGAGCCCATGCGAAACGGCGGTTCGGTACGAATGGTGGCGGGTGCGGCCGGGGTCGCGCTGCTGACGGTGTGTCTGTCGGCCTGCGGGGGTGCGGAGCATCCGGACACCCCGAAGGGCGGGGGCGGGAACGCGGACGCCAGACCGCACGCCGCACCGCTCAAGCGCGTCCCGGACATCGGGGACCGGCTGTGGCGGCAGGTGCCGGAGAGCACCCGGCAGGTCGTCGCGGTCTACGGCGAGGGCAAGGACTCGGCCGACTCCACCGTGGCGCTCTACGAGAAGACGGGTTCGGTCTGGAAGCGGGAGCGCACCTGGTCCGCCCACAACGGGCGCGCGGGCTGGACGACAAATCACCATGAAGGGGACAAACGCAGCCCCGTGGGCGTCTTCACCCTGAGCGACGCGGGCGGTGTCCTCGCCTCCCCCGGCACCCGGCTGCCGTACACCCACTCCGCCGCGTTCCAGGCGCCGCACTACTGGAAGAAGTCGTACTGGCACGACTTCGACTACGTCATCGCCATCGACTACAACCGGGTCGAGGGCACCCCGCCCAACGACCCGACCCGGCCGCAGGGCCAGACCAAGGGCGGCGGCATCTGGCTGCACATGGACCACGGCAGCGGCACCTCGGCGTGTGTGAGCCAGCCCAAGGCGGACATGGAGTACCTGCTGCGCACGCTGGATCCGAAGCTGCACCCGGTCGTGGTGATGGGCGACAAGGCCGACCTCAAGGCATGAACGCGCCACGGCTGACCGGGCGCGGGACCCGCCCCCGGTCAGCCGTGGTGGTGGCGCCAGCCGGCCCAGGCCGACTCGATCATGTCGTCCAGGCCGAACCGGGCGCTCCAGCCCAGCTCCGCGCGGATGCGGTCGGCCGCCGCGACGACCCGGGCCGGGTCGCCGGGGCGGCGCGGGGTCACCTCGGCCACGACGTCCTCGTGGCCGGTGGTCTTGAGGATGCGGTCCACCATCTCGCGCACCGAACTGCCCTCGCCCCGGCCGATGTTGAGGACCAGCGAGGTGGCCGCCGGGGCCTCGCGCAGCCGCAGGGCGGCGGCCTGGTGGGCGGAGGCGATGTCCTGGACGTGGATGTAGTCGCGCACGCAGGTGCCGTCCGGGGTGGCGTAGTCGTCGCCGAAGATCCGGGGCGCTTCCTCGGCCTCCAGGCGCTCGAACACCATGGGGACGAGGTTGGAGACGCCCGTGTCGGCCAGCTCCGGGGCGGCGGCACCGGCCACGTTGAAGTAGCGCAGGCTGACCGCGCGCAGACCATGGGCGCGGGCGGCGGCCGCGATCAGCCACTCCCCCACCAGCTTGGTCTCGCCGTAGGGGCTCATCGGCAGACAGGGCGTGTCCTCGGTGACGAGGTCCACGTCGGGCATCCCGTACACGGCCGCCGAGGAGGAGAAGACGACGCGGTCGACGCCGGTCGCGGTCATGGCGTCCAGCAGGGTCTGGAGTCCGGTGACGTTCTCCCGGTAGTAGTACAGCGGGCGTTCGACCGACTCGCCGACCTGCTTGCGGGCCGCGATGTGCACGACGCCGGTGACGCCGTGCTCGCGGATCGTGCGCTCCAGGAGGTCCCCGTCGAGCACACTGCCCACGACCAGCGGCACCCCGGAGGGCACCCGGTCCGCGCTCCCGGTGGACAGGTCGTCGTACACGACCACGTCCTCGCCGCCCGCCGTCATCGCGCGCACCACATGAGCACCGATGTATCCGGCGCCGCCCGTGATCAGCCAGCTCATCCCCATGCCTCCTCGAACGTCCTCCCGTGCCCGCAAGACTCGCCCATCGAAGACGGAAAATCGAGTCCGACAGCCCGGGAGGACGGCCGGGAATGTCCGGCGGCGGGTGCCCGAAGGCCCGCCCGGCGAACCCTAGAACGCCTCGAAGTCGTTGAACTCCCGCTCCGCGTCGTCCCGTTCGGCCTGCTTGTCGCGGCGGCGCTGGGTGGCGGGGCGCGGGGCCTCGAAGCGGTGGTCCTCGCCTCGGCGGCCGAGCATCTCGGCGCCGGCGGTGACCGTGGGCTCCCAGTCGAAGACGACCGCGTTGTCCTCGGGACCGATCGCGACGGCGTCGCCGGAGCGGGCGCCCTCCTTCATCAGCCGGTCCTCGACGCCGAGGCGGTTGAGCCGGTCGGCGAGGTAGCCGACGGCCTCGTCGTTGTTGAAGTCGGTCTGGCGGACCCAGCGCTCGGGCTTCTCGCCGCGCACACGGAACAGCGGCTCGCCCTCGAACTCCTCGCGGGTGACGGTGAAGCCCGCGTCGTCCACGGCCTTGGGCCGGATGACGATGCGCGTGGCCTCTTCCTTGGGCTTGGCGGCCCGCGCCTTGGCGACGATGTCACCGAGGGCGTACGTCAGCTCCTTGAGGCCGATATGGGCGACCGCCGACACCTCGAAGACGCGGTAGCCGCGCGCCTCCAGGTCGGGGCGGACCATCTCGGCGAGGTCCTTGCCGTCCGGCACGTCCACCTTGTTCAGGACGACGATGCGGGGACGGTTGTCGAGACCGCCGTACTGCCGCAGCTCCTCCTCGATGATGTCGAGGTCGGACAGCGGGTCGCGCTCCGTCTCCAGCGTCGCGGTGTCCAGGACGTGCACCAGGACGCTGCAGCGCTCCACGTGGCGCAGGAACTCCAGGCCGAGGCCCTTGCCCTGGCTGGCGCCCGGGATCAGACCGGGCACGTCGGCGATGGTGTAGACGGTCGAACCGGCCGTCACCACGCCGAGGTTGGGCACGAGGGTGGTGAAGGGGTAGTCCGCGATCTTCGGCTTGGCCGCGCTGAGCACGGAGATCAGCGAGGACTTGCCCGCGCTCGGGTAGCCGACCAGCGCCACGTCGGCGACGGTCTTCAGCTCCAGGACCACGTCCTGGAGATCACCGGGCTCACCGAGCAGCGCGAAGCCGGGGGCCTTGCGGCGGGCGCTGGCGAGCGCGGCGTTGCCGAGGCCGCCCCGGCCGCCCTGCGCGGCGACGTAGGAGGTGCCGTGGCCGACCAGGTCGGCGAGCACGTTGCCCGCCTTGTCCAGCACGACGGTGCCGTCCGGGACCGGCAGGACCAGGTCCTGGCCGTCCTTGCCGGAGCGGTTGCCGCCCTCGCCGGGCTTGCCGTTCGTCGCCTTGCGGTGCGGGGAGTGGTGGTAGTCGAGCAGCGTGGTCACGGACTGGTCGACGGTGAGGATGACGTCGCCGCCCCGCCCGCCGTTGCCGCCGTCCGGGCCACCGAGCGGCTTGAACTTCTCACGGTGGACGGAGGCACAGCCGTGGCCTCCGTTACCCGCGGCGACGTGCAGTTCGACGCGGTCCACGAAGGTGGTCATGGTGGGTGCCTCCAGAAAAGTACGGGTACTACCTATGTCAACACGCGAAAGGCGGACCCGCCTTCCCGACCGGGAAGTGAGGTCCGCCTCGCGCGAAATGCTTCGTCGCGGCCTTGAATCAGAGGATTCAGGCGACCGGAACGATGTTCACGACCTTGCGGCCGCGGCTCTTGCCGAACTCCACGGCGCCGGGCAGCAGCGCGAACAGCGTGTCGTCGCCGCCACGGCCGACGCCGGTGCCCGGGTGGAAGTGGGTGCCGCGCTGGCGGACCAGGATCTCACCCGCGCTGACGACCTGACCGCCGAAGCGCTTCACGCCGAGCCGCTGGGCGTTGGAGTCGCGACCGTTCCGGGTGGACGATGCGCCCTTCTTGTGTGCCATCTGTTCTCAGTCCCTTACTTCGCAGCCGTGGGGATCTCAGTGACCTTGATCGCCGTGTACTGCTGGCGGTGGCCCTGACGACGGCGGTAGCCGGTCTTGTTCTTGTAGCGCAGAATGTCGATCTTCTGGCCCTTGTGGTGGTCCACGACCTCGGCCTGGACCTTGATGCCGGCCAGCACCCACGGGTCGCTGGTCACGGAGTCGCCGTCGACAACGAGCAGGGTCGAGAGCTCGACCGTGTCGCCAACATTGGCAGTGGAAATCTTGTCAACCTCAACGATGTCGCCGACAGCAACCTTGTGCTGGCGACCACCGCTGCGCACGATGGCGTACACGCGGATCTCACTTTCGCTCGAAGTACGGCACCCCCGCAGGCCAGCCGCACCGGTAAAACACCATGGACGACCTCTCCCGGCCACACCGGGTGTGACCGGGAGGGAAAAAGGTTTACGGGGATGTGGCGTGCTCAGACACGCCGACAGTCAAGGGTACGGGCAGCCCCCGTAGGGGTCAAACCGGGCCCCCTGGGCGCGGTGTGCGGCCGGTCGCGTGGACCGGCCGC
>NZ_JBEXEQ010000022.1:0-136437 GCF_040703155.1 Streptomyces sp. NPDC005435
GGGGGGGGGGGGGGTTTTGGGGGGGGGGGGGGGGGGGGGGGGGCGGCGCCCCACCCCCCCCCCCCCCCCCGCCGCCGTATCGGGGAGGTCACCGCCCGGTCAGCCGGGAACGGCCGACCGGGCGGGAGCGGTGGCCGCCGCGGCCCGGGCCACGGCCGGCGCGGCCGCGAGAGCGGGCTCGGGCGCCGGGCCGGCGGGCGCGAGGGCGGGTTCCGGCGCGGGTCCGGCGGACGCGGCCGCCAGGGCGGGTTCGGGCGCGGGGCCGGTCGAGGCGGTCGCCAGGGCGGGCTCCCGTGCGGGACCCGCCGGCGCGGGCGCAGGGGTCACCGGCGTGACCGGGAGGGGAGCCGGGACCGGGTTCGGGGTGGCCGGGGCGACGGGCGTGACCGGGCCGGCCGGCGCCGGGCGCGGCTCGGTGGCGCGGGTCACGGTGACCCGTTCCGCCGCGCGGCGCGGGTCGCGGTCCGGCCGGGCGTGCTCCACGACGGTGGCGGCCAGCGTGAACCACACGACCTTGCCGCTCTCGCCGTCCGGGCGCGCACCCCAGCTCTCGCTGACGGCCGCGACCATCGCCAGACCCCGCCCGCAGGTGGCGAGGGGCGCCCGATCCAGGGTCTCGGCCGCGTCGGCCACCACGGGCAGCCGCGGATCGCGGTCCCGTACCGACACGGTGAGGCGGTCGGGCAGCAGCTCCAGTTCGACGGTGCACGACTTGTCGGGACGCGCATGTCGGTGGACGTTGCTCAGCAGCTCGGTCACGCCTAGCGCGGCGCGGTCGATGAGGGGGTCCAGATGCCAGTAGCGCAACTGCGCAGAGACGATTCTGCGAACCTGTCCGATCCGCGACGGCAGGGCTTGGAGCTCCACCGCGCAGTGCCTGTTGGGGTGACTGATCACGGCTGCGACTCCCCGATGTGAGGTCCCGAAGGAACCGGAAGAACACGGAGAACAACGGAAATCCAGGAGGGCGCTCGCGTCCAGGAGGCGGCCCGACTGCGCGGCCGGCGGACTGGACCTCAGCGTTACCTCAGGTAAACCCAGAGTGACGTGAGATCAGCGTGACGCAGCGCCCGCCCTCCCGCAACTCGCCGCGGCGGTACGCAGGTCAGTCGCCGTGTCGGGCCGCCCGGCGCACCGCGTCGATGAACCGCCGGGCCGCGGGCGGCCCCGGCTCGCCCGGCGCCGGGTCCTGCTCGCCCAGGGTCAGTTCGTAGCGCCGGCCGTTCAGCTCCGCACGCGCCCGGCCGCCCGGTGCGAACCACGGCTTGGAAGCGCGGACCGACTGGACCGGCGCGCTGTCGATCTCGCTGTCGTAGCTGTTGAGCAGCTCCACCCTGCCGTCGCTGATCCGGACCTTTCCGGCCCGGGTGAGCGAGCGCAGCCCCTTGCCGATGCGCACGCCTCTCGCCGTGAACTCGGGCTCCGCCATCCTCGCCGTCCCCTCCCGCGCGTCTCGTCCGCGTGTCGTACGTCGTGTGCGTCTCGTGCGTCGTCCGCGTGCCGTTGGCAGTCTGCCTCCGTGAGCACCGGAGCACCAGGGTGCGGGAGAAGTGCGCCGCGAGCGCCCCGGGTACTCACGCCAATGCGCCCCCCCCGCGCCCCCCGAACGAGTGTGCCCCAGGCTTCCTTTGGGTGGCTGAAAGATGCGTTGATGCAGGTGAGAAGCGTGACGGGAGGTGCCTATGATCGGGGTGCCGGCCGCGCGGGGCGCCGTCGGCGCGACCGCGTAAGGAGCCTCGCCGTGAGCACCACCCCATCGGCCCGGGCCGGGGCCACCCTCGACGTCGACCGCAGCGACGCGGCCTACCGGGACTGGCTGAAAGAGGCCGTCCGCAAGGTCCAGGCCGACGCCAACCGCTCGGCCGACACCCACCTGCTGCGCTTCCCGCTGCCCGAGCACTGGGGCATCGACCTGTACCTGAAGGACGAGTCGACCCACCCGACGGGCAGCCTCAAGCACCGCCTCGCCCGCTCTCTCTTCCTCTACGGGCTGTGCAACGGCTGGATCCGCCCGGACCGCCCGGTCATCGAGGCGTCCAGCGGCTCGACCGCCGTCTCCGAGGCGTACTTCGCGAGCCTGATCGGCGTGCCGTTCATCGCGGTCATGCCGCGCACCACCAGCGCGGAGAAGTGCCGGCTCATCGAATTCCACGGCGGGCGCTGCCACTTCGTGGACGACCCGCGCACCATGTACGAGGAGTCCGCGCGCCTCGCGGCCGAGACCGGCGGCCACTTCATGGACCAGTTCACCTACGCCGAGCGCGCCACCGACTGGCGCGGCAACAACAACATCGCCGAGTCCACCTTCCGCCAACTCGCCCTGGAACGCTTCCCGGTGCCCGCCTGGATCGTCGCCACCGCCGGAACCGGCGGCACCTCCGCGACGCTGGCCCGCTACGTCCACTACATGCAGTACGACACCCGCGTCTGCGTCGCCGACCCGGAGAACTCCTGCTTCTTCGAGGGCTGGACCACCGGCGACGCCCACGTCACCTGCGACTGCGGCTCCCGGATCGAGGGCATCGGACGGCCGCGCATGGAGCCCAGCTTCGTGCCCGGCGCCATCGACCGGATGATGAAGGTGCCGGACGCGGCGAGCGTGGCCGCCGTACGCGCCCTGGAGCGGGCCATCGGCCGCAAGGCGGGCGGCTCCACCGGCACCGGACTGTGGAGCGCGCTGAAGATCGTCTCCGAGATGGTCGCGGCGGGGCGCACCGGCAGCGTCGTCACCCTGCTCTGCGACCCCGGCGACCGCTACCTCGACAAGTACTACTCGGACAGCTGGCTGGCGGAACAGGGCCTGGACATCGCGCCGTACACCGCCGCGATCGAGACGCTGCTGGCGACGGGGGTCTGGCCGGACTGAGCGGGGGCACCGCTTCCGTGGGAGCTCAGGGCGGGCGACGGGGGAGACGTCCTCGGGCCCGCCCGGAGCCGCTCAGGTCTGCCTGAAGCCGCGCTCAGGCGTCCTCGGTGTCGTCCGGCTCGTCCTCGTCCAGCTCCGGCTCGCCCGCCACCACCAGCCGCCGCAGCCGCTCCGAGACCTCCGCGCGGGCCTCGGCGGGCAGCCCCCGGTCCGTGACGAGGGTGTCCACCTCGTCCAGCGCCGCGAACGAACTCAGGCCCACCGTGCCCCACTTGGTGTGGTCCGCGACCACCACCACGCGCCGCGCCGAATGCACCAGGCGCCGGTTCGTCTCGGCCTCCGCCAGGTTCGGCGTGGACAGCCCCGCCTCGGCCGATATGCCGTGCACACCGAGGAACAGCAGATCGAAGTGGAGCGCGGAGATCGCCCGGTCGGCCACCGGACCCACCAGCGAGTCCGAGGGCGTGCGCACCCCGCCGGTCAGCACCACCGTGGCCGCGCCCTGCCGCTGACCCGAGACCCGCTGCGCCGCGTGGAACACGTCCGCGACCCGCACCGAGTTCGTCACCACCGTCAGATCCGGCACCTCCAGCAACTGCCGGGCCAGCGCGTACGTGGTCGTACCGCCGGACAGCGCCACCGCCGCACCCGGCGCGACCAGCCGCGCCGCGGCCCGCGCTATCTCCTCCTTGGCGGTCGGCTCCAGGCCCGACTTGGCCTCGAACCCCGGCTCGTGCGTGCTCGCCTCGACCACCGGCACCGCGCCGCCGTGCACCTTCTCCAGCACACCCTGACGGGCCAGCGCGTCCAGATCTCGGCGCACCGTCATGTCCGACACGCCGAGCTTGCGGGTCAGCTCGTTCACCCGGACCCCGCCCCGGCGCCGTACCTCGTCCACGATCAGGGCGCGACGCTGCTCCGCGAGGAGGTTCTGATTCTCACTCACGTACGCTCCGGTCCTTTCGCCCCACACTCGTCCGACACGCCCGGCACACCTGGTCCGACCAGGACGTTCCGTCCGGCAGCGGCTATGCGGGCGTCTCATCTTGTCACGCCGCCCCATAGGCCGCGCCACCGCCTGTCACCCCGCCCACCTGGGGTGCGACCACATGTGCGCCGCGCCCACCCCGGCCGGCATCGCACACACAGGGAAGATTCGGTAACGAAAAGTGACGCCGGGTGTACACAGCGCTCGAAACGGAGAACCTGATTCCCGCACGGCACGGAAAACCCCGCACGGCAACCCCGCACGGAGCCCGCACGGGAAACGCTCGCCGTGCGCGTCATCCCCACCGCGTCACACGAATGCGAGCGAACAGTGGCAGGCGCGCAGAAGCACACCACCGCGCCGGAACCGGCGCCTCCCCCCACAGCGCCCCCGACGGCACGCCCGGACCTGGAACTGCTGGTCCACGGGGTCGGCGGCACGACCCCGGAGAAGATGCTCGGCGACCCGCGCACGGTCCGAGTCACCGGCGACGACACGGCCGCCGTCTTCCGCCGCGCCGAGGACGCCGGACCCCCCGGGGACCCAGACGACGCCACCACCGACGGCAGACCCCACGGCGCACCGGGCCGCGGCGACAGACCCCGGGGCGAGCCGGTCCAGGAGGCGTACGTCTGGTGCAACCTCACCTCCGGCAACGCCAGCCGCGCCCTCTGGCTGCTGCTCCTGCCCTTCATGGTCGTCAACCTCGCCCACTGGATGCGCCCCGCCGCCCCCGGCCGCACCCGCACCGTCCGCCTCTACGGCCTCCTCGTCCGCCTGGCCGCGCTCTCCCTCACCGTGCTGCTCGTCGCCGCCGCCTGCGAGGTCGCCCTCGACCTGGTCGCCTGGCAGTGCGCGGGCGTCACCGCCTGCTCCGGGCGCCACTCCTGGCTGCATTTCCTCTCGCCAGCCGGACACGGCTGGTGGAGCGCGCCCGGCCGCCGCCTCGCCCTCGCCGCCCTGGCGCCCACCGCGCTGACCGCCCTGCTCTGGTACCTCTCCCACCGCACCTGGAGCGCGTACGAGTCCCACCGCCCGATGGCCCGCACCCCCGAGCCCGACCCCCACGCCGGAGCCCTGGCCAGCCCCGGCTTCTGGTACGGCCGCCGCCTGGGCGCCCGGCTCCGCGCCGCCCACACCGCCGCCGGACTGCTCACCGTCGCCGCCGCCCTCACCGTCCCCGCCCTCCACCACGACCACCACCCCGCCCCCCTCCACACCCTCGGCCTGATCCTCGGCGCGGCCCTGCTCGGCTGGGCGCTCACCGTCGTCGTGGTCGTCTGCCGCCGGGGACGCAGCGAGACCCGCCTCGACCCCAAGACCGACCGCCTCCTCGTACGCGGCCTCCCGCTCGGCGCCCTCGCCCTGCTGCTCCTCGCCGCCCTCTACGCGGGCTGGTCCCGCCCCGGCTGGCACTCCGCCGGGCGGCTGCCCGGCGACCCCGTCTTCGGCGCGCTCATGCTGACCCAGGGCGTCCTCGCCGTGACGCTCGCCGTCGTCGCGTACGACCTGTACCGCCGCAACCCCGACCCCCGCGCCGCCATGCGCGGCCTCGGCGGGCCGGCCGTCGTCTTGCTCGCCTGCGCCCTCGGCGGAGTGGCCTCCGGCGGGGTCGCCCAGCGCGTCGCCGACTGGCTCGACGGCACCCGCGCCTCACTCGCCGGACCACCCGTCACCCTGACCTGGCAGGCGTCCGCGATCCCCCCGCTGCTCCTCGTCCTGCTCGCCACGACCGCCCTGCTCGCCGCGCGTGTCGGGCGCCTCGCCCACGCCGAACGCGCGCGCGTCCGCCACCAGCACCCCGGCGAACCCGAGGACCCCTCCCGCACCCGCGCCATCGCCCGCACCCGCGCCATGGCCACCCTCACCGACCGCGCGCCCCTGCTCCTCGCCGTCGTCTCCGTCACCACCCTGCTGCTCGGCGCGGCGGCCCTGACCGGCTCCCTCACCACCGAAGTGCCGCCCGCCCGCGCCGCGCACGACGCCGGCGAACCGGTCCGGATCGCCGCCGAGACCGCGCAGGCCCTCGGCTCCTGGCTGGTCGGCCTCGGGCTGCTGCTCTTCGTCACCTGGGGCCGCCGCGCCTACAAGGACGCCTCCGCCCGGCGCACCATAGGCATCCTGTGGGACGTGGGCACCTTCTGGCCGCGCGCCGCCCACCCCTTCGCGCCCCCCTGCTACGCCGAGCGCGCCGTACCCGACCTCACCTGGCGCACGGCCACCTGGACCGAGCGCACCGGCGGCCGGCTGGTCCTCTCCGGCCATTCCCAGGGCAGCGTCCTCGTCGCCGCCGCGGCCTGGCAGCTCACCCCCGCCACCCGCGAACGGGTCGCCCTGCTGACCTACGGCTCACCACTGGAACGTCTCTACGGCCGCTGGTTCCCCGCCCACTTCGGCCCCGACGCCCTGGCCGCGCTGCACTGCGACACCGGCCCCTGGACCAACCTCTACCGCCGCACCGACCCCATCGGCGGCCCGCTCCGCGTCCCCGGCGAACCCCATGTGGACCACGCACCGCTCGACGACCCCCGGGCCTACGGCCGCAGCCCCGAACACCCGCTGCCCGCACCGATCCTCGGCCACTCCGACTACCAGGACGACCCCGCCTTCGCCCGCGCGCGGGCCCGCCTGCTCGCCCGCCTCCACCCCGGGCTGCCGGCGCAGCGCCCCTCGGACCGGGAGGCCGAGGAGCCCGCGGGTTGACAGGGCAACAGGCCGACAGTTCAGGGAAGTTCGGGCAGGTCCTCCGCGTACAGCAGCGTCAGATCGTCGGTGCTGGGGTCGGGAAGCTGGGCGACCCGGCCCGCGTGGTGCTCCACCATCGCCTCGAACGTCTGCCGGGCGGTACGGCCGTTGCCGAACGCCGGGCCCTTCGGCAGCTCCGTGAAGTACTTCAGCAGCGCCTCCGGAGTGCCCTCCGCCAGCCGGTACTCGTGCTCGTCCGCCTGCTGCCCCACGATCCGCAGCAACTCCTCCGGACCGTAGTCCCCGAAGGTGATCGTCCGTGAGAACCGGGACGCCACACCGGGGTTGACGGAAAGGAACCGCTCCATCTCGGCCGTGTAACCCGCGACGATCACCACCACCGCGTCCCGCTGGTCCTCCATCAGCTTGACCAGCGTGTCGATGGCCTCCTTGCCGAAGTCCCGCCCGGCGTCCTCGGGGGAGAGCGCGTACGCCTCGTCGATGAACAGCACACCGCCGCGCGCCCGCCCGAACGCCTCCTGGGTACGGATCGCCGTGGACCCGATGTGCTCACCGACCAGATCGACCCGGGACACCTCGACCAGATGCCCCTTCTCCAGCACCCCGAGCGAGGCGAGGATCTCGCCGTAGAGCCGGGCCACCGTCGTCTTGCCGGTGCCGGGGGAGCCGGTGAACACCAGATGCCGCTTGACCGAGGCCGCCTTCAGACCTGCCCTCTGGCGGCGCCGGCCCACCTCGATCATGTCCGTCAGCGCCCGCACCTCGCGCTTGACGCTCTCCAGGCCCACCAGCGCGTCGAGTTCACCGAGCACCGCCTCGGACCCGCGGACCTCGGGCTCCGGTACGTCCGGTACGACGGGCGCATCCGGATCGACGGCGCGCTGGCCCGGGATCGCGCCGAGCAGCCCGCCGGCCGACGGGGACGCCGTCTGCACCGCGGTCGCGCGCGGCGGCTCGGGGGGCCGCAGACCGCCGCCGGACTCGTCGCTCGTGCAGTCCTCCACCACCGGACCGGTGCCCGAACCGGAATCGGGGCCCGCGTCGGCGAACTCGTACCCCCCGCGCGCACACCGCTCCGTACGACAGCCGCGCAGCGTCGTACGACAGCCGTCGATCACATGGAAGCCGTACCCGCCACTGCCGCTCACCCGGCAGTTCAGGAAACTGCCCCGGCCCCCGGCGGACACATAGAAACCCGCCTCGGCAGGGCGTTCCACCACACAGCGTTCGAGGGACGGATCGGCGCCCTTGGTGACGATCACACCGGTTTGGGTGCCCTCCAGCACACAGTTGGCGAGCGTGCCGCCACTGCCGTGGTCCCGGAACCAGGCGCCGGTCGCCGCGTCCCGGACACGGCAGTCGTCCAGCTGCGCCGTCGCCCCGTCGCTCACCGACACGGCCGTGTTGCGCACCTGGCTGAGATCGCTGTCCACCACGTCCACACGCGAACCCCGGTCCAGGACGAACAGGGCGTCCGGCACGTCGTGCACCCGGCAGGAGTCCAGCACCGCCGTGGCGCCGTCGCTCACCCACACCGCCGGATAGTCGCCGGTGCTGTCGGAGATCTCGCACTGGTTGGCGTCCACCCGGGTGCCCGCGTCCCACACCGACAGACCGTTGCGCCCGAAGCGGTGCACGGCCGTCCGGGTCAGCGTGAGCACCGAGCGCGAACGCAGGTCGACCGCGTTCTCCGGGATGTCGTGGATCCGGCAGTCCGCCAGCGTGAGCGAGGCGTCCGTGTCCAGCGTGACGCCGTCGCCCGAAGTGCGATGCACGGCGCAGTCGGTGAGCTGCGCCGTCGCCTGCCGCGTGATGTGCACGCCCGAACCCCGGACCTCGTACACCTCGCAACCGACCGCCTCCAGCGCGGAGTTCTCCCCGGTCACACTCAGCCCCGAGCCCGCCGCGTGATGCACCCGGCAGCGCTCCAGACGCGGACGCGCGCCGCCCCGGACCGCCACCCCGGCCTGCCCGGCCGCGACGACCTCGCACTCGTCGAACACCCCGCCGCCCCCGTCGAGCACGGCGATGCCGGCACCGGCCGGGTTGTCGACCGTGCAGCGGCGCACGGTCGGGCGGGCCCCGCCGCGCACCTCGATGCCGACGGCCGAGCGCGTCACGATCCGCAGGTCCGTCAGCTCGGGCGTGCCGTCCTCCACCAGGAGCGCGGGCGCCGTGCCGTCCTGGCCCTCCACGTGCAGGCCCTGCACCACGGCCGAGGCCCGCACCGTGAGCGGCACCCCGTCCACCGGCGCGATCCGCACCGAGCCGGGCGCGCCCTCGGGACCGCGCAGGGTCACCGGGCGGCCGACCACCAGGTTCTCCCGGTAGGTGCCGGGGGCGATGGTGAGGACGTCGCCCTCCGCGGCGGCCTCCAGGGCGGCGGCGAGCGATGCGTACTCACCCGTGCGGCGCCGCCACCGCGACGTACCGGTGTGCGTCACCTGGACCGTGCCCTGTGCCATGGCGTTGCTGTGCCCCCACCTCGTGGTACTTGTGCTCGTCCGCCTCTGGGGCTCCGCCGCCGGTGCCGGAAGGGCGACCGCCCGCGGCCCCGGGGGCCGGCGCGGGTGCGCTCCGGACTCCGGCGCGGCCTTCGGCTCGCTCGCGCGCGGGTCGATGCCGAATAGGGAGTCGGCCGGTCCACCGTAGCGTGTGCGCGGACGCCGGGACGACCAGAGCCGCGAAGCAGGTCAGCTGCCCGTCCCGGCCTTGCCCCAGTCCGGGCCCGCGCGCTCCCATGCCCGGTCCCACCCCGCGTACCTGCGGCGGACCATGCGCCACAGCACCAGCCGGCGGCCCGTCTCGACCAGCGCCGCGGCGAGCAGCGCCGCCCCGATTCCGGCCAGTACCGCGTGCGCGTCGGCCGTCGCCGAGTCCAGCGGACGGCTCGTCAAGTTGCCCTGCCGGTCCGTCCAGACCATCAAACGGTCGCCCCGGCGCGGGGACTTGAGACCGGTGAGGACCGCGCCGCGCCGGCGCGTGCCGTCCGGTGCCGTCCAGCCGGCCAGGACCCGGCTGCGCACGGCGCGCGAGGCACCGGCGTCCGGGTCGGTCTCGGGCGGGTGGTACGCCATCCGGCGCAGCACGGTCGCGGGGACGCGCTGCCGGGTGTGGCGCTGCTCGGCCACCGAACGGCGCAGGGACTCCTGGGCGGCCTTACCGGTCAGCCGGCCGATCGCCGGCGCGGCCGCGCACATCAGCAGCAGCGCCACGAGGCACACCCATGCCTCGGCCCGGTCGGTCGGCCGGCGCAGCGCACTGCCCCGCCACCGCCACAGACCGCTGATCGCACGCACGGCCCCACCCCCTCGCCCGACGTGAGCACCGCCCGGCCGCACAGACCCCGGCTCGCCGGGGGAGAGCGGCACCACGTCCGGCGGACGACTCTCACGAGATTCTCATCCTGGCGAACGACCGGACCCCGCCCCCGGTTCCCCGCCGGCGGCCCGAACTGCAGACCGGTCCCCGGACGTCCGCCGCCGCGTACGCAGACGGACGCCGCCGCCGAGTGGAGACTCGGCGACGGCGTCCGTCCGACGTGTGCGCACGCGCTGCGACGACCTTCCCCCCGTCGTCCGTCAGCGCCCGGAGCGGTGTCCGGCCGGCTCCCCATGTCGCCACCTTGCCGGACGGCACCGACCACGGGGTGGTGCGATCAGTAACCCCGGTACTGCTGCTGGTTGTTGTACGGGTCCTGGTACGGCTGCTGCGGCGGGCGCGGCGCGGCCGGGCGCATCGCCTCGTACCCGGTGCCGGGCGCGGCGGCGGGACGCGGCTGCTGCGGCTGCGCTCCCGGGTAGCCGCGCGGCGCGGCGGCCTGCTGCGGGATGTACGCGGTGGGCGCCTGCTGCAGCGGCGCGGGCTGCTGCGCCTGCGGGTAGCCGTAGGACGCGGGCGCCGGCTGCGACGGGGCGGCCGGGAGGGCGGGCAGCGCGGAGGGCAGCGCCGGGAGGTTGCTGCTGGGCATGCCCGCGCCGGGCATGTTGCCGACAGGCAGGTTGCCCGGCGTGTCGTAGGCGGCCGGGACACGGATCGGGGCGATTTGCGGGGTTCCCCGCTCGGCCACGAGCGAGTCGTAGATCGGGGTGTCCGGGAAGGAGGCGGAGTAGTAGCCGCCGCCATAGGTGGAGCGGGGGGAGGTCATGGCACATAAGTTAAGCCCACGATGTGCTGGTTGGGGAGACCGATAAGAAGGTTGTTTTCCGTGTCGGTGGCGAACTTGGATCGCTAATCCGAGCGAACTTGGCAAAAATGGACGTCATTCGACGTTTGGATCGTGTAAAGGGCGAGTTTCCGGCGGGTTGCCGATGATCGGCGTGCGGTTCTCCCCCGCTGGGCAGGGGAGTTCGCGACACCCCGTGCGCGGACGGGCGGGATGATCCCCGGCGCGGTCGCGGGAACTCGGAAACGGCGAGATCTGATGGGGGCGGACATGACCATGTCGAAGGGCTCGAACACGCCGGTGCCCACCACGGTGCTGCGCGTCGAGACGAGCCGGCACGCCGGCCCCGGCACACCCGCCACGGACATCGCCGCCCTGCTGCTGACCTCCGGCAGGACCCGCTCCGACGCCGACCACATCACCGGCGACCACCCCGCCCATCCCTCCGGCGCCGTCCGGCACGAGACGGCACGCCACGACGGCGACCACGTCACCGACGTCTTCACCGTCGACCTCGCGCGCGTGGAGGACGCCGTCGAACGGATCGTCCTCGCCGCCACCGCGGACGGCGGCACCTTCGGGCAGGTCCCCGGCCTCGCCGTCCGGATCACCGACCCGGACGGCGAGGCCGTCGCCCACTACGACGACACCGGCGCGAGCGTGGAGACGGCCCTCGTCCTCGGCGAGCTGTACCGCCGCCAGGGCGGCTGGAAGTTCCGCGCCGTCGGACAGGGGTACGGTGACGGACTCGACGGACTGGCCAGGGAGTACGGCATCAGCCCGCGCCGCCCGGCCAGGCGGCCCGACCCTGTGACACCTGAACCGGAGCGTCCTGCACCCGAGTTGGGGCGAACCACTCCCGAACCCCCGGCCACCGCACCCGAGTCGCCCGCCAGAGTCACCCTCACGAAGGCCGCCCCCGCCGTCTCGCTCGCCAAGCAGGGCGCCACCTCCGGAGCCCTGCGCGTCAACCTCAACTGGCGCATGCGCGAGACCAGATGGACCAAGGGTGCCGCACGCGACCTCGACCTCGACCTGTGCGCCCTGTACGAACTCGCCGACGGTCGCAAAGGCGTCGTACAGGCCCTCGGCAACGCCTTCGGCACCCTGCACCGCCCGCCGTACATCCACCTCGACGGCGACGACCGCACCGGCGCCTCGGCCGACGGCGAGAACCTCACCGTCAACCTCGACCACGCCCCCGACTTCCGGCGCATCCTGGTCTTCGTCACGATCTACGAGGGCGCCACCTCCTTCGCCGGACTCCACGCGACCGTCACCCTGCGGCCCCAGCACGGCGCCCCGGTCGACTTCTCCCTCGACGAATGCACGGTGCCCTCCACCGTGTGCGCACTCGCGCTGCTCACCAACCAGGGCGGCGACCTCGTCGTCCGGCGCGAGGCCCGCTACCTCGTACCGGAACGCGGCACAAGCCCACAACGGACCGTCGACCGCGCCTACGGCTGGGGCATGAACTGGACCCCCGGCCGGAAGTAGCCTTCGCCGGTCCTCGTCAGCCCTCGTCGGCCACCGCGTCCGGCCGCGCGTACGTCCGCCCCTTCCACGCGGCGCCCCGGCCCCGGTAGTGCCGCACCGCCGAGTCCACCGTCATCAGCAGATAGAGGAACGCCGTGAACGGCAGCAGCGGAGCCAGCCACAGCGGCTGCCCGTAGTAACGCAGCATCGGCACATACGTCGCCGCCATCACCGCCCACGCCACCGCGCCCACGACCGCCGCGGCCACATCGCCCAGCACGGCCCCGGCCACCACCGTGCCCGGCGGCACCAGATACACCAGGGCCAGACCGGCCACCGTGCCGAGCAGCAGCAGCGGGTTGTGCCGCAACTGCGCGTAGGCACTGCGCGAGACCATCCGCCACAGATCACCCAGCCCCGGATACGGCCGCACACTGTCGACCCCGTCCGCGAGACCCAGCCAGATGTGACCACCCACGCCGCGCACCGCCCGCGCGAGCGCCACGTCGTCGATCACGGCCTGCCGGATCGCGTCCGGAATCCGCGCCCGCTCGGCCGCGTCCGCGCGCAACAGCACACACCCGCCCGCCGCGGCCGCCGTACGCGCGCCCCGGCGGCCGATCCACCGGAACGGATACAGCTGCGCGAAGAAATACACGAACGCCGGGACCACCAGCCGCTCCCACGGGCTCGCCACCCGCAGCCGCGCCATCTGCGACACCAGGTCGAAGCCACCGCTCCCGGCCGCCGCCACCAGCACGCGCAGACTGTCCGGGGCGTGCGCGATGTCGGCGTCCGTCAGCAGCAGATACTCCGGATCACGCGCGCGGGCCAGCCCGATGCCGTGCCGCACCGCCCACAGCTTGCCCGTCCAGCCCGGGGGCGGCTCACCCGGCGAGGCCACCGTCAGCGGCAGCCCGCCGCGGAGCCGGGACAGCTCCCGCGCCAGCTCCCCGGTGCCGTCGGTGCTGCCGTCGTCCACCAGGAAGATCTCGGCCGGCCCCGGATAGTCCTGCGCGAGCAGCGAGGGCAGACTCGCGGGCAGCACCTCCGCCTCGTCCCGGGCCGGTACGACCACACACACCGACGGCCACACGTCCGGCTCGCGGCGGGGCGGCAGCCGGACGTCGGTGCGCCAGAAGAAACCCTGGCCGAGCAGCAGCCAGCACCAGACGACGAGGGAGGCGACGGCAATCCACACGAGGGCGCTCACGGCCGCAGTCTGCCCCACGGGACGGCCGGTGCGGGGGCCATCGACTATGGTGGCCGGGTGAAGATCGCGCTCATGGACTCCGGAATCGGCCTTCTCGCGGCGACCGCCGCAGTACGTCGCCTGCGACCCGACGCCGATCTCGTCCTCTCCCTCGACCCCGACGGGATGCCCTGGGGTCCCCGCACGCCCGAGGACCTGACCAGCCGCGCCCTCGCCGTCGCCGAGGCCGCCGCCGCGCACCGGCCGGACGCCCTGATCATCGGCTGCAACACGGCCACCGTGCACGCCCTGCCCGCGATCCGCGCCCACCTCGAACCCGGCATCCCGGTCATCGGCACCGTCCCCGCGATCAAGCCGGCCGCCGCCGGGGGCGGCTCCGTCGCCATCTGGGCGACCCCCGCCACCACCGGCAGCCCCTACCAGCGCGGACTCATCGCGGACTTCGCGCAGGGCGTCCAGGTCACCGAGGTGCCCTGCTGGGGCCTGGCCGAGGCAGTGGAACACGCCGACGAGCGCGCCATCGAGACCGCCGTCGCCGCCGCCGCGTCACTCACCCCCGACGACGTGACGACCGTCGTCCTCGGCTGCACCCACTACGAACTGGTGGCGGAACGTATCCGCACCGCCGTCCAGCGGCCCGGCGCCGCCCCGCTCGTCCTGCACGCCTCCGCCGGAGCCATCGCCGCCCAGGCCCTGCGCCGCATCGGCGAACAGCCCGCGCCGGACGCCCCGGCCGAGGGCACGCTGACCGTGATCCTCAGCGGCCGCGAGGGCGAGCTGCCCGCCGCCGCCCTGCACTACGGGGAGGGACGACTCCTCCGGCCCGCGGAGCGGGTGGCCGACCGGGGCTGAGGGGGCGGCCGGGGGCGGTGTGGCTTGGGGCCGTGTGGTTCGGGGCTATGTGGGCGGGTGTGGTGTGGCTCGGTGCCATGTGGTTCGGGGCTATGTGGGCCGGCACCGTGTGGCTCGGCGCTATGTGGCTCGGCGCCATGTGGCGCGTCGGCGGTGACGGAGCGTGGCGGGCAGCGGTCCCGGTGGGCCGCCCGGAGCAGTCACCGAGCGCGACCGGGTACCGGCGCAGCGAAACCTGAGTAACCTCATAGGCATGAGGGAGTACGACGACGCCGAGGACTCGCACCCCGACGTCTGGACCGGTCGCGCCACCAACCGGGTGCAATGGCTGCTGGCGCTCGCCGGCGCTGCCTGCCTGGCGCTCGGCATCGCGCTGGCCGTCCAGTCCGCCTGGACGTCCGGCATCGCCCCGCTCGTCATGTCCGTCGTCGGCTGCATCGCGGCCGGCCTGCTCGTTCTCTACGGCACGCTCGCCTTCGTCCATGTGGACCTCATCCTCGACCGGGACTGCCTGGAAGTGCGCTGTGGCCATGTGGGTGTGCCCCGCCGTCGCATCCCGCTGTCCGACGTCGTCGGCGCCGACTTCATCCCGCACGTCACCCCGCGCCACTGGGGCGGCTGGGGCTACCGCTGGCGCCCGGAGCGCGGCACGGCCGTCGTGGTGCGCCGGGGCGAGGGCATCGAGCTCAGCCTGTGGGACGGCCACACATTCACCGTCACCGTGGACAACGCGGAGTCGGCGGTGCGGGTGATCCGGTCCCGGCTGCGGGCGGGGGCGGCGGGGTCTGCGGGGTCGGCGCGCTGAGGGCGCGTGTGTGGGGTTCCCACGTGTGGGACTCGCACGTGTCCGGCCCGCACATGTGACGCTTCCACGTGTGCGGTCACCACGTGTAGCACCGCCACGTCTCCGCTGCCCACATGTTCGGTCGTCACATGTCTGGTCACCACATGTGGCGCTCTCACCCGTTCGGCTCCCACACGTAGCGGCCCCACACGTCTGGCGGCACCCCCGCTCAGATCGTCGTCCGTTCCCCAGCCACCGCTTCCTCCCGGACCGCGGGCTCCTCATCCACCCAGGGCCGCGCCGTGGCCCATCCGGCGAGCAGCCCCGCGCCCGCCGTCACCGTGGTGAAACTGAGCGCGTTGCCCAGTGAGGCGAGCACCGCCAGGACCGTCAGGGCCGCGCCCGCCGTCAGCACGACCGGGGTCGCCCGCGGGGCCCGCCACAGGGCGTGCAGCACCCAGCAGTAGACGGCCGCGAGCAGCAGCACCCCGACGACCCCCTGCTCGGCCAGTAACTGCAACGGAGCCGAGTGCGGCTTGACCTCGGGCGGCACGCCGGGATCCGTGCCGTCCGGCCGGCCGTAGAGGCCGGGGCCGACTCCGGCGAGCGGTGCCCGGCCCGCCAGCCCCAGCGCGTCCTGCCACATGTGGACGCGGTACGGGCCGAGCCGCTCGGCGACCGCCTCCGCGGGACCCCCGGGCAGCGCGCCCGCCGCCACCGCCCACACCCCGCCCGCCGCGCCGGCCGCCGCCAGGGCCAGCCCCGCCACCCCGACACCCCGGTGCCGCATCGAGCCCGCGGCGAGCGAGCAGAGCAGTACCGCGCCACTCGCGGCGCAGCCGAGCGGCGACCCCATGACGGCCCCGGTCAGTACGATCAGCGCGGCCAGCAGCCGCAGCGCCGACCTGAGCGCCGGTACCGGCGTCGCCCACGCGGCACAGCAGGCCGCGCCGGTGGCCAGCGCCAGCAGGGCGGCGGTGGCACCGGTGTGCCCGAGCGGGACGGCATACGGCGGTCCGGGCAGCAGCGCGGGCATCGTCACCGCCAGTACCAGCCCGGCGGCCGCCCCCGCGCACGGCGCCGCCACCGGGAGCAGCGCCCCCGATATCCGGCCCGTGGCGCACCCGGCCGCCGCCGCGAGCACCGCGAGCAGCACGCCCTCGGGACGCCCGTCGTGCCCCGCCGCCGTGATCAGCGCCCACGCCGCGCACAGCCCGAGCAGGATCATGCCCGCCCCGTCCGAAAGGTTCCGCCCTGAACGCCCCGCGTCCGTCTCCGTCGCGCGCGTCATCCCCGTCGACCCCACCCGTCGCCCCTCGCACCCGGTCCCCCGACCTGTGGCCGCGGTCTCGCCGCGCGCACCGGGACCGGCCGCACCGCCGAGACTGGGCCACACCGTAACGGCTGATGGCCGCTTTGTGGATGAGTTGCGCGGGAAGGTCGCGATTCCGGGTGGCGGTGGGCCGTTGGCCTTGCGGTCCGGGACGCGGACCACATGGGGTCGGCGCACATATGCGGACCATGTGGTGTCGCCACACGTACGCGGACCACATGGTGGCGCAGCACATGGGGCCCGCCGACATTCCGCCCCGCGCCATGAGACATCGCAGGTCGGCGCCCCGGCCCGCGCTGTCGGCGGTCGGGCACCGCGCCGTAGACTCCCCGCGTGACCGTCACCGCTACCTCCGTGGACCAGCCGGAACAGCTCCGGCCGCCCGTCGCGCCGGGCCGCCGCCGTCTGCTGCGCCTGATCCCGGCCGCAGTCTCCGCCCTGTGCGGTGTGCTGCTGTACCTCAGCTTCCCGCCGCGCCCCCTGTGGTGGCTGGCCCTGCCCGCCTTCGCCGGTCTCGCGTGGGTGCTGCGCGGCCGGACCTGGAAGGCGGCCCTCGGTCTCGGCTACCTCTTCGGGCTCGGCTTCCTCCTGCCGCTGCTGGTGTGGACCGGCGTGGAGGTCGGTCCCGGCCCCTGGCTTGCGCTGGTCGCCATCGAGGCGGTCTTCGTCGCCCTGGTCGGCGCGGGCATCGCCACCGTGTCCCGGCTGCCCCCGTGGCCTGTGTGGGCCGCCGCCATGTGGACCGCCGGCGAGGCGGTGCGCGCGCGCATGCCGTTCGGCGGCTTCCCCTGGGGCAAGATCGCCTTCGGCCAGGCGGACGGCGTCTTCCTGCCGCTCGCCGCGGTGGGCGGCACCCCCGTGCTCGGCTTCGCGGTCGTCCTGTGCGGCTTCGGCCTGTACGAGGCCGTACGGCTCGTCACCGCACGCCGCCGCGCTCTGGAGGTGCGCCGCTCGGCCGCCGTGGCCGCGCTGCTCAGCGTCGCCGTGCCCGTCGTGGGCGCCGTCGCCGCCCGCACCCTGGTGAGCGACAAGGCGGAGGACGGCACCGCCACGGTCGCGCTGATCCAGGGCAACGTGCCCCGCTCGGGCCTGGAGTTCAACGCCCAGCGCCGGGCCGTGCTCGACTACCACGCGCGCGAGACCCTCAAGCTCGCCGCCGCCGTCAAGGCGGGCAAGGCGCCCCGCCCCGACTTCGTGCTGTGGCCGGAGAACTCCTCCGACATCGACCCCCTCACCTACCGCGACGCCGCCATCGTCGTCGACGAGGCCGCCAAGGCGGTCGGCGTGCCGATCTCGGTCGGCTCGGTCGCCGAGCGGAACGGCAAGCTCTACAACGAGCAGATCCTGTGGACCCCGGGCAAGGGCCCCACCCAGACCTACGACAAGCGCCAGATCCAGCCCTTCGGCGAGTACCTGCCGCTGCGCTCGCTCGTCGGAGCGATCAACAGCGAGTGGACAGGCATGGTCCGCCAGGACTTCAGCCGGGGCGACAAGCCCGGCGTGTTCCGCATGGACGGCACCAAGGTCGGGCTCGCCACCTGCTACGAGGCCGCGTTCGACTGGGCCGTGCGCGACACCGTCACCCATGGCGCGCAGATGATCTCCGTGCCGAGCAACAACGCCACCTTCGACCGCAGCGAGATGACCTACCAGCAGCTCGCCATGTCCCGCGTCCGCGCCGTCGAGCACAGCAGGGCCGTGACGGTGCCGGTCACCAGCGGCGTCAGCGCCGTCATCATGCCCGACGGGAAGATCACCGGGAAGACCGGCATGTTCGTGCCCGCCTACCTCGACCAGAAGATCCCGCTGCGCTCCTCCGAGACGCCCGCGACCCGCCTCGGCGTCCTGCCCGAGCTCGCGCTGGTCCTGGTCGCCGCGGGCGGCCTCGGCTGGGCGGTCGGCGCCGGGATGCGCGGTCGGCGCGCCGGGCGCGCGTAGCCGTACGACCGCCGTACGCCCCCGCGATCGGTACGCGGGGGACGTACGGAGCCATAGGGTCGGCCCATGGCTACACCTGAATTCATCCGCACGCTCCGGGCCTCGGCGGGCCATCAGCTGCTCTGGCTCCCCGGAGTCACCGCGATCGTCTTCGACGACGCGGGCCGGGTGCTGCTCGGCCGCCGCTCCGACACCGGCCAGTGGTCGGTGATCGGCGGCATCCCGGAGCCGGGCGAGCAGCCCGCGGCCTGCGCCGTACGGGAGGTCCACGAGGAGACGGCGGTGCACTGCGCCGTCGAGCGGGTCGTCCTCGTCCAGGCGCTGGAGCCGGTCACCTACGGCAACGGTGACGTCTGCCAGTACATGGACATCACCTTCCGCTGCCGGGCGACCGGAGGCGAGGCGCGGGTCAACGACGACGAGTCGCTGGAGGTCGGCTGGTACGCGGTGGACGCGCTGCCCGACCTGAACGACTTCGCGCTGTTCCGGATCAAGCAGGCCATGTCCGATGCACCCACATGGTTCGACCCTATGACCAGCGGCTGAAGTATGGGTCATCACCACATGTGGTGAGCCATGGCTTCCACTTAGGGTTCGGCACATGACCTCGCCCAGTCCGCAGCCCGGCCCCCGCCCCTCCTCCGTCCCCCTGGACCTCGGCGGCCGCGTCGCCCTCGTCACCGGGGCGGCCGGCGGGATCGGCCGGGCCTGCGCACTGCGGCTCGCGGCCGCCGGCGCCGAGGTCCGGGCCGTGGACCGGGACGCGAGGGGCCTGGCCGAACTGGCCGAGCGGGCCGGAGACCTCGCGGGCGGGGGCGCGGTCGTCCCGTACGTCCTCGACCTCACCGACCTCGACGCCGCCGAACGGGCCGCCGCGGGCACCGACGTCCTGGTCAACAACGCCGGGCTCCAACTGGTGCGCCCGCTGGAGGACTTCCCGCCCGACGTCTTCCACACCGTGCTGACCGTCATGCTGGAGGCGCCCTTCCGGCTCATCCGGGGTGCGCTGCCCCACATGTACGCGCAGGGCTGGGGCCGCATCGTCAATGTGTCCTCCGTCCATGGGCTGCGCGCCTCGGCCTTCAAGTCCGCCTATGTGGCCGCCAAACACGGTCTCGAAGGACTGTCCAAGACGGCCGCCCTGGAAGGCGCCCCCCACGGTGTGACGTCGAACTGTGTGAACCCCGCCTATGTGCGCACCCCACTGGTCGAAAAGCAGATCGCCGACCAGGCCCGGGCCCACGGCATCCCCGAGGAACGCGTGCTCTCCGAGATCCTCCTCAAGGACAGCGCCCTCCAGCGGCTCATCGAACCGGAGGAGGTCGCCGAGGCCGTGGCCTATCTGTGCGCCCCGCAGTCCTCCTTCATCACCGGCTCCTCCCTGGTGATGGACGGCGGATGGACGGCCCACTGAACGGCCCCCGGCCTAACGGTCCACGGCCGAACGGCCTCGCGGCGGCCGGCGGCGGAGTTATCCACAGGGCTGACGCGCCCGGCGGCCGATGGGCGATGCTGTGACCATGTCTCGCGATCAAGCCCACCTGGCCGCGGGCCCCGGCACCGGGACCGTCGCGGCACCGCCACCACCAGGTACGGAGATTCCGTATCTTGAACTCCTCGCCCGGGGCGCCTCCCCGGAGATGTACGAACGCCCGGTGCTTCTCGCCCGCGCCGAGGGACTGCCCGCCGAGCGGATCGCCGCGCTGGAGCACGCCAAGCTCCTCGCGCTGCGCGTCCGCGCGGAGCTGGAAGGGCGCCGACGCCGCGAGGCCGAACTCTCCGCGCTCTTCGAGACCGCCCACGATCTGGCCGGACTCCGGGACGTGGACGCCGTCCTGCGGGCCATCGTGCAGCGCGCCCGCTCCCTGCTCGGCACCGACACCGCCTACCTCAGCCTCAACGACCCCGAGCGCGGCGACACCTACCTCCAGGTCACCGAGGGCTGCGTCTCCGCCCGCTTCCAGCAGCTCCGCCTCGGCATGGGCGAAGGGCTCGGCGGACTCGTCGCCCAGACCGCCCGGCCGTACGTCACCGAGGACTACTTCCAGGACGCCCGCTTCCGGCACACCCTCACCATCGACGCCGCGGTGCGCGACGAGGGACTGGTCGCCATCCTCGGCGTACCGCTCATGCTCGGCCCGCACGTCATCGGCGTCCTGTACGCCGCCGACCGGCGTGCCCGGGTCTTCGAACGCGAACAGAGCGCCCTGCTGGGCTCGTTCGCCGCCCTCGCCGCGGCCGCCATCGACACCACCAACCTGCTCACCGAGACCCGTACGGCCCTGGCCGGGCTCGAACGCGCCAACGAGATCATCCGCGACCGCAGTTCCGTCATCGAGCGCGCCTCCGAGGTGCACGACCGTCTCGCCGAACTCGTCCTGCGCGGCGGGGGAGTCGCCGACGTGGCCGCCGCCGTCTCCGAAGTCCTCGGCGCCACCGTCGAGTTCACCGAGACCGGCGCGGCACCCGCCGAGGCCCTGGAGGCATCGCGCGCGGAGGGCCACGGGGTACGGCACGGCAGCGACTGGGTCGCCGCCCTCGTCGCGGGCGGCGAGTTGCTCGGCGCCCTGGTCCTGCGCGGGCACCCGGACCTCGACCCGGTCGACCAGCTCACCCTGGAACGCGCCGCCATGGTCACCTCACTGCTCCTGCTCGCCCGCCGTACCGCCGCCGAGGCCGAACGCCGGGTGCGCGGCGAGCTGTTGGACGACCTGCTGGACGCCCGCGACCGCGACCCACGCCTGCTGCGCGAACGCGCCGCACGGCTCCACGCCGACCTGGACGCCACCCATGTCGTCCTCGCGGCCCGGCTCGACGCGCCCACGGCCGACGCCGACGAGGAGGCCGCCGCCCGCCGGCGCCTGTGGTCCGCCGCCGCCCACCTCGCCGCCACCCGGCACGGCCTGGCCGCCGCCCGCGACGGCGGGACCGTCCTGCTGCTCCCGCTGGCCGACGGCGACGGTGCCACCGAGCTGGCCCGCCGCACGGCCCGCGATCTCGGCACCGCCGTCCGGCAGCCGGTCACCGTCGGCGCCTCCGCGCCCGTCACCGGCCTCGCCGAACGGCCCGACGAGGTGGCCGCCGCCTACGCCGAGGGCCGCCGCTGCCTCGACGCGCTGCACTTCCTCGGACGCGGCGGAGACGGCGCGGCGGCCGAGGACTTCGGCTTCCTCGGCCTGCTGCTCGCCGCCGACCGGGACATCGGCGGCTTCGTCGAGCGCACCATCGGCCCGCTCGTGGACTACGACGAACGGCGCGGCACGGATCTGCTGCGCACCCTGGACGCCTACTTCGCCTGTGGCATGAGCCCGGCCCGGACCAAGGACACCCTCCATGTACATGTGAACACCGTCGCCCAGCGGCTGGAGCGGGTGGGCCGGCTCCTGGGCGCCGACTGGCAGACACCGTCCCGCGCCCTGGAGATCCAACTCGCCCTGCGGCTGCACGGGCTGGCGGGACCGGGACGGCACTGACCGGCCCCGCGCGGGGCCGGTCGGTGGAGGCCGGCCGAGGTCATGTACGGCTCACGCCGTCCGCGCCTCGGCGGCCGCACTCGCGGCGCTCTGATCCCCGCCCCGCTCCGTCACCTGGGCGAGGTCACGGTGCCGGGTCTCGCGGGCCACACCCACGGCGATCAGCGTCAGGACGGCGGCCGCGATCACGTACAGCGCGATCGGCGTGGAGCTGTCGTACTCCTCGAGCAGCGCGGTGGCGATCAGCGGGGCCGGCGCACCGGCCGCAACGGAGGCGAACTGGGCACCGATGGAGGCACCGGAGTAGCGCATCCGGGTCGCGAACATCTCGGCGAAGAAGGCGGCCTGGGGCGCGTACATGGCTCCGTGCAGCACCAGTCCGACGGTGACGGCCAGGATCAGAGAGCCGAACGACCCCCTGTCGACGAGCCGGAAGAACGGGAACATCCACAGCCCGATGCCCGCCGCGCCGAGGAGGTACACGGGCCGGCGTCCGACCCGGTCGGACAGGGCGCCCCAGGCCGGGATGACGGCGAAGTGCACGGCGGAGGCGATGAGTACGGCGTTGAGCGCGGTCTGCTTCGAGACGCCCGCGGACGTGGTGGCGTAGACGAGGATGAAGGCGGTGATGACGTAGTAGCTGATGTTCTCCGCCATACGGGCGCCCATCGCGACGAGCACGTCCCGCCAGTGATGGCGCAGCACGGAGACGAGTGGAAGCTTCTCCTCCAGGTCGTCCTTCCTGGACTCGGCCTGGGCCAGCGCCTCCTTGAACACGGGCGATTCGTCGACGGAGAGACGGATCCAGAGACCGACCATCACCAGCACACCGGAGAGCAGGAACGGGATGCGCCAGCCCCAGTCGCCGAAGGCGTCGTCCGAGAGGACGCCCGTGAGCAGCGACAGCACACCGGTGGCCAGCAGCTGCCCGGCCGGCGCGCCGGTCTGCGGCCACGAGGCCCAGAAGCCACGCCTGCGCGCGTCCCCGTGCTCGGACACCAGCAGGACGGCACCGCCCCACTCGCCACCGAGGGCGAAGCCCTGCACCAGACGCAGCAGCGTCAGCAGCACCGGCGCGGCGCTTCCGATGGTCGCGTGTGTGGGCAGCAGACCGATGGCGAAGGTCGCACCGCCCATCAGCAGCAGACTCAGCACCAGCAGCTTCTTGCGCCCGAGCCGGTCACCGTAGTGCCCGAACACCAGGGCCCCGAGCGGCCGCGCCGCGAACCCGACCGCGTACGTCAGGAACGACAGCAGTGTTCCGACGAGCGGATCGGAGTCCGGGAAGAACAGCTTGTTGAACACCAGCGCGGCGGCCGAGCCGTACAGGAAGAAGTCGTACCACTCGATGGTGGTCCCGATGAGACTGGCGGCGACGATGCGGGGGAGCTTCGATGGAGCGGGCGGGGCGCTTATGGGTGACGACATCGGCACCACTTCCTGGCGTGTGACGGGGACGGATTGCGTGTCGCCACACGGTAGGAACGCACAGGTCAGGGTCGTATGTGGTGGGACCCCATAGTTCGGCCGGGGAGTGTGCGTGCGGCCCCCATACCGGTTACTGGGCCTTGCTCCACCCGGTGGTGCGGGAATACGCGTCCAGGAGGTCCACCACGAAGATCAGGGTCGAGCCCGGCGGGATCAGCGGCGTGGGCGACTGATCGCCGTAGCCGAGACGCGGGGGAACGATGATCTCGCGCCGGCCGCCGACCCTCATGCCCCGTACTCCCCGGTCCCAGCCCTTGATGACCTTGCCGCTGCCCAGGCCGAACTTGTACGGCTCGCCCCGGTCCCAGGAGGCGTCGAACTCCTTGCCGGACCCGAAGGTCACCCCGACGTAGTGGACCCTGACCACCATGCCCGGCTTCACCTCGGGCCCGTCCCCGACGACCAGGTCCCGGACGGTCAGCTCGGTGGGAGCGTCACCTTCCGGGACATGGACCTCGGGCTTCGTCGGTTCACTCATCGCAGCCTCATCACTCTTCGCCGGCCGCCGTCGCACGGACCGGCCGGACGCGTGGACACTCCACGCGTCAGCTGCTCACGCTACCGAGAACGCGGGACGGGCAGCCCTCGCGACCAGGGCGCGACGACCGCTGCCGCGAGCCCCTCACTGCATCAGACGTTCCCGGTCGCCCATGATCACCGCGGGATGCTGAGCCGGGTCGAGGGTGTGGAGCAGGGTCTTCATCGCGGGCTCGGGGACGGTGACGCAGGCGGACGTGCCGTCGCCGTGGTCGACGTGGAGCCAGATGCCGCCGCCCTTCTCGACGCCTTCGGGGCGGTTCCAGTCGAAGGGAGGGGTGCCCTTGAGGTGGTTGTAGTCGATGGCGATGACGTAGTCGAAGTCGTGGGCGTGGTTCTCGTCGTCCTGGTTGATGGAGGCGGCGAAGGCGTTGTCGTCGTACCAGTACGGCAGCTTGGTGCCCGGGCTTCTGAGCGAGCCTCCGGCGTCGGTGAGGGTGAAGACGCCGACGGGACTGCGTTCGTCGTCCAGCTGATGGTCCGTCGTCCAGCCGAGGCGGCCGTTGTGCGCGGGCCAGCCGGCGGTGCGTTCCCACTTCGTGCCGCGCTTCTCGTACAGCACGGCGAGGCTGTCGGGGGAGTTCCGGCCGTCGCCGTAGACGACCACGAGCTGACGGGTACCGGCCGGGATACGGGCTCCGGTGCGCTCTCCGATGCCGGGAACTCCCGCACGGGAAGCCGGGTGCGCGGAGCCGGCCGCCGCCGGGTTGCCGTTGTGCGCCGGGCCACCGGACTTCGTCCGGGCGTCGGCGCCGCCGCAGCCCGTGGCCGCCGTCAGCAGGGCGCCGCAGGCGAGGGCGGATATGAGGAGCCGCGCACCACGGGGTCGCGCGGGCGGGACGCATGACGGGGCGAAAGTGAGGAGACGCATGATCGTGATCCTCCGGCCGCACGGCGGGGCGCCGCATCCTGACGCGGCATCCGGGCTAAGCCGCGCACGAGGCGCACCCCCGTCCGGCCCCACGCCCATCCCGGCGGCCCGGTCCGGCAGTTGGACGAGCCGGAGCCAAGGCCGGAGCCCAAGCCCAAGTCCAAGCAGAAGCCGGAGCCGACGCCGCCCGTCCATCCGCCGAACCGCACCGCGCCGGCCCACGGCGCCCGCCCGGGTCAGTCCCGGCCGCCCTGGTCCGCGACCGGCCACACCCCGGTCGACCGCTCGATGGCCTTCGCCCCCGTGCGGTCGACCGCGCTGCGCACCACCGCGAAGATCGCGCCCTGGAGTGCCGCCGCGAACAGGATCTCGCCCCAGCCGCGGTCGCGGTCGAGCGCGTCGGGGGCGTCCTCCTCGTGCCGTATCGCCATCCACGCCTTGCGGAACGCCAGCCCGGCCAGCGCACCGCCGGTCCAGCTCAGTACGAAGCCGACCGGCTTGTAGGCCAGCGGCAGTTTGCGTGTGGTCGTGTTCTTCGCCATGGGAGGCTTCTTCCTCGCCAGGCGCTACTCATGCGGGCTGCCCGGTCTACCCGGCCTGCCCGGGCGGGCCGACCCGCTCGCCCGGCGGCACGGGACCCGGCGGTGTGCCGTCGCCGAAGGGGCGGCCGCCCAGTTGCTCGCGGTGGTGCGGGGTCGTCCAGCCCGCGAGGTCCGGGCCGAGGGGCACGATGCCGGTCGGGTTGATGCCGGAGTGGACCTGGTAGTAGTGCCGCTTGATGTGGTCGAAGTCCACCGTGTCGCCGAACCCCGGCGTCTGGAACAGATCCCGCGCGTACGCCCACAGCACCGGGTTCTCCGTCAGCTTCCACAGATTGCACTTGAAGTGCCCGTGGTAGACCGGGTCGAAGCGGACCAGGGTGGTGAACAGCCGGATGTCCGCCTCGGTGATCGTGTCGCCGACCAGGTAGCGCTGCCCGGCGAGCCGCTCGGCCAGCGCGTCCAGCCGCCGGAACACCCCGGCGCACGCCTCCTCGTACTCCTTCTGGTGGGTGGCGAACCCGGCGCGGTACACACCGTTGTTGAGGTCCCGGTAGACGTCCTCCATCACCTCGTCGATCTCGTCGCGCAGCCGCTCCGGGTACAGGTCCGGCGCGCCCGCGCGGTGCAGGGCGGTCCACTCGGTCGCGAGGTCGAGGGTGAGCTGCTGGTAGTCGTTGGTCACCAGCTCCCCGCTGGGCACGTCCACGATCGCGGGGACGCTCACCCCGCCGGGCGCGCCGGGCTCCCGCTTCTCGTACGCCTCGGCCAGGTAGCGGATGCCGAGCACCGGGTCGCGGCCGTCGGGGTCCAGGGTGAAGCGCCAGCTCCGGTCGTCCTGGACCGGGTCCGTCACCCCCATCGGCAGCGCCTCTTCGAGGCCGAGCAGCCGGCGGGAGATCACCGCCCGGCTCGCCCACGGGCAGGCGCGCGAGACCACCAGCCGGTAGCGGCCGGACTCCACCGGCCAGCCGTCGCGGCCGTCCGTGGTGATCCGGTCCGTGAAGTGGCTGCGGGACCGCTTGAACGGCTTGTGGCCGTACGCCCGGTTGCCCTGGTCCTTGTCGCCGCCCCGCTCTTCCTTGTCACCCATGTCGCCTCCTCGGCCGCGTGCCCCGTCGGTCGCGTACCCCGGTCGACGGGTTCCCCGTTGCCGGCGGAAGATCCGTTCGCGTGGGCCGCACCGGGAAAGAGGGTACGGATGAGCTTTGTGAGAACCACCCGGGAGAATCCGCCCCCGGCCGCCACCCGCCGGTGGACCACCCGCCGGTGGACCACCCGCCGGTGGACCACACACCGGTCGACCACGCGCCGGTGGACCGCCTGCGCCGCCGTCGCGGTCGCCGCGACCGCCGTGGCCGGTGCCCGCGCGGTCGACGCCGACAGCACCTGGTACCGGTTACTGGACAAGCCCGCGTGGCAGCCGCCCGGCTGGGCGTTCGCCGTGGTCTGGACGCCGTTGTACGCGTCGGTCGCCTGGGCCGGCGGCAGGGGGCTCGCCCGGGCGCGCGGCCGGGAACGGGTACGCCTCGCCGCCGCCCTGGGAGCGGATCTCGCGCTGAACGCGGCCTGGAGCCGGCTCTGCTTCCGGCAGAGGAACCTGCGGGCCGGGCTCGCCGGCACGATCCTGCTGGACCTCGCCAACGCGCACCTCCTGCGGCGGACGGCCGCCACCGACCGCGCGGCGGCCGTCGCCCTGGTGCCGTACACGGCCTGGTGTCTGTTCGCCACCGCCCTGAACGCCGAACTCCTGCGGCGCGACGCGCGGAACGGGGCGTAGGCCGGGCCCGGCACGGCTCATTCCTCGATGAGGGCCTTGTACCCGGCGGCGTCGAGCAGCTTGTCGTACTCGGCCATGTCCGACGGCTGGAGCTTGACGAGCCAGGTGTCGTAGGGCTCCTCGTTGATCAGCTCCGGGGCCTCGGACAGCTCCTCGTTCACCGCGACCACCTTGCCGCCCAGCGGCACGTAGAGCTCCGTCGCGGCCTTGACCGACTCGACCACACCGGCGGGGTGGCCGGCCTGGAGGGCACGCCCGATCTCCGGGCACTCCACGAAGACGATGTCGCCGAGAGCCTTCTGCGCGTGGTCGGTGATTCCGATGGTCACCGTGCCGTCCGCTTCCTTGCGCGCCCACTCGTGTGAATCGGAGTACCGCAGCTCGGACGGGATGTCGGACATGTTCGCTCCAGGGGTGTCGTGGCCGGTCGGCCGGCTCATCATGCCCGAGATGATCACGGAATCGGCCGAGGCGTCCCGGTATGGCGGACGACGTGTCAACAGGGGCTGACGGGTGGCTGACGGGTGGGGGAGGCGGCGCCCGTCGGCGGGCCCGGGAACCCGCTCCGAGCCGGTCGATCATGCATCGCGTGATCCGGGGTAGGGGCGGCACCCGAACGTGAAAGTCGTCAGCAAACGGAGTAATCGTGCCGACACCGCACCCGGCCTCGCACCCCGAGGCAGCCACCGCCGTCCAGCTCGCCGCGTGGCCCGACTGGCTGGAGCAGCACACCACGGCGCTGGTCGAAGTGCCGTTGCGCATCGCGCTCATCGTCCTCGTCCTCGGGGTGATCCGCTGGGTTGCCCAGCGGTCCATCACCCGTGTCGTGCAACGCGTCCTGGAGCCCGGCGGGGCGGAGGGCGAGCCGCGCCGCCCGCGCTCCGGGCGAGGGGCGGCCGTGCTGCTGCGGGACCGCTCCCGCGCCTCGCAGCGGCGTGAGCAGCGGGCGCGGACGATCGGCTCGGTGCTCGGCAGCGTGGTCACGATCGTGCTGGCCCTGCTCGGCACCGCCATGATCCTCGACCAGGTCGGGATAGCCCTCGGCCCGCTGCTGGCCAGCGCCGGTGTGGTGGGCCTGGCCATCGGCTTCGGCGCGCAGAGCCTGGTCGCCGACTATCTCTCCGGGCTCCTCATCATGTTCGAGGACCAGTACGGGGTGGGGGACACCGTCGATCTCGGCGAGGCCGTGGGCGAGGTCGAGCACGTGGGCCTGCGCCTGACGCACGTGCGCGATCTGAACGGCGGCCTGTGGCACATCCGCAACGGCGAGGTCCTGCGGGTCCGCAACGACAGCCAGGACTGGGCCCGCGCCGTCCTGGACGTCGCCGTCGCCTACGACTCCCACCTCGACACCGTCTACCAGGTCCTGGAGGAGACCGGCCGCGCGCTGCGCCAGGACCCCGCCTTCGCCGACCTCCTCCTGGAGGACCCCAGCGTGTGGGGCGTGCAGTCCCTGGACGCGGACGGCGTCGTCGTCCGCCTCGCGGTCAAGACCGTCCCGCTCCAGCAGTGGGGCGTCACCCGCGAGCTGCGCCGCCGCGTGAAGGAGGCGCTCGACGCCGCGGGCGTCGACATTCCCTTCCCCCAGCGCACGATCTGGCTGCGCAACGAGGACACGGCCCCCGAATTCGCCGGGCGCGCGGGCTGATCCGGGCGGCCCGGCTGGTCCGGGGGCGTGCGGCCGGCCCCTCGCGCCGTGTGCAGACGCCCGCCGTACGGGTACGCGGGAGGCGCCGCACGAAGCCGCACGAAGCCGCACGAAGGGGCCGTCCGGCAGGCCCCGGAGGGAGATGGTCGCGGTGATCTCCGAGATGGTGCTGATTCCCGCCGAGGGCGCCGCGCTGGAGGGCGATCTCGGGCTGCCCGACGGGGCGCGGGCGGTGGTGCTGTTCGCGCACGGCAGCGGGAGTTCCCGGCACAGCCCGCGCAACCGCATGGTCGCCGGCGAGCTGCGGAACGCCGGGCTCGGCACGCTGCTGATGGACCTCCTCAGCGAACGCGAGGAACTGGACGACGCGGTCACCGGCGAGCACCGCTTCGACATCCCGCTGCTCGGGCGCCGGCTCGTCGCCGCCGTCGACTGGCTGGCGGAACCGGAGAGCACGAGGGACCTGCCGGTGGCGCTCTTCGGCGCGAGCACGGGGGCCGCCGCCGCGCTGGTGGCCGCGGCCGAGCGGCCGGTGCGGGTCTACGCCGTGGTCTGCCGGGGCGGCCGTCCCGACCTGGCCGGGGACGCACTGGAGCAGGTGCGCGCCCCGGTCCTGCTGCTGGTCGGCGGCGACGACCCCGAGGTGCTGCGGCTCAACGAGGAGGCGGCGGCACGGCTGCGGGTCCCGCACGAGCTGCGCGTCGTACCCGGCGCGACCCACCTCTTCGAGGAACCGGGCGCCCTGGAGGAGGTCGCGCGGCTGGCGGGGGAGTGGTGCGAGGAGCGGTTGCCGGCAAGGTGACCCTCAGGAGGCACGCCGGGACCGTGAGGAGGCACGCCGGGATCCTCAGGAAGCCCGCCGGGCTCCGGACCGCCGCCCCTTGCCCGCCTTCCGCCCCTCGCGCCCCTCACGCCCCTTGCGCAGAAAGCGCCGCAACCGCGTCTCCGGCCATGTGTTGATCACATCGTCCTTGGCCAGCCACCCCCGCTGCGCCGTCCCCACCCCGTACCGGGTGTTGGCCAGATGGAGCACCGCGTGCGCGTCGCTGTCGACGGCGAACTTCACGCCGTGGCGGCGGGCGCGCAGGATGTCCTCGTCGCGCAGGTCGAGCCGGTCGGGATGGGAGTTGATCTCCAGGGCGGTGCCGGTGCGGGCGCAGGCGGCGAAGATCTCGTCCAGGTCGGCGTCGAGCGGCTGCCGCTTGCCGATGAGGCGGGTGGTGGGGTGGCCGATGATGGTGACGTACGGGTTCTCGCAGGCCCGGACGATGCGCCGGGTCAGCGCCCTGCGGCTCTGGTCGAAGTGCGAGTGCACCGAGGCCACGCACAGGTCGAAGCCCGCGAGGAACTCCTTCGGCCAGTCCACGTCGCCCTCCGGGCCGATGTTCAGCTCGACACCGTGCAGCAGCCGCAACCCGCCCCGCCCGCCCCGCTTCCCGTAGGTGCCGTCGAGCTCGCGCACCCGCTCGCGCTGGGCCAGCATCCGTTCCTCGGTCATGCGCTGCATGTACAGGTCGGGCCCGTGGTCGGTGATCGCGAGATACGCGTAGCCGCGCGCCGCGGCCGCCTCCGCCATCTCCTCAAGGGGCGCGAGTCCGTCGGTCAGATCGGTGTGGACGTGCAGATCGCCCCGCAGGTCCGACTCCCGTACCAGATCGGGCAGTTCGCCGCGCAGCCCGGCCTCGATCTCGCCCCGGTCCTCGCGCAGCGGCGGCGCGATCCACGGCAGCCCGAGCCGGGCGTACACCTCCTCCTCGGTCTCGGAGACGATCTTCTCCCCGCTCTCGGCGTCGAACAGGCCGTACTCGGACAGCTTCAGCCCCTGGTGCACGGCCAGCTCCCGGGTGCGGATGTTGTGCGCCTTCGAACCGGTGAAGTACTGCAGTGCCGCGCCCCAGGAATCCGGGGGCACGACCCGCAGGTCCACGGCGAGTCCCCGGTCGGTGCGGACCGAGGTCTTCGACGGGCCGTGCGCGATCACCTCGGTGACGAAGGGGAGTTGGGTGAACGCCTTCATCAGCGGCCCGGACTTCTCGGCCGCGACGAGGATGTCGATGTCGCCGATCGTCTCCCGCATCCGGCGCAGCGACCCCGCGCAGGTGCGGCGGCGGCAGCCGGGCACACGGGAGAGCGCGGCGACGATCTCGTCCGCGAGGTCCATGGCGACGTCGATCAGCACGCGGCCGCCGGATGACTTGAGGAGTTCGACGCCGTGGAGGATCTTCTCCTCGGTCTTCGGACCGAACCCCTTCAGCTCGCGCGGCTTCTCGGCGTGGATCGCGTCGACCAGTTCCCCGACCGAGGAGATGCCCAGCTCCTCGTAGAGCGCCATCGCCTTCTTGGGGCCGAGCGTGGGGATGGCCGTCAGCCGGCGGACACCGTCCGGGATCTTCGCGCGCAGCTCGTCGACCGCCGCCACGCTTCCGGTGCGGAAGTATTCGCCGATCTTCTCCGCGATCGACCTGCCCACCCCGGGGATCTCCCGCAGCCCCTTGGCGTCGAGCGTGGACACGTCCGCGTGGTAGCCGCCTACGGCGCGGGCGGCCTTCTCGTAGACACGCGCCTTGTACGCCTCGCCGCCGGTGATCGAGATCAGGTCGGCGTACTCCTGGAACAGTGCCGCCACTTCGTCATTGGGCCGGGCCATGGTGGCCGAGTAGGCAGGAACGCGGCGTTCATTCCTGTCCCCGGGCCGACAGCGGCACGGAAAGTCGACTTATGGTGGTCGTACGGGACTCCGAACGGTCGCGAGGCGCCCATGCGAGTCGAACTGATCCCCCAGGCCGCGAACGTTCTCTTCGGCGTGCCCGAGGAGACGCACGCGGAGATCGTCATGCTCATCGACGCGGTCACCAAGGACGCGGAGACCGAGCCCCCGGCCCTGGCCGCCGCGTTCGGCGAGTGGTGCTGGCTCGTCTACACCGTCCACGGGGACGTGATCGAGGTGCTGGACGTGGGCTGCGCCCGCTGAGCCGGAACCCGTCAGCCCGTCTCCCGCCTGTCGTCGTCGACGATCTCGGCGTCCACCACGTCGTCGTCCGTGGAACCGGTGGCGGAACCCGCGCCGGACGGCGGCGCCTGGCCCTCAGCGCTCCCCGTACCCCCCGTGCCTTCCGCCCGCGAGGTGTCGTACAGCGCGGCGCCGAGCTTCTGCGCCGACTCGCTCGCCCGCTCCAGGGCCGACCGGATCGCCGTCGTGTCGTCGCCCTTGAGCTGCTCCTTCAGCTCCGCGATCGCGGTCTCCGTCTCGTGGCGCGCGTCCGCCGGGATCTTCTCGGGGTTGTCCCTGATCAGCTTCTCGGTGGAGTAGACGAGCTGTTCGGCCTGGTTGCGGGTCTCGGCGGCCTCGCGGCGGCGGTGGTCCTCCTCCGCGTACTGCTCGGCCTCGCGGACCATGCGGTCGATGTCGTTCCTGGCCAGCGCCGAGCCGCCGGTGACGGTCATCTTCTGTTCCCTGCCGGTGCCGAGGTCCTTGGCGGAGACGTGCATGATCCCGTTGGCGTCGATGTCGAAGGCCACCTCGATCTGCGGCACCGAACGCGGGGCGGGCGGCAGCCCGGTCAGCTCGAACATGCCGAGCTTCTTGTTGTACGCCGCGATCTCCCGCTCGCCCTGGAAGACCTGAACGCTCACCGAGGGCTGGTTGTCCTCGGCGGTGGTGAAGATCTCCGAACGGCGCGTCGGGATCGTGGTGTTGCGCTCGATGAGCTTGGTCATGATGCCGCCCTTGGTCTCGATGCCCAGGGACAGCGGGGTCACGTCGAGCAGCAGGATGTCCTTGACCTCGCCCTTGAGAACACCGGCCTGGAGACTGGCGCCGACCGCCACGACCTCGTCGGGGTTGACGCCCTTGTGCGGGTCCTTGCCGGTCAGCTCGCGCACCAGCTCCGTCACCGCCGGCATCCGGGTCGAACCGCCGACCAGGATCACATGGTCGATGTCGGCCAGCTTGATCCCGGCGTCCTTGACCGCGTTGTGGAACGGCCCCTTGCAGCGCTCCAGGAGATCCTCCGTCAGCTGCTGGAACTGGGCGCGGGTCAGCTTCTCCTCCAGATGCACCGGCCCGTCGGCGGAGGCGCTGATGTACGGCAGCGCGATGTTCGTCTCGGTCGCGCTGGACAGCTCGATCTTGGCCTTCTCGGCGGCCTCGCGCAGCCGCTGCACGGCCATCTTGTCCTTGGCGAGGTCGATCCCGTGATGGTTCTTGAAGGTGGTCACCAGGTGGTCGACGATCCGCTGGTCCCAGTCGTCACCGCCCAGATGCGTGTCGCCGTTGGTGGCCTTGACCTCGATGACGCCCTCGCCGATCTCCAGGAGCGACACGTCGAAGGTGCCGCCGCCGAGGTCGAAGACCAGGACCGTCTGGTCGTCCTCCTTGTCCAGGCCGTACGCCAGCGCCGCCGCCGTCGGCTCGTTCACGATGCGCAGGACGTTCAGGCCGGCGATCTCCCCGGCCTCCTTGGTCGCCTGGCGCTGCGCGTCGTCGAAGTAGGCCGGGACGGTGATCACGGCGTCGGTGACGTCCTCGCCGAGATACGCCTCCGCGTCGCGCTTCAGCTTCTGCAGCACGCGTGCGGAGATCTCCTGGGCGGTGTACCGCCTGCCGTCGATGTCCCCCTGGTCGGGGAACCGCCAGCCGTGGTCGCCGACATGCCGCTTGACGGAGCGCGCGGTGCGCTCGACGTTCGTCACGGCCTGCCGCTTGGCGACCTCGCCGACCAGGACCTCGCCGCTCTTGGCGAAGGCCACGACCGACGGGGTGGTCCGCGCCCCTTCCGTGTTGGTGACGACGGTGGGTTCCCCGCCTTCGAGGACCGAGACCACCGAGTTCGTCGTACCGAGGTCGATGCCGACCGGACGCGCCATCTGGGCTCACCCTCCTCGCCTGTGCCCCGGCGACCGGGTTGCCGGGAAACCCGGAACAAAACCTGCGGACCCTCAAGTCAGCGCGGCTCTGGGCGGGCCCTCCCCGGGGACGGGGAGCGGCTGCCGGTACCGCGTGGACGTGTCGAGCCCCGGCGCGCTCCGGCCGAGCGACCGTGCCGTACTCCGGGCCTCCGCCGGGGTCCGCGCGGACACGGCGAGGAGGCGGTAGGGCGCGGGCGGCCGGAGTTCGACGCACACGACGGGCCTGCCGGGCCGTACGACGGTGAAGTCCGTCCCCGCCTGGTGGGCGCGGGTGCCGGTCCGCCGGGTGCCCCGCCGGGGGACTCCCCGCAGGGCACGCCACCAGTCGGGCTCGGCGGTCACCCGTCGTACGGCCGCCAGCGGCACGCGCACACCGGCGCGCCGGGCCGCCGCCCGTTCCCGCAGCGACAGGCGTACGACCAGCTCGTCACCGTCGACCGACATCCGTGCCATGGCCCTCCCATTCTCCGCCGGGAGGCGGCCGGACGCCGGTCGGGGGCGGTCAGTCGTCGTCGTCCGTGGACGCGTTGAGCGCGACGTCGATCACCCCGGGGTTCTGGAACAGCTCCGAGGTCAGCTCGCCGGTGTCGCCCGTCCCCTCCAGTTCGAGCAGGACGTGGGCGGCGGGATCGGTCTGTCCGGGCAGCCGCTCGACCTTGACCTGGACGATGCGGAACCCGCGCTGGGTGCACTCCTCCATCAGCTGGGGCAGCAGCGCGGTGCCGGTGCGGTAGGTCATGTGCAGCTCGTAGGCGGAGGGCGTCGAGCTGGGCATCAGCCCGGCGGCCAGGCGCGGGTAGCCGCGCACGACGAGGAGGTGCAAGGCGGTGACCGCGAGGGCGAGGATCGGCAGACCGCCGCCGCAGGCCATGCCGACCGCGCAGGTGAGCCAGACCGTGGCGGCCGTGGTCAGACCGCGCACCGCGTCACGGCGCACGAAGATGATGCCGCCGCCGATGAAGCCGATCCCGGACACGATCTGCGCCGCCACCCGCGAGGGGTCGAACGAGACGTGGTCCAGGCCCAGCACGTCGGTGAAGCCGTACTGGGAGACCTGCATCATCAGGGCGCTGGCGATGCCGACCAGGGTGTGCGTGCGCAGCCCCGCGCTCTTCTGCTTTGCCGCCCGCTCCCAGCCGATGAAACTCGACAGCACCAGCGCGAGTCCCAGCTCCGCCAGCTGCCGCAGACCCTGCCCGTTGCTCACGTCCCACAGCGGGACGGCCAGTTGGCTCATGTGCACCTCCACTCCGGCCCCTACGCCTACCCAGCCGGAGAGCCATGCCGCCCGTGACTGAAAAGAAGCGTTCCGTCACGGATGGTAACCCTTGTGGGGCCTTGATGATCTCGTTCCACAGGTGAAGCTGTACAGTCGAGCCTGTAGAGATTACGGTGGGCCGCATGAGTGAGAAGCCGCATGAGTGAGCACCCGAGCCCCAGCCCGGCCCCGGGGCTGCCGCCCTCCGCGATCCAGGCCTCGCGCGACGTCCGGACCGTCATCAGCCGTCTGCGCCGCCGCATCCTGAAGGCGTCCGAGGTCGACGACCTCACCCTGGGCCAGGCGTCCGTCCTGGCCCGCCTCTCCGACCGGGGCGGTGTCACGGCGAGCGAGCTGGCCGCCGACGAGGGCGTACGGCACCAGTCGATGACCGCGACCGTCGCCGCGCTCGCCGCGATGGGCCTGCTGGAGCGCCACCCCGACCCGGACGACGGGCGCCGTCTGCTCATCGTGCTGACGGCGGAGGGCAGGCGCCGCGTGGAGGAGGGCCGGCAGGCCCGTACGGAATGGCTCGCCGGGCGGCTGCTGGAGAAGTGCACCGAGGACGAGCGGCAGACCGTGATCGCCGCCATGGCCGTACTGGAGCGGCTGACCCGTGACTGACGCGAAGACGGACGCGATACCCGGGACGGACCGGCCCGGCTTCGACCGGCGGCTGCTGCCGCCGATGATGCTGGGCTCCGTCCTGAACCCGATCAACTCGACGATCATCTCCGTCGCGCTCGTCCCCATCGGCACGGCGCTGGGCGCGCCCGTCTCCCAGACCGCCTGGCTCGTCTCCGCGCTCTACCTGGCCACCTCGCTCGGCCAGCCCGTCGTGGGGCGGCTCATCGACCTGTTCGGGCCGCGCAGACTGTTCCTGATCAGCACGAGCCTCGTCGGCGTCGCCGGTGTCGTCGGCACCCTCGCGCCCAACCTCGGGGTACTGATCGTCGCGCGCGTCCTGCTCGGCTTCGGCACCTGCGCGGGCTACCCCGCCGCGATGGCCCTGCTGCGCAGCGAGGCCCGGCGCACCGGACGGGACAGCCCCGGCGGGGTGCTGACCGCGCTCGCGGTCGCCAACCAGACCATCGCCGTCATAGGTCCGCTGCTCGGCGGCCTCCTGATCGCGGCCGGCGGCTGGCGCGCCACCTTCGCGCTGAACGTCCCGCTGGCCGTCGCGGCCGTACTGCTCGGCCTGTGGCGGCTGCCCAGGACCGTCCCGGCGCCGGGCGAGCCCCGGCCCGCGGCCGCCCGGCTCGACCTGCCCGGCATGGCCCTGTTCGCCGCGACGCTCACCTCGCTGCTGCTCTTCCTGATGAACCTGCACCCGCGCGACTGGTACCTGCTGCTGATCGCCGCCGCCGCGGGCACCGCGTTCGCGCTGCGGGAGCTGCGCGCCACCGACCCCTTCATCGACCTGCGGGTCCTCGGCGGCAACACCCCGCTGATCGCGACGTACGGCCGCGCGCTCGTCGCCTACGTCGTCTCCTACGCCTTCCTCTACGGCTTCAGCCAGTGGACCGAGGAGGGCTACGGGCTGAGCCCCTTCCACGCCGGGCTGGCGCAGATCCCCATGTTCCTCATGGCCATCGGGGTCTCGATCCTCTCCGGGCGCCGCAAGGGCGTGCGCGCCAAGCTGCTGACCGGCGCGGTGGGGCAGATCGTCGCCTGCCTGCTGATCCTCACGCTGTCGGGGAAGAGCCCGTTCTGGACGCTGCCGCTGGTCGCCCTGGTCTTCGGCGTCCCACAGGGGCTGAACAACCTGGCCCTGCAGAACTCCGTCTACTTCCAGGCCGACCCCGACCGCATCGCCTCCTCGGCCGGACTGCTGCGCACCTTCGCCTACCTCGGCTCGATGGTCGCCTCCTCCGCGACCGCCGCGTCCTTCGGCCGCCACGCCGACACCGCCGGGATGCACCACCTCGCCTGGGTCATGCTCGGCGCCGGTGTGCTCTACCTGCTGCTGACGGTGTCCGACCGCACGCTGGGCCGCGCTACGGCGGCCGACGCGCAGCCGGCGAAATGACCCTGCCGGTGACTCTCCGTACGGAATGACTCCCGTACGAAACGACTCCCCGCACGGAAGGGACGCGGTCACCCGAAGCAGCCGGCCGGGCACCCCCTGTCCGCCCCTCGCCGGGCTCCGCCGTTCAGGTGATCCCTGGAGTGCCGCTCACACGCGTGCACCCAGGGATCACGGGCTTGCCAGGCGTATTCCCGTTCCCGGGGTGATCGACTCGGAGTGGCAGCCTCGCGGTCGCGGGCCGAAACTGAAGCGGCCAGCGATCCAGACATCTTCGAGGAGATCAAATGGTGGAGCAGTCCTCGGAGGTCCACTCGGAGATTGATATAGAGGGACCGGAAGGCGGCGCCGTCATCAGGCGCGAGAGCCCCGGTCCGGCAAGGGCGGACACCGAAACTCCGGCGGGATCGGACACCGAAACACGCCTCGCGGAAGTGCTGGCCGGTGTCGTGGGAGCGGAGAACATCCCCCCCGACGGCAATTTCTTCGACGACCTCGGTGCCAATTCCCTGGTCATGGCGCAATTCTGCGCGCGGGTCCGCAAACGCGGAGACCTGCCCTCCCCGTCCATGAAGGACGTCTACCAGCACCCCACGCTCCGCGCCCTGGCGGCGGCCCTCGACCGGTCCGCGGAACCCCTGGCGGACGCCCCGGCCGCCGTCGCGCCGCTGCTGCGGACGCCGCCGCCGGAGCCGGTGGCCCGGGCGAGCCGGGCCTCCCACGTCCTGTGCGGAACTTTTCAGACGCTGTGTTTCCTCGGCTATTCACTGGTCGCCGGATTCGGCACCGCCGCCGGATACGAATGGGTCGCCGGCGGCAGGGGGCTGTGGGACATCTATCTGCGGTCGCTGCTGTTCGGCGGGGCCGGATTCCTGGTCCTGTGCGCCATACCGCTCGTCGCCAAATGGGTGCTGATCGGCCGCTGGAAATCCACTGAATTCCCCGTGTGGGGTTTCGCGTACCTGCGCTTCTGGATCGTCAAATCGCTGCTCCACGCCAACCCGATGCTTCTCTTCGTCGGAAATCCGCTGTACGTGCTGTATCTGCGGGCGCTCGGCGCGCGGATCGGCAGGGGCGTCACGATCCTCACCCACTCCATGCCGGTGTGCACCGACCTGCTGACGATCGGCTCGGGCACCGTCGTCCGCAAGGACACCTTCCTGCTCGGCTACCGGGCGTACGCGGGACGCATCCAGACCGGCCGCATCACCCTCGGCCGCGACGTGTACATCGGCGAGAAGACCGTGCTGGACATCGACACGTCGATGGGCGACGGCGCGCAGCTCGGCCACTCCTCGTCCCTGCACCGGGGCCAGGCCGTCCCCGACGGCGAGCACCGGCACGGATCGCCCGCGCAGCCCACCGAGGTCGACTATGTGCGGGTCGCCCCGGCCTCGTGCGGCGCCCTGCGCCGGACCTGGTTCGGCTGCGCCTCCCTGGTCCAGTTGATCCTGCTGTACATCCCGCTCGGGGTGGGCGGGATGTACATGCTGTTCACCGAGGTGCCGGCGATCCGCAAGCGTCTGGAGCCCGCGGCCGCGCTGACGCTGTCCGAGCTGGCGTGGGACTCGCTGCTCCTCTCCCTGATCCTCTTCGCCGGCTTCGTGGTCCTGGGCCTCGCCGTGCTGTGCGTGCTCCCGCGCCTGCTGAGCCTGGTCGTCCGGCCGGACCGGGTGTACCCGCTCTACGGCTTCCGGTACGCGGTGCACCGGGCGACCGCCCGCATGACCAACGTCAAGTTCTTCGCCTGGCTCTTCGGCGACAGCTCGTACATCGTGAACTACCTGCGCGGGATCGGCTACGACCTCTCGCACGTCGAGCAGACGGGCTCGAACTTCGGCACCGAGATGCAGCACGAGAGCCCGCTGCTCGTCACCGTGGGCAGCGGCACGATGGTGGCCGACGGGCTCTCCGTCATCAACGCCGACTACTCCGCGACCTCGTTCCGCCTCTCGCGGGCGACGATCGGCGCGCACAACTTCCTCGGCAACAACATCGCCTACCCCACCGGCGGCCGGACCGGCGAGAACTGCCTGCTGGCCACCAAGGTGATGGTGCCCCTGGACGGCGAGGTCCGTGAAGGCGTCGGCCTCCTCGGCTCCCCGTGCTTCGAGATCCCCCGGACCGTGGAGCGCGACGCGCGGTTCGACCACCTCAGGGGCGGCGAGGCGCTGCGCCAGGGGCTCGCCGCGAAGAACCGCTACAACCTGCGCTCGATGGCCCTGATGCTGTTCGTGCGCTGGCTGCACGTCCTCGCGCTCACCTTCCTGGCGCTGGCCACCGTGAACCTCTACGGCGTGGTCGGGCACGTCGTGATCGCCGTGTACATGGCGATCACGCTGCTGCTGTCCACCGCCTACTACATCGTGGTGGAACGCTGCCTGCTGTCCTTCCGCAGGCTGCGCCCCCAGCTGTGCTCCATCTACGACCGCACCTTCTGGAAGCAGGAGCGGCTGTGGAAGATCCCGGACCGGCATCTGAACATCTTCAACGGCACCCCCTACAAGCCCCTGATCTGGCGGCTGATGGGCGTCCGCATCGGCCGCATGGTCTTCGACGACGGCAGCTTCATCACCGAGCGCACGCTCACCGCCATCGGCGACGGCGCCACCCTGAACGCCGGATGCAAGATCCAGTGCCACTCGCAGGAGGACGGCACCTTCAAGTCCGCCGTCACCAGGATCGGCGCCGACTGCACGCTGGGCGTCGCCGCCCACGTGCACTACGGCGTGAAGGTGGGCGAAGGCGCCGTCCTCGCGCCCGACTCCTTCCTCATGAAGGGCGAGGAGGTCCCCCCGCACGCGCGCTGGGGCGGCAACCCCGCCGCCGACCTGCCGGAGATCGCGGTGCCCCCCGCCGCACCCGGCCGCAGCACACCCCCGTCCCTGGACAACGCCGCCGCAACGACCGTGAGTTGAGGGAGCATTCGATGGAAGCGCACGTGGAGGCGGACCGGGACTTCTGGACCCGGGTACTCACCGCCGGAGGCTTCACCCAGGTCCCGAGGTGGGCCCGGGAACCGGTATCCGGCACGGCCGAGTATCGGGTGCCCGTGCCCGGGGCCCTGGCGGACGCCGTGCACGCGCTGGCACACGAGCTTCACGTGCCCTTCGACGCCGTCCTGCTGGCGGTCCACGCCAAGGTGCTGGCCGCCCTCTCCGGCGAACAGGACGTGATCACGGGCTACTTCGCCGACGCCGCCCGCGCACCCCTGCCGCTCCGCCTGACCGCCGCCCCCGGCACCTGGCGCGACCTGGTCGCGGCGGCCGGACGCGCGCGGGACGGCGTGCTCGCGCACCGCGACTTCCCGGTGGCCGCGCTCCGGCGCGAACTCGCCCTCGCCGAACCGCCGTACGAGGTCACCTCTGGAGCGGGCGATGCCACCCTCGCCGACGACGTCGTGCTGCACGTGGGCTGGACAGGGGACGGGGAAGCGCCGGAACTGCGGCTGCGCTACCGGACGGACGTCCTGTACACCGGCAGCGCGGCCCGCATCGCCGGCTACCACCTCACGGCGCTGAACCTGATGACCACCGGCCCGGACGCCGAACACACCCGGCAGAGCCTGCTGTCGGAGCGGGAGACACGCGAACTCCTCGAAGGGCATGCCGGCCCCGAGCGGACGCTCCCCGACGCACGGGCGCACGAACTGTTCGAGCAGCGGGTACGGACCCACCCGGACGCGGTGGCCGCGGTGCAGGGCGAGCGGCAGTGGACGTACGGCGAACTCAACGCCCGCGCCAACCGGTTGGCCCGCGCGCTGCTCGCCCGGGGAGTGGACCGCGAGGACGTCGTCGCGGTCGTCACCGAACGCAACCTCGACTGGCTGGCCGCGACCCTCGCCGTCCTCAAGGCGGGCGGCGCCTACCTGCCGATCGAGCCGCACTTCCCGCCCGGACGGATCGCGGCCACGCTGTCGCGGGCCGGGTGCCGGCTGGTGCTGACCGAGAAGGACAGCACCGAGACCCTCGACCAGGCGCTCACCACCGTCCCCGACACCGAGAAGCTGCACATCGAGGACGCGTACGCCGAACCGCACGCCGACGACGACCCCGGCATCGCGGTGGACCCCGGCCAGCTCGCCTACATCTACTTCACCTCCGGCTCCACCGGCGAGCCGAAGGGAGCGATGTGCGAGCACGCGGGCATGGTCAACCACCTCTTCGCCAAGATCGACGACCTGGGGCTCGGCGAGGGCGACACCGTGGCCCAGACCGCACCGCAGTGCTTCGACATCTCGCTGTGGCAGCTGGTGTCCGGGCTGCTCGTGGGCGGCCGGACACTGCTGGTCGGACAGGACGTGCTGGTCGACGTGGAGCGGTTCGTCGACACGCTCGTGGACGGCCGGGTCAAGGTCACCCAGCTCGTCCCCTCCTATCTGGAGGTCCTGGTCTCCTACTTGGAGCAGCACCCCCGCGAACTCCCCGACCTGCGCTGTGTGTCGGTGACCGGCGAGGCGCTGAAGCCCGAACTCACCCAGCGCTGGTTCGCCGTCCAGCCCGGCATCAAGCTCGTCAACGCCTATGGCCTGACCGAGACGTCGGACGACACCAACCACGAGATCATCGACGGCCCCTGCGAGCGCGTGCTGCTGGGGCACGCGGTCAACAACGTGCGCGTCTATGTCGTCGACGAGCAACTGGAGCTGGTCCCACTGGGCGCCCCCGGTCTCATCGCCTTCTCCGGCGTCTGTGTCGGCCGGGGCTACGTCAACGACCCCGAGCGGACCCGCGAGGCGTACCGGGAGGACCCGTACCGCCCCGGCGAACGGCTCTACCTGGGCGGCGACTGGGGCCGCTGGCACCCCGGCGGCAAACTGGAGTTCCTCGGGCGCCGGGACAACCAGGTCAAGATCCGGGGCTTCCGCATCGAAATCGGGGAGATCGAGAACACCCTGCTGCGGGTGCCCGGGGTACGCGACGGGGCGGTGGTCGTCGCCGAGCGGCCCGGGCAGGGCAAGCACCTGATCGCCTTCTACTCCGGGCGGCGACTCCCCGTGGAGGAGCTGCGGGACGCGCTCGCCGCCGGCCTGCCCGCCTACATGGTGCCGTCCGCCTTCCACTGGCAGTCCGCCCTGCCGCTGACCGCCAACGGCAAGACCGACCGCAAGGCGCTCACCGCCCTGGCCGAACAGAGCGCGCCCGCGCGGGAGGAGGCCGGCGACGCCCCGCACACCCCGGCCGAGCGCCGACTCGCCTCCGTCTGGTCCGAGTTGCTGGGCATCCCCGAGCAACGGATCGGACGCACCGACCACTTCTTCGACCTGGGCGGCACCTCCCTCACGGCGGTGAAGCTCACCATCGCCCTCGACCGCGCGGTGTCCCTCAAGGACATCACCCGCCACCCCGTCCTCGCCGACCTGGCCGCCCTCCTCGACGGCACGACCGGTCCACGCACCGACACGACCGGGTCGCGCGGCGAACTCCTCCAGCCGCTGTCGGAGCCGGCCGGGACACCGGAGAGCACCCTCGCGTGCTTCCCCTACGCGGGCGGCAACGCCGTCAACTACCAGCCGATGGCCGGTGCGCTGGCGGCCTCCGGCACGCGGGTGCTCGCGGTCGAGCTGCCGGGCCACGATCTCGCCGCCCACCAGGAGCCGTTCGCCCCCGTCGCCGAGGTGGCGCGGCGGGTGGCCGACGAGATCACCGCGCGCGGGCTGACCCGGGTCATGCTGTGGGGCCACTCCTCGGGCACCGCGCCCGCCGTCGAGACCGCCCGCAGGCTCCAGGAACGCGGCGTCGAGGTGACCCGGCTGTTCCTCGCCGCCCAGTTGCCCGGCACCCCGGCCGAACGACGGGCCGCCATCGCCGAGTTGGACGGTCAGGACGACACCGCGATCGCCGCCCGGCTGGCCTCGGAGGGCGGGTACACCGAGCTGGCCGAACTCGACGCGCCGCACACCGCACGCGTCGGCGCCGCCTACCGGCACGACTGCCTGTCCGCACACCGCTACTTCCTCGACGCCCTGGAGAACCCGCCCGGGGCGAAACTCACGGCCCCGGTGACGGTGGTCGTGGCCGCCGACGACCCGTACACCGCCGGACACGCCGACACCCACCGGGACTGGCGGCTCCTGGCCGAGCGCGTGGACCTGCACGAACTCCCCGACGGGGGCCACTACTTCACCCGTCTGCGCCCGGACGAGGCGGCCAAGGCGGTCCTCGCCGCCGCCTCGCTGACCTCCTCCTGATCCCCGTCTCTCCCTCCTCCGAACCCGCCGTCCCCCGAACCCGCGGTGCCGCGGACCGGCAACCGAACGGACCGGCAACCGAAAGGAAGAACCGAGATGTCGACCTCATCCCTGGCCGCACCGTTCGATGTCGAGTCGCGGCCCGACAGACCGGCGGTGGCCCACGTCGACACCCCGGCCGACGCGGCCGGTTGGGCGGCCCAGTACCGCGAGGTGCTGCGCACTCAGGTCACCGAGCACGGCGCGCTGCTGATCCGGGGTCTGGGACTGCGCGACCCGGAACAGACCGGCGCCGTCCTCTCCCGGCTGACCGGCGGACTGCTGACGGAACGGGAGCCCTTCGCCCCCCGCGAGGAGTTCGGCCCGGGCGTCTACTCCTCCACCACCTGGCCGGCCAACCAGCCGATGTGCATGCACCACGAGCTGAGTTACACCCAGGAACCTCCCGGCCTGATGCTCTTCGCCTGCCTGACCGCACCCGAACAGGGCGGCGCCACGGCCGTGGCCGACGCCACCGAGATCCTGCGGGCGCTCCCCGCCGAGGTGACGGAACGCTTCGAGCGCGAGGGCTGGCTGCTGACCCGCTCCTACAACGACGAGATCGGCGCCACCCTGGAGGAGTCGTTCGGCACCGCCGACCGCGCGGAGATCGAGCGCTACTGCAAGGCCCACGCCATCGACTTCACCTGGCAGCCGGACGGCTCCCTGCGCACCACGCAGCGTCGCCCCGCCGTGGTCCGCCACCCCGTCACCGGCGAGCGGTGCTGGTTCAACCAGATCGCCTTCCTCAACGAGTGGACGCTCGCCCCGGAGGTCCGCGAATACCTGGTGGACGAGTACGGCGCGGACGGCCTGCCGTTCAACACCCGCTTCGGCGACGGCAGTCCGATCGGCGAGGACATCGTCGAGGTGCTCAACGCCACGTACGAGGAGCACACCCGGCGCGAGCCCTGGCAGGCCGGTGACCTGCTGCTCGTCGACAACATCCGTACCGCGCACAGCCGGGAGCCCTTCACCGGAGACCGCCGGGTGCTGGTCGGCATGGCCGAGCCCCGCCGCCTGGCCGACGGCGCCCAGAACCCGCAGGAAGGCACGCGATGACCAGCCAACTGACCACCCCCGCACAGCCGGTGGCGTCCGAGCCGCCCTCGGTGCCCTCGTTCGCCGTGATCTCCGGCGACCAGGTGCGCCAGGCACTCGAAGGACGCGAGAAGCAGCTCACCGAACTCGTCGAGGCGACCTACCGGTTGCACGGCGCCGGGGACTCGGTCAACCCGCCCTCGTACTTCCTGCGCTTCCCCGACCGCCCCAGCTCGCGCATCATCGCGCTGCCCGCCTCCCTCGGCGGCGCCGAGGCCGTCGACGGCATCAAGTGGATCTCCAGCTTCCCGGACAACGTGCGCTCCGGGCTGCCCCGCGCCTCGGCCGTCCTCATCCTCAACGACCCGGTGACCGGCTACCCGTTCGCCTGCCTGGAGAGCTCCATCATCAGCGCGACCAGGACCGCGGCCTCCGCCGCCCTGGCCGCCGACTGGCTCAGCCGCACCCGCCAACGCCCCACCCGCGTCGGCTTCTTCGGCACCGGCCTCATCGCCCGCTACATCCACACCTTCCTCGCCGGCACCGGCTGGACGTTCGACACCATCGGTGTGCACGACCACGCCCCCGAGAGCGCCGCCGGGTTCCGCGGCTACCTGGAGCAGAGCGGGACCACCGCCAAGGTCACCGTCCACGAGCGGCCCGAGGACCTGATCCGCGACAGCGACCTCGTCGTCTTCGCCACGATCGCGGGCGAGCCCCACGTCACCGACCCCGCCCTGTTCAAGCACAACCCCGTGGTCCTGCACATCTCTTTGCGCGACCTCGCCCCCGAAGTCCTGCTGGCCTCGGCCAACTTCGTGGACGACGTCGAGCACTGCCTCAAGGCCGACACCTCCCCGCACCTGGTCGAACAGCGCACCGGCGACCGGGACTTCCTCAACGGCACCCTCAACGACGTGATGCTCGGCCGCGCCGCACCGCCCGCCGACCGGCCGGTGATCTTCTCACCGTTCGGCCTCGGCGTCCTCGACCTCGCCGTCGGCAAGTACGTCTACGACCAGGCGGCGAGAGCCGGCGACCTCCGCGTCATCGACCACTTCTTCCACGACCTGCGCCGGTACGGCTGAGTCGGTCCGCCGCCCGTCCCCGGCACCAGGAGGCCCACCGTGCCCGTCATATCCGCTCCCCATGACTTCAACGAAGGCCACCTCTTCGTCGACCTCACCTCGGTCGTCGACCAGCCCCTCTATCTGAAGTGCGAGGGATTCAACTTCGCCGGCTCCATCAAGCTGAAGGCCGCGAACGAGATGGTGGAGAGCGCCGAACGGGACGGCATCCTGAAGCCGGACTCCGTCATCGTCGAATCCTCGTCCGGCAACCTCGGCGTGGCCCTCAGCATGATCGCCGCGAGCAAGGGCTACCGGTTCCTGTGCGTGACGGACTCCCGGTGCAACCTCTCGACCCGGCTGCTCATGGAAGCCCTCGGCAGCCGCGTCCACATCGTGGCCGACCTGGACGAGAACGGCGGCTTCCTGGGCACCCGGCTCGAATACGTCCGCTCGCTGTGCGCCTCCGACGACCGGTACGTCTGGCTCAGCCAGTACACCAACCCCGGCAACTGGCAGGCCCACTACCGCACCACGGCGCCGCAGATCGCCCGCCACTTCCCGCGCCTGGACGTGCTGTTCGTCGGCACGGGCACCGCCGGAACCCTGATGGGCTGCGCCCGCTACTTCCGGCAGTGGCACCGTCCGGTACGCATCGTCGCCGTGGACAGCGTCGGCTCGGTGGCCTTCGGCGGCGAGCCCGGACGCCGGATGATCCCCGGGCTCGGCATGAGCATGAGACCCCCGCTGCTCGACGAGTCGTACGTCAACGAGGTGATCAGGGTCGAGGAGGCCGACACGATCCGCGCCTGCCACCGCATGGCCCGGCGCGGCTTCATGTTCGGCGGCTCCACGGGCACGGTGGTCAGCGGCGCGACGGAATGGCTGGCGCGCCACGGCACCGACGACGTCACCGCCGTCGCCATCGCCCCCGACCTCGGCGAGCGCTACCTCGACACCATCTACCAGACCAACTGGCTCCAGGACCTCTACGGCGACCAGATCCTGGACGGAGACGCCATCGCCACCACCATCGAGCCGGAGGACCCGGCCTCGCGCGAACCGGACCGCTGGCCGTGACGCCGTACGCGGTGGGGCGGCGCGACGCGCGGGGCGCTCGTGCTTCACACGGTGCCAGGGGTCCGATGCGGCGCCCCGCTCCCGTCCGGTCGGTCCGCTGAGCGCGCGGGGGCGCCGAGCAGCCGCTCGATGCCCAGGTCCAGCGCTGCCTCCAGGTGGGTGAGGGAGCCGGTCGACATCAGGATCGACACACCGCCCTGGACCGCGGCGAGCAGGGCCGCCGCCGTACGGCCGGCGTCGACCTCGGGCGGGATCGCGCCGCGCTCCCGCATGGCCCGTACCCCCGCCGCGATCTGCGCCTCCCAGGACGCCAGCAGCTCCCTGGTGACGGCCTGCGCGCCGGGCGTGGCCCCGGTGAGCTGGGAGGTGAGCGTGCCGAGCGGGCAGCGCCGGCCTTGCGCGCGGTACCGCTCGACCACCGCGTCCCGCCAGTCCCACCAGGCCTGCCAGGAGGTGAGCGCGCCGAGGTAGGGCTGCTGGTCGGACAGGACGCGGCCGGCCTCGTACCGGGCGACGGCGAGCAGCAACTCCTCCTTCCCGCCCGGGAAGTAGTGGAAGAGCTGGCTCTTGCTGGTGGCCGTGCGGGCACGGATGTCGTCCAGGGTCGTCTCGGTCGCGCCGCGCTCGCGGATCTCCTCGGCGGCTCCCTCGACGATGCGCTGCCGGGTGGCCGTGCCCTTGGCGGTGAGTCGTCGTGCCATGCCGCCATCCTGCCATTTTCTGGACTTGCGGGTCCATTTTTCCGGTGGCAGCTTGGGCAGCCCCGGCCGGTTCCGCCACAGATCCGGCCCGCATGGAAGGCACGGCATCATGACTGAGCGGTTCACCGGGCGCACGGCCCTGATCACCGGTTCCACCACGGGCCTCGGCGCCGCCATCGCGGCGAGGCTCGCCGCCGAGGGCGCGTTCACCGTCGTCAGCGGGCGCGACGAGCGGCGCGGCGCGGAGGTCGTGGCCCGCATCGAGAAGGACGGCGGCGCGGCGGCCTTCGTCCGGGCCGACCTGTCCGGCGGCGCCGAGGCGATCCGCCGTTTCGCCGCCGACGCGCTCGACGCGGCGGGCGGACGGATCGACATCCTCGTGAACAACGCGGCGCTCCTCCTCGCACCCACCCCCACCGCCGAGGTCGCCCAGGAGACCATCGACCAGGCGCTCGCCGTCAGCGTGCGCTCGGTCTTCCTCCTCACCGGCCTGCTGGCCCCGCCCATGGCCGAGCGCGGCCACGGCGCGGTGGTCAACCTCGGCTCCATCAGCGGCCTGCGGGGCGCGGCGCATTCGGCGCTCTACAGCATGACCAAGGCCGCCGTGCACTCCCTCACCACGTCGTGGGCGGACGAGTACGGGCCGTACGGCGTCCGGGTCAACACCGTTGCCCCGGGCCCCACTCTGACCGAGAAGGTGGCGGCGATGGAGGAGCACCTCGCGCCGATCCTCGCGCTGACACCCGACCGGCGCGGCGGCACCCCGGCCGAAGTGGCCTCCGCCGTCGCCTTCTTGGCGAGCGACGACGCGTCGCATGTGCACGGCGCCACGCTCACCGTCGACGGGGGATACACGGCGGTGTAGCGGTGACCGGGGGAGCGGCCGCCCGGGAGCCGCTGCCCCGGCGCAGGTGAACTGTCGAATAAGAGACGTATATGCGCTTTGCGTTCTTCGCGCCGGAGAACGGGGCAGGTCACCCTCCCCCAACAGTGAGGAGAACCGCATGAGGTCACGGTGGGCGAGTTTCGCCCTGGTCGTCGGGACGGTGGTGGCGGCGACGCTCGGCACCTCCACCGAGGCACAGGCACTGCCGGGTTGCCCGAGCAACGCGACCTGCCTGTGGCGGGGCGAGGACGGCACGGGCGAGTCGTACATCTGGCGGGGCGGCTACGTCGACCTCCCCAGCCGGTTCGTGGACCACGTGGGCTCCTTCCGCGCCAACAGGGCCGGTTCCTTCATCGACTACGCCGCGCACTATCAGATGCGGTTCGGTGGGGAGATGGACGCGTTGGGCGACAGTTGCTGACGATATGTCAGATCTTGTGGTGAGGGGCTGAGTTCCGGAGGCCCTCGTCACGGCGACCGCGACGAGGACGCCCGCCCCCGCCCCCGCCCTCGCGCCGACGGCGCAGCGGTGCCGCCGTCTTCGTTCGGTCCGCCCGGTCCTGGCCGGGCGGGCTATTCGACGTCGCCGCCGGACGCCCGGAGCGTCCAGGTGCCGGCCCAGCCCAGCAGTTCGGGGCTGTGCAGGGCCGGTACCCACAGGTCGGCGCGTTCCGCCCGCTCACCGTCCGGGCGCGGGCCGAGACCGACCACGCGCAGTCCGGCCCGGCGCGCCGATTCCATGCCGGTCAGGGAGTCCTCGACGGCCAGCGCCCGCGCCGGGGAGACGCCGCAGAGGCGGGCGGCGGTGGCGTACACGTCCGGCCACGGCTTGGGGCGCACCGCGGCGGTTTCCGGCCCGGCGGACGGTACGACGATGTGCTGGAAGTGCTCCAGCAGCCCCGCCCGTCGCAGGCTTCCCTCGACCACCTCCGACGGGCAGTTGCTGGCCACCGCGAGCGGCAGCCGGCCGGAGAGCGAGCGCACCAGCTCGACGGCGCCCGGCATCGTCACCGGGTCGTCGGCGACGAGGGACAGGAAGTGGCGGAGGAGGGCGCTCGTCAGGTCGGCGGTCAGCTCGGGTTTGTGCACCGACTCGGCCATCAGCCGCCCGCAGTCGGCGTAGTGCACGCCCTTGACCTGCTCCGCGAACCCCGAGGGAGCACGGAGCCCGAAGTCCCGGAACACCTGGGTGCGGGCGTCCTGCCAGTGGCGTTCGCTGTCCATCAGGGTGCCGTCGCAGTCGAAGACGACGGCCTCGGGGGACCAGTTGAAGAGGGGATGGGCCGTGGTGGTCACAGTGGCCTCCTGGGAGCGAGCAGTCGCGCGCGGCAGGGCCGCGGTTTCGGTCTGGCGGTGTCCCGCGTGCCGGACGCGCCGGGAATGGGTGCCTGCTCGGCTGAGCCTGCGCGCAGGGAATGAGGGCATTCCCGGCCTTCCGTGACCAAACGGAAACATCGCAGTCGTTACGTTATTTTCGCTCCGGAGAGCCCTGCAATGACTACAAGGAGTTATCGACGGGGGTGGGTGGCGGGGTGTATGAGGCGCGGGGGAGCGGTGTGGGGCGCGATGGGGGTGTCTGCCACCAAAACAGCTGTTTTCGGGGTGAGTTGAGGCGTGCTCACCGGGCGGTCCGGCGTCGCGGCGCCGAGCCCGGCGGGGGCCGGCCACGCGCTGAAACGGTGGCGGATCGGGCCCATTGCCACTCGTCGGCGTTCATCCTCGAAAGAAATACGCAATAACCGCGCGAGTATCGCCGCAGGGCGCTCCCGGCGCACGCGGGCGCACTACATTCTCCGCTGTCACGCAGGCTGAGCGAGGGTGGACGGGACGTTGCAGGAACGGGCCAGGGTTACCCGCAGATCACTCCTGGATGCGGCCGCCGGACTCTTCGCCGAACGCGGCTACGCGGGCACCAGCGTGAACGACATAAGCGCCAGGTCGGGCCGTACGAGCGGCTCCATCTACTTCCACTACGCCAGCAAGGAGGGCATCGCCCTCGCCGTCGTCCAGGACCGCTTCGCCAGCTGGCCGGAGCTCGTCCCGCGCTACGCCGACGAGGCGGTTCCGCCGATGGACCGGCTCGTCGCCCTGAGTTACGAGATCGCCCAGGCCCTGGCCCAGGACTCCGTGACCCGCGCGGGCGCCCGGCTGTGGGCCGAGCGCGACACCATCAACGTCACGCTCCCCGACCCCTTCGCCCTCTGGACCGCCGCCGTCACGCGGCTGCTCGCCCAGGCGCGGCTCGCCGGCGACCTGGCCACCCATGTCCGCCCCGCCCGGGCCGCCCGCTGCCTGGTCCGCGCGTTCTTCGGCCTCTGCTCGCTGACGGAGGCCCTCGAAGGCGCCGCGATCGTGAACGACCGGGTGGCGGACTGGTGGCAGCTGACGCTGCCGGCGCTTCGGGCGGGGCGGTGAGGTGGGGGTGCGGAGGTGTGGGGTGGGGTGACGCAAGGGGCGGGGGTTCGGTGCGTGGGTGTGGGTGTGGGTGCGAGGGTGCGTCCCGGGCGGCGGGAACCGCCCGGAACGCGTCGTGGGCGTTGCACATGTGGGTGGCCCACGTGTAGGTGCTCCACGTGTGGTCGTCGAACATGTGGGACTCGCGCATGTGGGCTTCTCACATGTGGTCGCTCCACGTGTGGGACTCGCGCACGTGGTCCGCTCACATATGGTCGCGGCACATGTGGGCGCCCCTCATATGGCTGTCACACATGTGGGCGGCGCCCCCGCTCCTGGCGCGGAAAGGTCTGCTCCTCACCCGGAAGGGTGGGCTCCGGCAGCGTCGCCACCTCTTCCTTCGCCTTCTCCAGCTGCTCGGCCGTGTCGTGGGGCAGCCGGGGCGGGCGGCGGTGGGTGTCGCGGAAGCGGAAGGCCGTCGTCAGGTCGCCGAACGTCTCCCTGCGCCAGGCGCTGATGTTCGGCTCCTCGACCCCGGTGAACCGCTCCAGGAACCGCAGCGCCGAGGTGTGGTCGAACGCCTCGGAGGCGACCCAGCCGCCGACCGTCCAGGGGGAGATGACGATGGCCGGGACGCGGAAGCCGCCGCCGATCGGCAGGCCCTGGACGAACTCGTCCGGCGTTCCCACGGGCGGGGTCGGCGGCGCCACATGGTCGAACAGGCCGTCGTTCTCGTCGTAGTTGAGGATGAAGGCGGTCTTGCGCCACACCTTCGGGTCGGCGGCGACGGCCTCGATCTTCGAGGCGACGAAGTCGGCGCCCGCCGCCGGGAGATAGTCGGGGTGCTCCGACTGGTAGCTGGTCGGCATGATCCAGCTCACCGCCGGGAGGCGGTCGTCGCGGGCGTCGTCCTCGAAGGTGCCCTCGGGCTGCGGACGCACACCCCGCTCGTACAGCTCCGAACCGGGCTGCGCGTCACGGAACGTGGCGAACTGCTCCAGCATGTTGCAGCCGTAGTCGTCGTCCTGCTGGTACACCTTCCAGCTGACCCCGGCCGCCTGGAGCCGTTCGGCGTACGTCGTCCAGCGGTACGGCGACGGCGCCTTGTTGCTGGTGACCGGGCCGCCGTTTTGGCCCGACGGGTCGATCGAACCCGTCATCCACATCAGCCGGTTGGGCCAGGTCGGCCCCATCACCGAGCAGAAGTAGTTGTCGCAGACGGTGAAGGTCTCGGCGAGCGCGAACTGGAACGGGATGTCCTCGCGCGTGTAGTACCCCATCACATAAGGGCCGTTGACGCCGTCGGCCTTGCGGTGGGCGGGCAGCCACTGGTCCATCTTGCCGTTGTTCCAGGCCTGGTGCTGTACGGACCAGGCATGACTGGTGGACGGGATGGCCTGGGCGCTCGACGTGCGGGTGTCGAGGTGGAAGGGGAGTAAGTACCCCTTCGGGTTCACGGTGTCGGGCTGGTAGAAGACGGAGTCGCCGTTGTCCAGCGTGAGGGCGTGCCGGTCGGCGAAGCCCCGTACCCCCGAGAGCGTGCCGAAGTAGTGGTCGAAGGACCGGTTCTCCTGCATCAGCATGACGACGTGCTCGATGTCGCGCAGTGAACCGTGCCGGGGCGGCTCGGCGGCGACGGCCTTCTGGACGCTCGGCGGGAGGAGGGAGATCGCCGCGGCGGCGCCCAGCGCGCCCGCGGCCGAACCCAGGACTCTACGACGAGTCAACTCGGTCATGTGTACCCCTTCTTGAGCGAGAGCAGCACTCCGGAACGACGGCGGCCCGGGCGACTCCGCGGGCCGCCGAACACTCTCCGCCCGCAAGGGCGTGACGCGTCAGGGGTGGGTGGTGAACATGTGGTCAACGGATGGGAAAGCGGGGACCGGGGTGTGGGGGCGACCTGTGTGGGGCGGGCGCGGTGACGAGCGGGCCCATATGGGTGCGCCGCACATGGAGGCGCCCGCCATAGGTGTATTCGGCCGAACGGGCGTGTCCGTCATGCGCCCGGAGGTCCATCTCTGGCGGTGCGGCGTCGCCTCGCGCAGCGTGGAGAGGAGAGTGCGACCGGTCGGGCGAGAGGTGTGACAGATGGACGCGGATGTCTCCAGACCGAGGGTCGTCGTCGGCGTCGACGGGTCGCCGTCCTCGTACGCGGCCCTGCGCTGGGCCGTGCACTACGCCGGTCTGCTCGGCGGAGTCGTCGAGACGGTCACCGTGTGGGAGCTGCCGGGGCTGTACGGCTGGTCGGCGCCCGCCGTGGACATGGACGTCGACGCCGAGGAGGCCCGCGACCGGATGCGGGGGGAACTGACCGAGGTGCTCGGCGGGGACGCCTTCGACACGGTCCAGATGCACCTCGTGCACGGCAACGCCCCCGACGTGCTGCTGCGCGCCTCCGAGGGGGCCGCGGCCCTGGTGGTGGGCAGCCGGGGGCGCGGCGGGTTCGCCCGCGCGCTGCTCGGCTCGGTCAGCCAGCATCTGTCGCACCACGCGACCTGCCCGGTGGTGATCGTGCGGGCGGAGACCATTTGAGCCGGCCCGGCCGGAGGGTCGTGCCGTGTCACCGAGTCACTGAGGCGTGCCCCGCTCCTCCTGTGTGAGCCGTGCGCACTCGATCACCACGTCCCGCAGGCTGCCGGTCCGTTCCAGGACGGCGCGCTGCACCGCCGCGCCGCTGCCGTGCCGGAGGAGCCCGGACAGGACGTCCCCCGCGACCTTGGCGTCCCCGTGGTCGTCCAGGGCGTCGCGGACATGGTCGTACAGCGCGCGCACCACCGTCTCGGCGGGGGCGGGGCGCATGGTCGCGGGATGGAGCAGCGGGCCTTCGAGGCCGTAGCGGGCGGCCTGCCAGGCGGCCAGCCGCAGCAGTGCCACGTCGTGCCGGGCCGGGGGTTCCCCCGCCCGCCAGGCGCGGGCGGCCGTCTCGACGAGCGCGCGGGTCATTACGGCCAGCAGCACGGTCGAGTCCGCGTCCAGGCACACGTCCGCGACCCGGATCTCGACCGTGGGGTACTGGCGGGAGAGGCGGGCGTCGAAGTAGATCATCCCGTCGTCCCGCAGGACCCCGGTGCCGACCATGTCCCGCACCCGCGCGTGATACCGGTCGGCGGACTCGAAGAGCTCGGCGGGCCCGGCCGAGGGCCACCGCCCCCACACCTGGCTGCGGAAACTGGCGTATCCGCTGTCCTGACCTTGCCAGAAGGGGGAGTTGGCGCTCAGGGCGAGGAGGACGGGCAGCCAGGGGCGGATGCGGTCGAGTACGGCGACGCCCTCCTCGTCGGATTCGACCGAGACGTGCACATGGCAACCGCAGGTGAGCTGCTCCTGGAGGGTCAGCCCGAAGCGCTCGGCCATCCAGTGGTAGCGCCGGTCGGGGGTCAGTGTGGGGCTGACCGGCAGCGGGGAGGTGGCCAGCGCGGCCACGGCGGCCCCGGTGCGTTCGGCATGGTGCGCCGCCTCCGCGCGGAAGCGGCGGATCTCGGCCGCGAGCGCGTCCCGCCGGGTCTGCGGATGGGTGGCGAACTCCAGCTGCTGGCGCTGGAGTTCCGGCTCGAACACCTGGTCCTCCCCGTCGCCGGCCGCCCGGCCCGCCGAGGCCAGCACCGCCGCCGACACGGACCGGGGCTCGCCCGTCTCCGCGTCGACCAGGAGAAGCTCCTCCTCCACACCCAGACTCCGCACGCCTCGTCCTCCCTCGACCGGTCAGGCTCCGGCTCCCTGCGGCGACTCTCGCACGGGCGGCGGCGCCGGGAGCCTTGGCGGCCAGGGTGACGCCACGCCGTACGGCCGACCGGCCGTACGGGAGCCACCGGGCCGTGGCTGCGGCCCGGTCATCTCCCGCCTGCCCTCGGGCGGACGGGACAGTCCTGAGGTGCCTCGCGGCGGCGGCGCGGGACGGCTCCGGGCGCCGCCGCACGACGCGCCCGCCCCCGGGTCCGGCTCAGCGCGCCGCCCCGCTCAGTGGGCGGTCGCCGTACCGAACCACCGCGCCAACCGGCCGTTCAGACCGTCCTGTTCGTCTCCGACCCATGCCACGTGCCCGTCCGGCCGCAGCAGTACGGCCGCCGTGTCCAGGTCGTCGCTCACGTCCACCACGTGGTCGACCCGGTCGTCCCAGCCCGCCACCGACAGCCCGCCGGTGCCGTCCAGCAGCAACCCCCGTCCACTGTGCAGGAGTTCGTACAGCCGCCCCCGCTTCAGCGGCAGGTCGCGCAGCCGCCGCCCGAGCAGCGGGTGGCCCTCGCCGAAGTCGTAACGCACCGAGACCGCGGTAATCATCTCGGTCACGTGGCGGTTCACCTCCTCGAAGTCCAGCAGATCCGAGAACAGCTCCCGCAGCGCCACCACACCCGGGTCGGTCCGCAACAGCACGAACTGTGCACGGGTGTTGGTGAGCACCCGCGCGGCCACCGGGTGGCGTTCGGCGTGGTAGGTGTCCAACAGCCCTTCCGGAGCCCATCCGTTGACCTCGGCGGCCAGCTTCCAGCCCAGGTTGAACGCGTCCTGCACACCGAGGTTGAGCCCCTGCCCGCCGACCGGCGGATGGACGTGCGCCGCGTCGCCGGCCAGCAGCACCCGGCCCACCCGGTAGTGCTCGGCCTGCCGGGTGGCGTTCCCGAACCGGGACAGCCAACGCGGCGAGTGCACCCCGAAGTCGGTGCCGGTCAGCGCCCGCAGCCCCTGCTTGAACTCCTCCAGGCTCGGCGGGGCCGTACGGTCCTCGGCCACCTCCCCGGACGGCACGATGATCCGGTACACGCCCTCCCCGAGCGGCATCGCGCCGAAGCGGAGCTCGGTCTTGCGGACCTCCGCCGTCACGGCGGCCAGCGTCGCCGCGTCCGCCGTCGCCTCCATCTCGCCCAACAGCGTGTCGACGGTGGAGGGTTCGCCGGGGAAGCCGACGCCGATCAGCTTGCGTACGAGACTGCGGCCGCCGTCGCACCCGACGAGGTAACGCCCCCGCAGCCGGGTGCCGTCGGCCAGCTCCGCGCTCACCCCGTTCTCGTCCTGGCTCAGCCCCACGACCTCGCACCCGCGCCGTATATCGGCGCCCAGTTCCGTGGCGCGCTCGGCCAGCAGCCGTTCGGTGACGGTCTGCGGAATGGCGAGGCCGTACGGGTGCGCGGTGTCCACACCCTGCGGCCATGGCGCGGCGAAGCCCGCGAACGGGCCGCCGACCTGGAACTTCTTCCCGAGCGCGAGGAACCGGTCGAGCAGCCCCCGCTGGTCCATCACCTCGACACTGCGCACATGCAGCCCCAGCGCCCGCGACTGCCGGCCCGGCTCCGCCGCCTTCTCCAGCACGACCGTCCGCACACCGTGCAGCCGCAGCTCGGCCGCCAGCATCAGCCCGGTCGGCCCGCCGCCGACCACGATCACGTCAACCATGTATCCCCTGTCCCACAGAACGTCCCACCCGCCCGCCGGTCATACGCACGGCGCCGACGCGAACGCCCGGACTCCGACGAATGCGCCCATACCTCGTGAAGCTCCGATTTCCCCCGACTCCGGGCGTCGGCCGCCCATTCTGAGCCACCATGGGGGCCTTGCCGCAAGGGCCCCCTTGCGCTATATGTTTAATAGGGAGAGGAGTGGCCTTCTTCCGAGCCGCCCTGTTCATCGCGGACACGCCCTCCTCCCGGAACCCCACCCCGGTGTCTTGATACGGCCGACATTTGCCGGGAACGCGTGCCAACACCCCCGGATGATCTCTACGGTTGGTCCCGTCGGTGGACGACGGCGACCGGAGCGTGGGGAGAACGGTGGAAGCCGAGATGATGGCGCTGGCCGCCATGTGCGCCAGCAGCGTCATGGGACTGGTTCTCCAGGACCTGTGGGGGTGGGGCAAGAAGCGGTTCGTCTCGCTTCTCGACCGCGGCGCGCGCGGAGAGCGCGCTTCCGTCGAGACGGAACTGGAGGGACTCAGGCAGGCGTTGCTCGACGCGCGCCGCACCGGCGACGAGGCGGCGGTGGAGGCCGCGTTCGCCGCGTGGGCGCGGCGCTTCGAGGGCCTGCTCGCCCAGCACCCCGAACTCGCGGACCGGGCCCGGGCCGTCGTGGGCGAGACCATCGAACGCAGCCCGTCCCCGGTCGCCTTCGCGAACATCGTCCACTACGTCAACAACACCGCCGTCCTCCGCGCGATGAACGACTACTGGGCGCGTTGCACCGCCGCGCACCGCATGACCGCGATGTTCCTGTCCGGCCTGCCGGGCGTGGGTAAGCGCACGACGCTCCGCCAGTGGCTCCAGTCCCACCAGGACGCGCTTCCCCGGAACATCCTGCACGCCGACCTGGCGCCGGACGAGCGCGGCCGCCCCGCCGACCTCGCCGCCGTCCTGGAGCGCTGGCTGGACGAGCTCGGCGTGCCGCGACAGGACCGCCCGGCCGCCCTGGACCGCAAGGCGGCCGAGGTACGGCGGCTTGTACGCCGACGGCCGGCGGTCGTCCTCCTGGAGAACGTGACCAGACTCGGCCAAGTACGGCCCCTGCTCCCGGACTCGCCGGGCTGCGTCCTGCTGATGACCGGTCAGCAAGTGCCGCCCGCACTGGAATCGCTGCTCGACTTCGAATCCGTCGACGTGGCACCCCTGGAGGACGACCACGCCCTCGAACTCCTCGTCGAGGTCAGCCGCAGCACCGAGCACCCCGAGCGACTCCGTCCCATCGTGCGGCAGTTGGGCGGGCTTCCGTTGGCCGTGCGTCTTGTCGCGGGCCGCCTGAAGTCACCGGTGCCGGGCACCTTGGAGGACATCACCGCCCGACTTGCCGACCGGACCTCGCGACAGGAGCTGCTGACCGTGGACGACGCGCCGAACCTGCCCAGCGCACTGGAGGCCGGCTACGCCTGTCTCGCCACGGACGCCGCCCGGCTCTACCGGCACCTCGGCATCATGCCCCGGGTCGACTTCCAGATGGACACCGTGCTCGCACTCGCGGCCGACGGCGAACCGTCCACCGCGCGCCACGCCCTCCAGGAACTGATCTCGTCCCGGCTGGTCGAGTTCGAGGGCGTCGACACCTACCGGATGCACCCCCTCGTCCACGACCACGCCGCGAGCGTCGGGGAGCGCGAGACCGGTGAGGCCGAGCGCCACGAGGTGGAGGCCCGGATCGTCCGCCACTACCTGCACGCGGCCGAGTCCGCCGAGGCCGCGCTGTCCTCGCGGTGGCGCCACGACCCGATGAACGTCTACGCGGAGTACACGCGGTCCGCCGCCGGCCGCGGCACCCACGCCGAACGCGAACTCGGCCGCCGCCGGGCCGGACTGCTCGCCGCCGTGCACCTCGCCCACGACATCGGCCTGGACGAGGAGGCGTGGCGGCTGTGCCAGGGACTGTGGACGTTCTATCTGCGCACGGCCGCCCACGCCGAGTGGATCGAGTCCCACGAGACCGGTCTCGCCGCCGCCCGGCGCGGCTCCGATGCCATGGCCACCGCCCGGATGCGCCTCCAGCTCGGCTTCGCGCACCTGGACCGCTGGAACGTCGAGGAGGGCGACGCGGGCCGGGCGCGCGAGCACCTGGAGGCGGCACTCGGTCTCGTACGCACCGACGCGCCGGACCGGAGCGAGGGGGAGCGGCGCACGGAATCCAGCGCGCTGGAGGCTCTCGGTCTGCTGGAACTGAAGCTGAAGCGTCCGGAGCACGCTCTCGCCCGTCTCGACCAGGCCGGCGCTGCCCTGGAGGGCGTCGCACACCCCCGGGGGCTCGCCCTCCTCGCCTACCACCGTGGTGCCGCCTGCACCGCCCTGCGCCGCCACGACGACGCCGAGCGCACCTTGCGGGAGGCCCGGGAGCGGTTCGCGGCGCTCGGTGACGGCAAGGACATCGCGCTCAACATCGGCAAGAGCTGGCTGCGGTACGCGGAGGACCGGCGCGTGTGCGGGCTGCTCGACGAGGCGGTCCGTGCCGCCGACTCCGCCGTCGCCGAGCTGCCGAAGGCGGAGTCCGCGTACAACCTCGCCGTGGCTCATCTGCTGCGCGGCGACCTCCACCGCGACCGGGGCGACGGCCTGCGGGCGGCGGCCGACTGGGAGAGCGCGCGGGAGCTGTTCACCGTGGCCCGCAGCGGCCGCGCGGACGAGGCGCGGGAACGGCTGGACGGCTCAGGGGGTGAGCAGGCATAGGGCCGGGGGCAGATCGTCGCCCGCCGTGACGGTGAGCCGGATGCCGGTGGCGGGCGGGCCGGTTTCCGCTCCGGAACGGCGGACCCAGGCGTGGACCGCCGACGCGGCGACGGTGAAGTCCGCCCACGCCGGCCGGTCGAGCCAGCTCACCCGCAGCCGCGTGTCGTCGGCGAGCAGGACCGTGCAGCCCCGGTCCTCGTCCTCCAGGGCGACCAGTTCGCATCCGGGGAACCGTCCCGCGAAGTCGGACCACTTCGCCTCCGCGGGGCGCGGGCACCGCTCGCGCGGCAGCACCAGCACCTCCGCCGACCGGGGCCAACGGGGGTCCGGGTCGTCTGGATCGGCGGCCAGCCGCGCGCCGACGAGGTGACCGCCCTGGCTGCTCTGGAGGCCGCCGGGAAAGCGCCGCAGGGACACGGCGGGTCCGGCTGCCGTGCCGTCCACCTCAGCGGTCACCAGCAGCGCGGGCAGATGGGGCTGCCGGTGGGCGTACGCCGACGACAGCGACGGCACGGGTATCGCCCGGGTCGCGGCCGGGTGGCTGGGCTCGGGCAGGTTCAGCCGGTCGTAGAGGAGCCGGCGCAGGAGGGCGGCCGATCTGCCGGGTTCCGATGTGACACTTCCGCGCAGTGCGGCCTGCTCGGGGTCGTCTCGCCGGGTACGGGCGGCGTGCGTGAGCTGGTCGAGCAGGGGGCGGGCGGGGCTGAGCCTCGGGAGGATTTCGCCCAGCTTGCGCATGGGGGAATCGGGGGCGATGACGGAATCCTCGAACGCGCCCAGGAGCGCGGGTATGCCGAGCTCGATCCCGTACAGGGTCAGTGATCCGGCGTCACCTATCAGGAAATCCGCCGCGCAGAGTGCGGATTTCCACGTTTCGGTTTCGGGGGAGGGGAGGAGGAGTCCTCTTTCGAGGAAGGGGGCGAGCCATGTGCGGATCTGCCAGGCGCCGTGTCCGTACCAGGCATTGGGGTGTATGGCGGCCAGGACACGGAATTCGTCGGCGGGGAGTTCCGCGAGAGTGCGGCGAACTGTCCGGGCGCGAGGGGAACCGAGGATCGAGCCCGGGCCCCAGGTGGAGGAGACGACCACGAGTCGCTGGCCGGGGAGGAGCCCGAGGGCCCGCCGGTAGGTCTCGCGGAACGCCAGTCCGGCTTTCAGCTGGTCGAGACAGGGGTCGCCCGCGACATGGGCCACGGAAAGAGCCGACGGGCAGCCGTCGGCGAGCCGGTCGAGCTGCTCGGCATGGGACAGCACGATGGCGGCGGGAATCACCCGCCCCTCATGCACAAGCCATTCGTCGGTAAGCCCGAAAGCCCCGGGTTCCGGGTTCCGGGTTCCGGGTTCCGGGTTCCGGGTTCCGGGTTCCGGGTTCCGGGTTCCGGGTTCCGGGTTCCGGGTCAATTTTTTATTGTAACCCGCCCCATGCGGAGCCCCGACGAGCGGAAAGGGTATGTCGTGAAGATTTCCGCCCCGATTTGTCGCGATCGCGAGATCGAAAGGCTGGGAAATCGCCTCGGCCCAGGGGAGCTGGAGCATTCCCCGTGCGGTGAGGAATTCGTCCGTGCCCTCGTCCAGGGCCGAGGATCCCGTGCGGGTGAAGAGCACCTGGACCCGTTCGTCGCCGTCGAAGACGGAGAGGAGGTCGAGCAGGCGTGTCGCGGACGTGACGTTGTGGACGACGCCGAGCACGCTCCGCTCCGCCCGTACCGTGCTCCAGCGCTGCCGGTCCTTGTGCAGTGGTACCGGCAGCCGGCCCGGCTCCCTCACGCGTACCCCTCATGATCGTTGGCTCGGGTCGGTAACACGATAACCACATGAGGGGCGGGCGGAGGTCACGGCTGGGTCGTGCGTCCCCGGAGCCGCAGGAGCTGGTCGAGGCGGGCGCCGAGGTCGGCCGTTTTCCGCACCGGTGAGGGGAAGGTCAGCCGTACGTCCCGGTGGCCGCGCGCGTACTCGAAGCGCAGGACGAGGCCGTAGCGGTCCAGGGCGAGGGGGCGGAGGCGGCGGAGGGAGTGGTGGAGGCGCGGGTCGGTCAGGAGGCTCAGCTCCGTGACCATGTCGGAGTGGTCGTGGTCGAGGTGGGCGAGGAGGGCCGTCTCCTCCGTGGCCAGGGGGTCCGGGCGGGCGGATGCCAGCTCGCGGAGGCCGACGCGGGCGGACTTCCCGTCCTGCTGGACGGCGGCGCGGGCCAGGTCCAGGCGCAGGACCAGGATGTCCGGCTCGGCCTGGATCTCGGCCGGGGTGAGGCGTCCGGTGAGGGCGACCCGGCTGCGGACCCGGTCGCGGACCGGGGTCGGGGCGAGGTCGGTGAAGTGCAGCCGGGCCGGCAGCGCGGCACGGGGCGCGGACACGGCCTCGGCGGCGAGCGGGCTGGCCGCGGGGACGCGCAGGCGCAGCGTGCCGCCGTCGTCGACCGTGTGCATGGAGATCAGGTCGTAGCGGGTGGCGTCGGTCGTGAGTCCCAGGGACTCGGCGCGAGCCAGGACCGAGCGCACCCGCTCCGCGTTGGTGGGGCCGGGAGCCATCAACCCTCCTTAGGTTAGGCTCACCTAACTTACCACCTCCGGGGCTGTCGAAAGAGGCGTCCACGCGTCCAGGGAGCGGTTGTCGAAGGTGTCCTGCCAGGTCTTGATGTCGGTGAGCCGCAGGAACGCCCCGATCCCGTAGTCCCGGCCGGGCGTCAGCCGGCCCGCCGGGACGGTCAGGGAGACGGTGAACGCGCCGCCGCTCGCCCGCAGGGCGTCGTGGTAGAGCTGCCCGCCGCTGGTCTGCGGTGACGTGGCGATCCAGTCCCGCGTGCCCTGCCGCCCGGGCTGCCAGACCTCCGCGTCGAAGAGGCCGAGGTCGAGCGAGTAGGTGAGCGTGGGACTCGCCCAGTCCGGCACGTCGAAGCCCGCTCCGAGCACCGTCAGCCGGGTCGAGCCGGCCGGGTCCACGGGCTTGTCCGGCAGCACCACCAGCTGCGGCTTGCCGGTCGCCGGAAAGACGCGGACGGAGAAGGCGGCCGAAGTCACCGTCGTGCCCTCGGTGTTCGCCGCCCTGACCCGCGCCAGGCTTCCGTCGGCCGCCAGCGGGATCGCCGGAATCGTGAACCGGCCGCCACCGTAACGCGCTTCACTCCAGGGCTTCCAGGTGGCTCCGGCGTCCGAACTCCGCTCCAGGACAACGGTTTCGGGGTCGACGGCCGGGTTGCCGGTCACCCTGAACCCGACCGCCGCGTCCGTGCCCTGGATCGCGGCCAGATCGCGGGGCTGCTCGGAGAAGGCGGGTGCCGCGTACGGCGCGGTGGTGAGGCGCAGCGCGGCGGAGACGGCGCGGCCGGCCGCGTTGGTCGCCGCGACGCGCACGTACGTGCCGTTCCAGGAGGAGTCGACCGCCCGGATGGTCAGGTGCTCGCCGGTCGCCCCCTCGACGGGGGACCAGGGGCCGTTCGCCGAGGCCGCGCGCTCCCACTGGAGGCCCGTGGCGTGCGCGGTGCCGGCCTTGATCACGAGGTCGCGGCCCTCGACGTACGGCGCGGTGGCCGTGGTGGAGGGGTTCGCGCGGATGACGGGGACGTTCTGGATCTCGGGTGCCGAGCCGAACCGTACCGAGAGGTCGTACGGCGGCTTGTCCGGGTCGGCGCTGAGGCCGCTGGTGTGCCAGTAGCTGGACAGGCCCGTCTCGTACTGGAGGTCCACGAACGACTGCGGCCAGGAACCCCAGTCCGGCTTCGCCTTCTTGACCGCGTCGGGGATCGCGGAGACGGCCGAGCGGACCCCGTCGACGAGCGGGAAGTAGTCCACGCCCGAGAAACGCGGGGATATCAGGGCGCCGCCGCCCCGTCCCGCCGTACGGTCCAGCCGTACCCGGTCGAAGGCCGCGACGGTGACGTGGCGGGGCGGGACCTCGGTCTGCCGCTCCGGGTCCTCGCGGTCGGCGCCCATGCCCCCGCCGGTCGCGGTGAGGGTGCCCGAACCGTCCCGGGCGATGGTGAGGACGGGGTTCTTGAGGTACCAGGTGACCAGGCCGCCGTACGCGTTCGCGGTGAAGGCGCCCTTCCAGCGGATCGTCGCCCTGCCGGTCGCGCGGTCGGCGGTGCCGGCGCCGTCCGTGAACAGCACGCGCTGGTTCAAGCGGGTTCCGGGACCGCCGGGTACGCACTTGGTCGCCTCGGAGACGCCCTGCGCGGTGCCGTCGGGCATCCGGTGGATGACGCGCACGTGTCCGCGCGCCGGGCGGAACTCCTTCTGCGTCCCGGCCGAGAAGAAGTTGCAGCCCGCGTTGGCCGGATTGCCGCCCTGGTAGATGGCGTTGACGCCCCACTCCAGGCTCGCGTGGGTCACGCGGTGGAGGGCGCGCGAGGCGTCGGCGGCCTCTCGCGCGCCGGGCTGTGCCTGGGCCGGCCCGGCGAGGGTCAGGGCGACCGCCGAGGCCGCCGCGGCGAGACCGACGGCCGTGCGCGCGGATAACGGTCTGGAGCGCATCGTGAAGTCCGTTCGTCGAAGGGAGTCCGCTGACGCGGGGTCATGCGGCCGCCGTGGCCTCGCCAGACGGCGCACCGACCGGATAACTTAGGTGAGCCTAACCTAAAAATTCATGCCGACAAGGCGTCGGTAAGGTGTTGACTTAGGTGAACCTCAGTTGCAGCATGACTGCGAGCCCTGCCAGGGAGGAAACGTTGTCAACGCCCCTTTTCTCGACGGTCATTCGCGCGGCGAGCCAGGACCGGCACACCGAGGCCGAGAGCGCGCCGTTCATGCACAACCTGCTCAGCGGCCGCTTCGGTGTGGACGCCTACATCCGCTACACCGAGCAACTGCTCTTCGTGTACCGCGCCTTGGAGAGCGCCGCCGGGACGCTGCGCGAGGACCCGGTCGCCGGTCCGTTCCTGCGCCCGGAGCTGATGCGGGTCGCGGAGGTCGAGCGCGATCTGCGGCATCTGCTGGGGGAGGGCTGGCGCGAGCGGATCGCGCCGCTGCCCGCGACCGAGCGGTACGTGGCCCGCGTCGCGGAGGTGGCCGCCGGCTGGCCGGCCGGATACGTGGCGCACCACTACACCCGCTACCTCGGCGATCTGTCGGGCGGTCAGGTCATCCGGAGCATCGCGGAGCGCACCTGGGGTCTGGAGCACAAGGGCGACGGCGTGCGCTTCTACGTCTTCGAGGGCATCGACAACCCGGCCGCCTTCAAGCGGCAGTACCGGGACATGCTCGACGCCCTGCCGGTGGACGAGCTGGAGAAGCAGCGCGTGGTGGAGGAGTGCCGTCACGCCTTCGCCCTGAACAGCGCCGTGTTCGCGGACCTCGACGCGCTGTTCCCGCTCGGCGCCTGAGGGGTCTTCGCGGGCTCGGCGGTGACACCCGAGGACCATTCAGTTAGGTTAGCCTTACCTAAACTTCGCGTGGGGGGCTGATCCGGCGACGCAGTCGGCCGTGCCCCCGCACGCCCCGCCGTCCTACCTGGAGGCAGCCCTGTGACGGGCAGCAACAGACCGGCCCCGCCCCCGAGTTCACCGCCGTCGGCCCGTGCCCACGGCGGTGGATCACCCCGCCCGGCCGTTCCCCTGTTCCACCGCTCCCTCATCGCCCTCCTGCTGGTCGCCCCCCTGCTCCTCAGCGGCTGCCATGCGAACGGCGGCGGCACGCACGCCGGCGCGGAGGTCACCGGCGCGACCCGCACCGTCCCCTGGAGCGAGGTGAAGCCGCTGGCCGACCCGCGCTCCCACGATGGCCCCACCACGGCCAGGGTCGCGGACCCCGGCATCACCCCGGTGACCCGCACCGCGCACCCCCGCCTCCCGGCCACCGTCACCGACGCGCAGGGCACCAAGGTGACCGTCCGCAGCGACGACCGGATCCTGGCGCTCGACCTGTACGGCAGCCTCGCCGCCACCGTCTACGGACTCGGCCTCGGGGACCGGCTCGTCGGCCGCGACCAGTCGACCGGATTCCCCGCCGCGAAGAAGCTGCCGCTGGTCACCCGGGGCGGACACCAGCTCAACGCCGAGGCGATCCTCGCCCTGCACCCGACCGTGCTCATCACCGACACCACCCTCGGACCGTGGGACGCCGTGCTCCAACTGCGCGACTCCGGCGTGCCCGTGGTCGTCGTCGGCGCCAAGCGCTCGCTGGACACGGTCGGCACGCTCGTCGACGAGGTAGCGGCCGGGCTCGGCGTGAAGGCCGAGGGGCGGAAGCTGCGCGCGCGGCTGGACAAGGAACTCGCCGCCGAACAGCGGCAGATCGCCGGCATCGTGCCCGCCGACGCCGCCCGGCGCCCCCGGGTCATCTTCCTCTACGCACGCGGACAGGCGGGCGTCTACTACCTGTTCGGCAAGGGGTCGGGCGCCGACTCGCTCATCTCCGCGCTGCACGCGGTCGACGTCGCGAGCGACTCCGGCATCAACGGTTTCACCCCGCTCAACGCCGAGGCGATGGCGAAGGCCAGACCCGACGTCATCCTGATGATGAGCGAGGGCCTGCGGTCCGTCGGAGGCGTGGACGGCGCGCTCAAGCTGCCCGGCGTCGCCCAGACCCCGGCCGGCCGGCACCACCGCATCGTCGACATGAGCGACTACCAGGTGCTGTCCTTCGGACCCCTCACCGCCCAGGTCCTGGACGCGCTGGCCCGCGCCGTCTACGCGCCCGACTCCGTCCCCGGAGCCAAGCCGTGACCACACTGGACACCACCTCGAAGGCCGACAGCGCCCTTGTGGCCCCGAAGCCGCCCGCCGAACCGCACCCCGAGCGGCCCGCCCGACGCACCGCCCGCGTCGCCCTGTTCGCCGGGCTCGGCGCCGCCCTGGTCCTGGTCTCCCTCGGCTCGGCCGCCGTCGGCCAGTACGGCATCGGGTTCGCGGACGTCGCCGGCTCCGTACTGCACCGCCTCTCCGGGCCCCTCGGCCTCGGCCACCCCGTCGGCGACCCCTTCGCGGAGTCCGCGCTGTGGGAGATCCGGATGCCCCGGGTCGTCATGTCGCTGCTCGTCGGCGCCGTCCTGGCGACCGCGGGCGCGCTGATGCAGGGCGTGTTCGGCAACCCGCTCGCGGAACCCGGAGTCGTGGGCGTGTCCTCCGGCTCCGCGCTCGGCGCCGCCTTCGTGATCGTCGCCGGGGTCGACGTGCTCGGCCAGTTCACCGTCCCGGTGGCGGCCTTCGCGACCGGACTCGTGGCCGTGCTCCTCGTCTATCTGCTCTCCCGCGCGGGCGGCCGCACCGAGGTGGTCACGCTGGTGCTCACCGGGATCGCGATCAACGCCGTCGCCGGGGCCGGGCTCGCCTTCTGCATGTTCTTCGGCAGCCAGACCGCCCGCGACCAGATCGTCTTCTGGCAGCTCGGCAGCCTCAACGGCAGCCGCTGGGCGTATGTCGGCAGCGTCGCGCCGTTCGCCGCCGTCGGCCTGCTCGGCGCCTGTCTGCTGGCCCGCCGCCTCGACCTGCTCGCCCTCGGCGACCGCGCCGCCCGGCACCTCGGGGTCGACGTCGAACGCCTCCGCGTCACCGCCATCGTGCTCATCGCCGTCATGGTCGCCGCCGCCGTCGCCTTCAGCGGGGTCATCGGCTTCGTCGGGCTCGTCGTACCGCACCTGGTGCGCATGGCGGTCGGGCCCGGGCACCGGGTCCTGATCCCCGCCAGCATGCTGGGCGGAGCGGTGCTCCTCGCCGCCGCCGACGTCGTCGCGCGGACCGCCGTCGCCTACGCCGACCTCCCGATCGGCATGCTCACCGCCCTCGTCGGCGGCCCCTTCTTCTTCTGGCTGCTGCGCACCACCCGCGCACGGGCGGGAGGCTGGACATGAACGCCCGTACTGTACTGACCCGGTTCACCCGCCGCAGACCGGGACCGCCCCGCGCCCCCGAACCCGGCACCGTCCTGCTCTCCGCACGCGGCCTCGGCCTGCGCGTGAGCGGCACCTGGCTGCTGAAGGACGTGGACCTCGACCTCGCCGCCGGCACCCTGCTCGCGGTCGTCGGACCCAACGGCGCGGGCAAGTCCACGCTGCTGTCCCTGCTCGCCGGAGACCTGCCGCCCACCACCGGGACCGTGCGTGTCGACGGCCTCCCCACCGCCGGAACCCACCCCGCCGACCTCGCGCGTCGCCGCGCCGTCCTGCCCCAACGCCCGCTGCTGTCCTTCCCGTTCACCGTGGCGGACGTGGTGGCGATGGGCCGGGCACCCTGGGCCGGTACCGACGCCGAGGACGACGACGAGGACGCCGTCGCGCGGGCGCTGACCGCCACCGGCATGACCGGCTTCGCCCACCGCCGCTACCCCACGCTCTCCGGCGGCGAGCAGGCCCGCGCCTCCTTCGCCCGCGTCCTCGCCCAGAGCACCCCGGTCCTGCTGCTCGACGAACCCACCGCCGCCCTCGACCTGCGCCACCAGGAACAGCTCATGCGCACCGCCCGCGAGCGCGCCGACGCCGGCCACGCCGTGCTGGCCGTGCTGCACGACCTCCAGCTCGCCGCCGCCTACGCCGACGAGATCGCCGTCCTGCACGCGGGCCGCCTGGTCGAACGCGGCGAGCCCGCCTCCGTCCTCACCGAACCTCTCCTCGAAGAGGTCTACCAGCTCCCCATCGAGGTCCTCCCGCACCCCGTCACCGGATCGGTGCTGGTCGGACCCCGACGGAACGGCAAAGGAACGCCCTCCTCATGACCACGCCCACCGATCGCACACCGGCACCGCCGGGACGGCGGAGAACCGGACTCCGGCTGCTGTCCTCCCTCGCGACCGCCGCCTTCCTCACCCTGGCCGCCGTCCTCGTACCCGCACCGCCCGCCATGGCGGCCGCCCGGGTGAGCGCGAGCCCGGCCACCGCCGACCCGGAGTACGCCACGAAACTGCGGCTGCACGGCGCCGGTTTCCAGTCCGTCAAGAACGGATTCGGCGGCGTCTACGTGCTGTTCGGCACCGTCAGCGGCGACTGGCGCCCCAGCCAGGGCGGTACCAGCGGTGTCGACTACGTCTACGTCCAGGACTCCGAGACCAAGGACAACCACGGCTACCAGCGGTTCGTCGCCTTCCCCGGCGATCCGACCGCCTACGCGGCCAACGGCGGCACCCTCCGCGCGGACGGCACCTGGGACGCGACCCTGGTCGTGCCCGGCGCCGTCTTCCCGGCCAAGGGGCGCGACGGCGGCATCCGCCAGATCGACTGCCGAAAGGTCCGCTGCGGAGTGATCACCATCGGCGCGCACGGCGTGGCGAACCCGCGCAACGAGACCTTCACCCCCATCGACTTCGCCGCACCCGGCGGGGGCGGGGCACCCGCGACCAAGCCGGCCCGGCCCACTCCGTCGAAGACGCAGCACACGAAGTCCGCGAAGCCGACGCCCACCGCGACCCCGTCCCCGGCGGCCTCCGAGACCGCCGCCGCCCCGGCCACCCCGAGCCCTTCAGCGACCTCGTCCGCGACGCCCGCCGTGGCGGCCGACCCGGTCGTCAGCGCCACCTCCGTCTCCAGGACCGGCCTGCTCGTGGCCGGCTGCGCCGCCGTCGTGGTGGTGGCCGTCATCCTGTCCGCCCTCTGGCTGCTGCGCCGGCGCAAGCGCGGTGCCACGTCCGTGAATTCGGGAGAGAAGTGAGTACCCAGAGCAAGAGACGCCGTGGCCCCATAGTCCGCAGCGCCCTCGTGGGGGCGGTGCTGGCCTCGGGCGTCGTCGCCGGGGCCGGTTCGGCCTCGGCCGCCCCGGTGCAGGTGTCGGAAGCGTCGTTCGCGTGGGGTCTGAGCGGTGAGCAGGGGGGTGGCGCGTTCTTCGGAGGGTGCAACTTCCTGTCCGCAGGCAAGGCCGGGGACACCGGGTCGAGCCGGCTGTGGACCCAGGCGGACGGCCTCTACTCCACGCACGACGGTGACGTCTTTGTGGAGAAGCCCGACGCCGCCGGCGCGTGGTCCGAACCCACGTGGACGACCAAGTGCCAGGACCCCGACGGCAAGGCGGTGTCCGCCGGTTCGACGACCTCGCTGACCCGGAACCGGGTGGTGTTCCACAACGGGACGGGGACGGTGGAACGTTCGGCCGGTACGGCGACGGTCCATTGGCAGGGTTCGTTCACGTCCGTGTTCTACGGCGGCCTGACGTACTGGTCCGCCACCGATCCGACGCTGACGGTAAAGGCTGACGGCACAGGGACGTTGACGGCCACGGCCTCCGGCTATGGCGCGGACATGAACGACCCCGGTAAGTGGGTGCCGTTGCCCGCGAAGACGGTGACGCTGGCGAACCTGAGCCATGTCGAGCTGGGGGAGTCGGGCTTCACCGTGACGCCCGACTATCTGGGCGAGTCGGTGTCGGTTCCCGCCGGTGCGACCGCGCAGCCCGCCAAGTCGGCGTCGAACGAGGCGTATTGGGGTTCCTTCCCGCAAAGCTTCGTGGATTTCCAGCAGTTGACCGGTCAGTCCTCGTACTGGTTCACCTCCGGCGGGGCGCGTGACGCCGCCAAGCCGGCCACCCCGCTGAGCGTCTCCTACACCGCCGCCGGCGGCAACGACGACCCCACGCCCAGCGATCCGGCCACCACGTCGCCCACGCCCAGCACCACCGCGTCGTCCCCGAGCGGCAAGCCCACCGGCTCACCCACGGCCACCGTGACCGGCCGGGGCAGCTGCGAGCTGACCGACGGAGTCAAGGGCGGCAGCCTGACCTGGGGATTCAAGAAGAGCTTCCGCTCGTACGTCGGCGGTCCCGCGGACAACAGCATCACCGCGGCCGACGGACTGAAGATCCTCTCCGAGGACCTGGCCGTCACGGGCAAAAACAGCACCGGCACCTACCGCTGGCCGTTCGAGGCCGGCTCCGCCTACACCTCGCCGGACGACTTCACCGTGCAGTACGGCGGCAAGGTCACGTACTCCTACCCGGCCCACTACTTCAAGATCGTGATCGCCGGCCCCCGGCTGACCGTGCACGGCAAGAGCGGCACGCTGTACGCCGACGTCAGCCTGACCGTCAGCGCTCCGGGGAGCAAGCCGGTGACCGACGCCCGCGAGGACGTCGCCCTGGCCTCCGTCGACCTGACCGGCGGCACCCCGCGCGCCAGCTCCTCCGGCATCAGCCGCACGATGCACACCGCGATCCTGGACACCAAGGCGTTCACCTTCCAGGGCACGAGCTTCTACCAGAAGGGCCAGCAGCTCGACGACGCGACCGTGCTGCTGTCCGGCTGCACCGGGAGCGGAGGCGCGCCCGGCGGCTCGGACGGCGGCTCCACGGGCGGCCAGGGTGCCGGAGGCACCGGCGGCTCCGGCGGTGACGGCTCCGGGCTCGTCCCCGACCTCAAGTACCGGCCCGGCGACACGCTGGCCAGCACCGGCACAGGCACCCCTGTCGTGGGCACCTCCGCCGCTGCCGCCGCCTGCCTGGCCGCGGGCCTTGCGCTGGTCGTCCTCGCGCGCCGCCGTGTGCGGCCCGCCGGGGCGCACCGCTGAGACCGCCCACCACAAGCCGAAGGGGCCGGGCCTGCCCGCCCGGCCCCTCGACCGGTGGGACACCGCGTGTCCCACCTGATTTCTCTACGGGAGAGAAGAAGCAAATGTATCGAATCACTGCGCGCCGGACCGGCGCGAGAGCGAACACCCGCCGCACCCTCACGGGCGTGGTCGCCGGCGCCCTGGCCGTGTCCGGCCTGATCGCCGGGGCCGGTTCGGCCTCGGCCGCCCCGGTGCAGGTGTCGGGCGCGTCGTTCGCGTGGGGTCTGAGCGGTGAGCAGGGGGGTGGCGCGTTCTTCGGAGGGTGCAACTTCCTGTCGGCCGGCAAGGCCGGGGACACCGGGTCGAGCCGGCTGTGGACCCAGGCGGACGGCCTCTACTCCACGCACGACGGCGATGTCTCGGTCGAGAAGCCGGACAGCGCCGGAGCCTGGTCGCAGCCGTCATGGGCGACGAAGTGCCAGGACCCCAACGGGGCTGCTGTGTCGGCAGGTTCGACCACGTCGCTGACCCGGAACCGGGTGGTGTTCCACAACGGGACGGGGACGGTGGACCGTTCGGCCGGTACGGCGACGGTCCATTGGCAGGGTTCGTTCACGTCCGTGTTCTACGGCGGTCTGACGTACTGGTCCGCCACGGACCCGACGCTGACGGTGAAGGCCGACGGCACGGGGACGTTGACGGCGACCGCGTCCGGTTATGGCGCGGACATGAACGACCCGGGCAAGTGGGTGCCGCTCCCCGCGACGACGGTGACGCTGGCGAACCTGAGCCATGTCGAGCTGGGCGAGTCGGGCTTCACCGTGACGCCGGACTACCTGGGGGTGGCGGTGTCGGTGCCCGCCGGGACGACGGGACAGCCCGCCAAGTCCGCTGCCAACACGCCGTATTGGGGCTCGTTCCCGCAGAGCTTCGTTGACTTCCAGCAGTTGACGGGTCAGTCCTCGTACTGGTTCACCTCGGGCGGCGCGCGTGACGCGGCCAAGCCGGCCACCCCGCTGAGCGTTTCCTACACCGCCGCCGGCGGGGGCGGCGACGATCCGGCGGCTTCGGAAGGGGAGCAGACCATCACGGCCACCGTGCCGGAGCAGGCAGGGGAGTTCACCTGGACCATCGACGGCACCGACCACGCCGTGACCCTGACGGACGCCGTGAACAAGGGGGCCTACCTCCAGTCCACCGGTGACCTGAAGCCCGTCAAGGTGACCGACACCCGCGCCGGGGCGCCCGCCTGGTCCGTCTCCGGCCAGACCGGCGACTTCACCGGCGGACTGTCCGGCAAGTACCTCGGCTGGACGCCCTCGGTGGTCGCCGACGGGGCCGGGGCGCACGCCGGTGCCGCCGTGGCGTCGGGCATCGACAGCGGTGCCGGTCTGACCGGGTCCGCCGTCCTCGGCTCCGCCGGTGCCGGGCACGCCAAGGGCACCGCGACCCTCGGTGCCGCGCTCGATCTGCGGCTGCCCGCCACCACCGAGTCCGGCACCTACACCACCACCCTCACGCTGACCGCGCTCAGCTGACACCCGTAGCACCAGCACCACACCCGGCACGGGCGGCAACCGCCCCCACAGGCAAGGCCCGTGCCGGGTCGGCACAACGTCGCGAGCGGCCGGACCCGGCTCACCCCCCACGGCGCGGCCGGCCGTTCGACGACGGAGAGAACCATGAACCGAAGACCCGCCCCACCGTTTCCGCCCCGCCGCCTGCTCGCCACCGTACTGGCCGTGTGCGCGGCCCTGTGGTGCACGGCGGTGCACGCCGTCGCCGCGCCCGCGAGCCCGGGAGACGGCCAGATCTCCTGGGGAGCGGCCCCCGCCGACACCCAGGCAGGCCAGGGCCGCAGCCGGTTCGTCTACACCCTCGCCCCCGGCTCCCGCGTCACCGACGCCCTCTCCGTGGTGAACCGCGGCGACCGCGCCATCCGGCTCCGCGTCTACGCCAGCGACGCGTTCACGACGCCCAGTGGCGGCCTCGACCTGCTGGCCGGTGACAAGAAGCCGCGCGACGTCGGCTCCTGGGTCACCCTGAAGTCGACCACGCTCACCCTGAAGAGCCAGCAGTCCGCCACCGTGCCCTTCACCCTCACGGTCCCCGCCGACGCGACCCCGGGCGACCACTCCGGCGGGGTGGTCACCTCGCTGGTCACCAAGTCCGGGGACGGGACCGTACGGCTCGACCGCCGGCTCGGCGCGCGCCTCTATCTGCAGGTCGCCGGGCCGCTCAAGCCCTCGCTCACCGTGAGCCGTCTGCACGCCGGTTACGACGGCACCTTCGACCCGCTCGGCGGCGGCAGTCTCCGGCTCACCTACACCGTCGCGAACACCGGCAATGTCCGGCTGAAGGCCCGTCAAGTCGTCGAAACGCGGGGGCTGTTCGGCCTGATCAAGCAGACCGCTCCCATCGGCGACCTGCCCGAGCTCCTGCCCGGCGGCTCGCTGACCCGTACCGTCACCGTCAAGGGCGTCTGGCCCGCCGTGCGGCTGGACGCCGGGCTGGTGCTGCGGCCGGTCGCCTCCGACGGCGAGGACGCGCCCGTGCGGGCCGCGCCGGTGACCGCGCGGGAGTCCCTGTGGGCTTGGCCGTGGGGGCAGTTGGCCGCCGTCGCCGCCCTCGTCGTACTCGCCGGCGGATACGTGTTCCTGCGCAGGCGCCGCAAGCGCAAGATGGATCGGGCCGTCTCCGCTGCCGTGGCCAAGGCGCTCGGCGCCGCGCGAGAGGCGGCGCCGGAGACCGGGCTGGAGACCGGGTCGAACGCCGGACCGAACGCCAAGCCGGACGCCTCGTCGGGCACCGAGCCGGACACCTCGCGGGACTGAGATCAGCCGCGCGGCCCGTCCAGGCGCGTCAGCCAGGCCCCCAGCAGGGCTTCGAGCGCCTCGGCCTCGGCGGGGCCGAGCAGGTCCACCAGCCGGCGTTCGTTGCGCATGTGGTCGGTGAACGCCTCGTCGATCAGCTCGCGTCCGGCGTCCGTGAGGGCGACGATCCGGCCGCGCTGGTCGTCGCCCGAGCGGCGGCGGGTGACGAGCCCGGCGCTCTCCAGACGGTCGATCCGCTTCGTCATCGCGCCCGTGGTCACCATGGTGTGCGCGGCCAGCTCGCCGGGCGCCCGCTCGTAGGGCGCACCGGCGCGGCGCAGCGCGCACAGCACGTCGAACTCGCCCTCGCCGAGGCCGTACCGGCGGTACACGAGACACAGTTCCCCGGTGAGCCGGTCCGCCAGCCGGTGCAGCCGGCCGATCACACCCTGCGGGGAGACGTCGAGGTCGGGGCGCTCGCGGCGCCACTCCTCCTGGATGTGGGCCACGCGGTCCAGGGGCTGCGGATTCTCCATGCCTCCACTTTAGCTTCCCGGGAAGCTATATTGGCTTCCATGGAAGCTAATGGGCGCTGGGTGGCACTGACGGCGGTCGCACCGGTGGCGTGGGGGACCAACTACTTCGTGACGCACGAGTTCCTGCCGCCGGACCGCCCGCTGTACGGGGCCGCGCTGCGGGCGCTGCCCGCCGGGCTGGTGCTGCTGGCGCTCAGCCGGAAGCGTCCGCACGGCGCCTGGTGGTGGCGCTCGGCCGTCCTCGGCCTGCTCAACGTGAGCGTGTTCTTCGTGCTCGTCTACGTCGCCGCCCAACTCCTGCCGACGAGCGTGGCCTCGACCGTCATGGCGGTGTCTCCGCTGACGATGATGCTGATCGCGTGGCTCCTGGTGGGGGAGAGGCCCCGGGGTGCCCATCTGGCCGGCGCCCTGACCGGGCTCGCCGGGGTGTGCCTGCTGCTGCTCACCGGGGCCGAGGCCGTGAGTCTGCCCGGGGTCGGGGCCTCCGTCGCCGCCATGCTGGTCTCGTCCCTCGGCTACATCCTCGCCAAGCGGTGGGGCGGCGCCGGCACCGATGTGCTCGCCTCGACCGCCTGGCAGCTCACCGCCGGCGGTCTGATGCTGCTGCCCGCCGCGGCCCTCGTGGAGGGGCCGCCGCCCGCGCTCCCGGTCCCGGCGCTGCTCGCGTTCGGCTATGTCGCCCTGGTCGCCACCGCGCTGGCCTGCGTCGCCTGGTTCACGGGCCTGCGGCACCTGCCCGCGGGCACGGTCGGCCTGGTGGGCCTGCTGAACCCGGTCGCGGGCGTGCTGCTCGGCACGGTGATCGCCGCCGAGGCGCTGACTGTACGTCAGTGGGGCGGGCTGCTGCTGGTCCTGGCCGGCGTGGTGCTCGGCCGCCCCTCCCGTACGGCGGACCGGGCGCCGAAGTCCCGCCTTTCCGCGCGGAGTCTCCGCGGGCTCGGCCGTCGGGACTGCCGGGGAATCAGCCGTCGAGATTGCTGAGGAATTTGCGCGCCGGGACGAAGAACGTCACCCCGGTCACGGCCCGCGAATAGTCCAGAATGCGGTCGTGCAGGGGCGGAGGGTCTCCGATGAACATGCGCTCCAGCATTTTCTCGGTGACCCACAGATGCCGTGAGTACCCGATGAAATACGTGCCGAACTCGCCCCGGCCGGGATGGGCGAAGGGCATGTTGTCGCGCAGGATGTCGTGTTCGCCCTCGGCGTCCTGGATCGTGCACAGGGTCTTGTGGGACTTCTGGCCCTCCGTCGCGTCCGGCAGTTCGATGTTGTCGAACTTGGTGCGCCCGATGACGGCTTCCTGGGTCTCCGTGGTCTGCGACCGCCAGGCGGTCAGGTTGTGCAGATACTTCTGGATGACCACGTAGCTTCCGCCCTCGTAGGCCGGGTCCTCCTCGCCGACGAGCGTGGCCTCCGGCAGGTCCAGGCCGTCGGGGTTCGCCGTGCCGTCGACGAATTCGAGAAGGTCGCGGCCGTTGTAGTAACGGAAACCGGTGACGTCGTCCACGGCCGTCACCGAATCGCCGAACGCCTCCAGGAGGATCTTCTCGAATTCGATGATCAGATCGACCGAGTCGCAGCGGATGTGGTACAGCAGATCGCCCTCGGTGGCGACGGCGGTGTGCTGGGCACCCCGGATCTCCTGGAACGGCTTGAGTTCCTTCGGCAGCGGCTTTTTCGTCAAGGGCTCCCAGGCGTGGTGGGAGATTCCGACGTTGCAGGTGAAGACCGAGGAATTGACCTGCTGGATACGGATGTCCTTGACGAGGTCGTCCGTGCTCGCGACCACGGAGCGCGCCTTGGCCATCGCCTGCTCGCCGGAGTTGATCGTCAGGACCAGGAACGCGGCCGCGGCGGTGAGCGGAGCGTCGATGTACTGCGGCTCGGTGTCGAGGGCGTGCTTGGCGGCGGCGGATCGCGCGTTCTGCGAGGCGGAGTCCATGGGCCTCTCCCGGTGAGCGTCGTGCGTCGGTCACGGTGCTGTGCGTGTTCACCCCGACGCCGTTGGTGACGGGGCGGTCCGGCCAGACCAGCATCGGCCACGGGACGGCGCTTCGCCACCTGCGTCCGCGCCCGTCACCGCCCCTGGAGCGCGCGGTGCAGGGCGGCCACGGTCCACACGAGGGGACGGCGCGCGCCGAGGGCGGCCTGCGCCGCGTTGGCACCGGGTGCGCCGTGCACCCCGCCGCCGGGATGCGCGGAGGCCGAGGCCAGATACAGGCCCCGTATCGGGGTCTCGGGGCGGCCGGTGCCCGGGATCGGGCGGAAGACCGCCTGCTGGTGCAGATTGGTGGTGCCGCCGTTGAGCGCGCCCTCGTTCAGATTGGCGTCGGCCGCCTGGAGCGCGGGCGGTGCCAGCACACGCCGGCTGATGACGCGGCCGCGGAACCCGGGCGCGTACTCCTCCACCCGCTGCTCGATCCGGTCCGCCATGATCTCGCGCTCGGCGGGGTCCCAGGACCCGGTGAGCGGGCCGCCCTCCAGCGCGTCGCCGCGGGGGTCACGGGGCAGATGGGTGTACGCCCACGCCGACTCGGTGCCCGAGGGCGAGCGGGTCGGATCGGCGGTGGTCATCTGGCCGAGGAGCAGGAAGGGCCGGTCCGGGACGAGCCGCATGGCGATCTGCGCCGCGAACCGGGTGAGGTCGTCCACGCTGTCGGCGATGTGCACGGTCCCCGCGCGGCCCGTTTCTTCTGCCTTCCACGGGATCGGGCCGCTGAGTGCCCAGTCCACTTTGAAGGTGGCGAAGTCCCACTGGAACCGCTCCATGTCCGAGCGGACCCGCTCCGGCAGGTGCTCGGGCGCGACGAGGGAGCCGTACAGCGCGGGGGCCGACACCGCGGCGACGACGGCCCGGCGCGCCGGGATCGCGTCGCCGTCGGCCGTACGCACCCCGAGCGCCCGGCCGTCGTCGACCACCACCCGGGTCACCCGCGTGCCGCAGCGGACGGTGCCGCCCCGGCGCTCCAGCCTGCTCTGCAGCGCGCGGATCAGGGCGCCCGCGCCGCCGACCGGCACGGGGAAGCCGTACGTCTGCCCGAGCATGGTCATGATCCAGCCGAAGCCCCCGCCGCCCGCCGATTCCGGGCCGAGGTCGGCGTGCAGGGCGGTGCCCGCGACCAGCAGCCGTGCCGCCTCGCTGTCGAACTCCTCCTCGCCGAAGCGGCGCACGGGCAGCAGCATGTTCCGCGCGAGCTGCAGGCTTCCGTGGGCCCGCATCCGCAGGCCCAGCGCCACCAGCGGCTTGACCGGGGGCATCGTGGCGAAGATCGCGCCGAGCAGGTCCTTGCCCGCCCGGTCCCAGGTCTCGCACAGCTCCTGCCAGGACCGGCCGTCACCGGCGGCGAAGCCGTCCAGGTTCGCCGCGGTGGCCTCCCGTTCCCGTTCCAGGACCGCGCAGCGCCCGTCCGGCAGCGGATGGGCCAGCACCGCGGGCGCGTGGGACCAGCGCAGGCCCTCCTCCTCCAGCCGCATGCCCCGGATGACCGGGGAGGCCGCGGCGAGCGGATAGAACGAACTGAACAGGTCGTTGACGAAGTCGGGGTGCACCCCGTGGTCGCTGCGCACCGCGCCGCCGGGCGTGTCCGCTGCCTCCAGTACCGTCACGCTCCAGCCGTGGTCGGCGAGGATGTTCGCCGCCACCAGACCGTTGGGTCCGGACCCGATCACCACCGCGTCAGTCATGGCCGGCCTCCCCGCTCGCCGAGGACCGCGCGGCCGAGGCGGCGTTGCCCCCCGGCGGCGTCCTCGGATACGTCTCCTCCACCACCCGGGCCAGCCGCGAGAGCATCCCCCGGTGGCGCAGCTGGATCACCGCGTCCAGAAGGAAGTTGTGCAGCCGGCCGCCCAGGCCGGTCAGCGGATGCTCGTCCACGATGACGAGGGTGTTCTCGCCCCAGGGCCGTATGTCGAAGGCGATCCGCGCGCTGCCGAGCCCGCTGCGCGCCTCCAGCTCCAGATGCTGCGGCGGGTCGAAGCGGCGGACCACGGTGTACCCCTCGGCCACCCTGGGGCCCAGCGGGATCGTGTAGGAGAGGGACGAGCCGAGTTCGGGCCAGTCGCCCTCGCGGGGCGCGGTCTCGGCGGTGCCGACGACCCAGTCCGCGTACCGATAGGGGTCCGCCAGCACGCCCCACACCTCGGCCGGAGCGCGTTCGATGAGCTGGTACCGGATCGCCACGGTTTCCTCCTCGCGGACGGGCTGCGTTCCAGGCCTCCGAGTAACCCCATGGGTACGGCTCACACGCCCCGGGCTCACACTGTGGGCGCGGCCCACATGTGGCGCGCTCATACGCCATGGGCCCGGGGCCGTACGGATCAGCCGAAGGCCTCCCGCAGCGCGGACAGCAGCGTCTTGCGCGACCAGTCGATGAAGTCCGGCTGGGTCTCGCCGCCGATCTGCACCAGGGCGACCTCCGTGAACCCGGCCTCGACGTACGGCCGTACCGCCGCCACGAACGCCTCCGGGTCGTCGCCGCACGGAATCGACTCCGCCACGTCCTCCCGGGTCACGAACCGGGTGGCCGAGGCGAAGGAGTCCGGGTGCGGCAGCTCGGAGTTGACCTTCCAGCCGAGCCCGAACCAGCGGAACTGGTCGTGTGCCCGGTCGATCGCGGCCTCGCGGTCGGGCCCGTAGCTGACCGGAAGCTGTCCGACGCGCGGCTTGCCCGCACCCCCGTGCCGGTCGAAGGCGGCCAGCAGCTCCTTCTTCGGCTCGGTCGCGATGACCAGGTCGGCCAGATGCCCGGCCAGCGTGCAGGACTGCTCGCCGGAGACGGCGATGCCGATGGGCGGCGTCTTCTCCGGCAGGTCCCACAGCCGCGCCGACTCCACGTCGAAGTACGTGCCGTGACGGGTGACATGGCCGCCCGCGAAGAGCGCGCGGATGATGTCGACGGCCTCCTCCAGCATCTCGTGCCGTACGTCCACGGTGGGCCAGCCGCCGCCGGTCACATGCTCGTTGAGGTTCTCGCCCGCGCCGAGCCCGAGCCGGAACCGGCCCTCCGCCAGCAGTTGCAGCGTCGCCGCCTTCTGCGCCACGACCACCGGGTGGTAGCGGACCGTGGGACAGGTCACGTACGTCATCAGCGGAATACGCGAGGTCGCCTGCGCGGCCGCGCCGAGCACCGTCCACGCATAGGGGGAGTGGCCCTGCGAGCGCAGCCACGGGAAGTAGTGGTCGGAGGTGACGGAGAAGTCGAACCCCGCCTCCTCGGCGCGGACCACATGGTCCACCAGCTCCCGGGGCCCGGCCTGTTCGGTCATCATCGTGTATCCGATTCGCACCATAGGCGCCCGAGTCCCCGCTCTCGCCCCCGGAAAACAGGCCGGAGCGGGCCGGATCGACCCGGCCCGCTCCGACGGGGACGCGGTCACGTCCGGGACGCGGCGGTCATGTCCGGGGCGCAATCACGCCCGGTGCGCGCTCACGTCCGGGACGCGGTCACACCTGGGGCGTGAACCGCTCCCACACCCGGTGACCGCCCAGCAGCGTCAGCACCCGCTCCAGCACGTCGGCCGCGTTCGCGCCGGTCACCACGCCCGGCGCGTCCAGCGGGATGCCGGCCGCCCGCAGCGTCTCCTCCGCGCCGTTCCAGCCGCCCAGCGCCTTGCCGTGCCGGAACGCCTCGTCCAGCAGGACGGCCACGCGGGGGTCGGTGCCCTGACCGCCGTCGTCGCGGGGCGCGGGCCCGGCGAGCAGCACGGCGTCGAACTCGGTCGAGCGCGTCGTGGCGTACGAGCGCTGCACGGTCAGCGGATCGCCGTCGGCGGGCAGCTCGCCGCCGGCCGGGGCGACGATCAGCGGTACGACGTCCGCCGCCAGGGCCGCCTTCTGCACCACGCGCACCGCCTCCAGGTCGGAGTCCGGGCCCGCGACGATGCCGATGATCCGCCCGTCCACCGGCCAGACCCGCCCCACCTGCGACAGTGCGGGCGAGGGCGCCACGTCGGCGAGCGGCACCGTCGGCTCCGGCGCGGGCAGCCCCAGCCCCTTCGCCACGCCCGCGCACAGCACCGGGTCGATGTTGGCGAGCACCTGGAGGCCGCGCTCCTTGATGACCTTCTCGTAGCACTTGCCCAGCTCGAAGGTGTAGGCCTCGACGATGTGTTCCTTCTCGACGGGGCTCATGCTCAGCCAGAACCGGCGCGCCTGGCTGAAGTGGTCCGCGAACGACTCCGGCGCCTCGCGCACCTTCCGCCCCTCCGGCACGGTCACCGGCGTCTCCACATAGGCGTGCTGCGCCTGGCCGGCCAGGAACGGGCAGCCGCCGTCGAGGGAGTTGGGCCGGTAGGCGGCCACGCCCGTGTGCACGGCGGTCTGGTGCATCCCGTCGCGCAGCATGTCGTTGACCGGCGCCTGCGTGCGATTGACCGGGATCTGCGCGAAGTTGGGGCCGCCGAGCCGGCTGATCTGGGTGTCCAGGTAGGAGAACAGCCGCCCGGTGAGCAGGGGATCGTCGGTCACGTCGATGCCCGGCACCAAGTGTCCGGGGTGGAAGGCGACCTGTTCCGTCTCGGCGAAGAAGTCGACCGGGTTGGCGTTCAGCGTGAGCAGCCCGATCGGCTGCACCGGCGCCAGCTCCTCGGGCACGAAGTTGGTCGGGTCGAGCAGGTCGATGCCCTCGAAGGTCTGGTCCGGCGTGTCCGGGAAGGTCTGGATGCCCAGCTCCCACTGCGGATACGCGCCCGCCTCGATGGCGTCGGCCAGATCGCGCCGGTGGAAGTCCGGGTCCATGCCGCAGATCAGCTGCGCCTCCTCCCACACCAGGGAGTGCACGCCCAGCCGGGGCTTCCAGTGGAACTTGACGAGGGTCGTCTCGCCGTCCGCGTTCTCCAGCCGGAAGGTGTGGATGCCGAAGCCCTCCATCGTCCGCAGCGACCTGGGCAGACCCCGGTCGGACATGTTCCAGAGGGTGTGATGGGTGGCCTCGGTGTGCAGGGTGACGAAGTCCCAGAAGGTGTCGTGGGCGCTCTGCGCCTGCGGGATCTCCCGGTCGGGCTGCGGCTTGCCCGCGTGGATGACGTCCGGGAACTTGATCGCGTCCTGGATGAAGAACACCGGGATGTCGTTGCCCACCAGGTCGAACGTGCCCTCGTCGGTGTAGAACTTCGTGGCGAACCCGCGTGTGTCGCGCACGGTGTCGGCCGAGCCGCGCGAGCCGAGCACGGTCGAGAAGCGTACGAACACCGGCGTCTCGACCCCTTCCTGGAGGAAGCCCGCGCGGGTCACCCCGGAGGCGTTGCCGTACGCCTGGAAGACACCATGGGCTGCGGCACCACGTGCGTGGACCACACGTTCCGGGATTCGCTCGTGGTCGAAGTGGGTGATCTTCTCCCGCAGATGGTGGTCCTGGAGCAGCACGGGACCGCGCGGACCGGCCTTGAGCGAGTGATCGGTGTCGTGCAGCCGATTGCCCTGGGCCGTGGTCAGCCACGCGCCGTCCTGCTCCCTGAGGTCCCGCTCGGCGCCGCTCGGACGCCCCGTGGGACCGACCGTGGCGGGGGCGGACTGGTCCGGCCGGGCGGGCGGCGGCCCGGTGGGCTCGGTGGGTTCGGCGAACGAGGGACTGTCGACCCCCGGTCCGCTCAGGACGTCGGCGACGGACTCGGGGGGCCGCTCGTCCGGCGGCTTCGGAGCGCCGCTCTTCTGTTTGTCGTTCCGCTGGTCGTTGCGGTCCTGCATCGCGGCCTCCCTGGTCGTCGTCCGCGTCGTGAAGTGTCCGGTCGGACGCTGCCGGCGGGGGAGCCGCGAGGGTGTGGGCCCTACCCGTCGGCAGGATCGCGTATGTCGTCAGGCCGATGAGCGGTACGCACATGGCGCCCGCCACCGTCGTCCGTACGGGTTTCCACATGTGAGGTGCCCACACACGACCGCGCCCGATTCCGGGAACGCGCGTCCGCGAACGCGCGCGCCGTGGCCCGTACGGTCCGGGCCACGGCGCGCGGTGCGTCAGCCGCGCGGGAAGGCGTTGAGCAGTGGCAGGCCCTCGGCGAAGCGGCGCACCTGCTCCACGATCAGCCGCTCGGCGCGCGGCCGGAACGCGGCGGAACCGCCCCCGACATGCGGGGTGATCAGCACGCCCGGGGCATGGCGCAGCGGGTGGTCCGCGGGCAGGGGCTCCGGGTCGGTCACGTCGAGCGCCGCGCGCAGCCTGCCCCCGGCGGTCTCCGCGAGCAGCGCTCCGGTGTCCAGGGTGCGCCCTCGCCCCACGTTGACGACCAGCGCGCCGTCGGGCAGCGCGGCCAGCTCCCTCGCGCCCAACAGCCCTTCCGTCTCCGGCGTTTCGGGCAGCACCAGGACGACGATGTCGGTGCTGCGGAGCAGTTCGGGCAGCTCGGCGACCGGGTGCACGTCCTGCTCCGGACGGGCCCGCCGCGCGACCCGGGTGACCTGGGCCTCGCAGGCCAGCAGCCGCTGTTCCAGGGCGGCGCCGATCGAGCCGTAGCCGACGATCGTGACCCGCGCGTCCGCCAGCGAGCGGGTGAAGTGCGGCTCCCAGCGTCCGGCGGCCTGGTCGGCGACCCACTGCGGCAGGTCGCGCTGCGCGGCGAGGATCAGCCCGAGCGCGTGCTCGGCGGTGGAGGCGTCGTGCAGCCCGCGCCCGTTGTGCAGGGCGACACCGGGCGGCAGCAGCGGGAGCAGCTTCTCGACCCCGGCGCTCAGCGACTGCACGGCCCTGAGGTGCGGCAGCCGGGGCAGCAGCCGTACGGCGTCGGGAACGGCGTAGGGCATGACCCACAGGCCGACGCCCGCGAGCGTCGCCGCGTCCGGCTCGCTGTCCGGGGTCACCCCGTCCCAGACGTGCGTCCGCACGCCCTCGGGCCAGGCGCCGTGCCGGCGGTCGAGGCCGGCCCAGGGGAGAAGCACGTCGGTGGCGGAGTCGTGCACAGCTCTGGTCAACGGGGTCTCCTTCTCGTACGGTTCTTCCCGTCCAGTGAAACACTTTCCACCTCACGGAAAACAGGGGGTGCAGGAATGACAGCGACGTCACCTGCCACCGAGACCGCGGTGCCCGAGGCGGCGCCCACCGGGTTCTGGCGTTCGGCACGCGCGCGGTATCTGATGCCGGTCGCCTTCGTCACGTACTCGCTCGCGTACCTCGACAAGTCCAACTACGCCATCGCCTCGGCGGGCGGCATGGCCGACGAGCTTCATCTGTCGGCCGGCACCGACTCCTTGATCGCCGCGTCCTTCTTCCTCGGCTACTTCTTCTTCCAGATACCCGGCACGATCTACGCCGAGCAGCGCAGCGCCCGCCGCCTGGTCGCCTGGTCCACCGTGACCTGGGGCGTACTCGCCGTGATCCAGGGCCTGTTGAGCAGCCCGGCGCAGCTGATCGCGGTGCGCTTCGCGCTCGGGGTGGTCGAGGGCGCGGTCCTGCCGTCGATGGTGATGCTGCTCAGCCGCTGGTTCACCCGCGGCGAGCGCGGACGCGCCAACACCGTGCTCATCCTGGGCAATCCGGTCACCGTGATGTGGTTGTCGGCCGTCTCCGGCTGGCTGGTGTCGGTCTCCGACTGGCGCGTGATGTTCGTCGCCGAGGGCGTCCCCTCGATCCTGTGGGGTCTGGCCTGCCTGTGGCTCATCAAGGACCGCCCCGAGCAGGCGCGGCTCCCCGAGGAAGAACTCCGTTACCTGGAAGCCGACTTGGCCGAACAGCGGACCACGGCACAGCCCGTCGCCGGCACGCTGCGCGAGCAGTACACGAGTGTCGCGCGCTCATCCCGCGTCCTCCTCATGGCCGCCCAGTACTTCTTCTGGTCCTTCGGCATGTACGGCTTCGTCTTCTGGCTGCCCGCCATCATCAAGAAGGGCTCCGGCGAGGGCATCGGCGCCACCGGGCTGCTCACCGCCATCCCCTACGCCTGCGCGGCCGCCGCCATGCTGTTCAACTCCCGGCTCTCCGACCGCAGCGGGCGCCGCCGCGCCGCCGTCTGGCCCTGGCTCGCCGGCGGCGGACTCGCCCTGCTCGCCTCCTACGCGGCCGGCGACAACTTCCCCGTCGCCCTGGCCCTCCTGGTCGTCGCGGGCCTGTGCCTCTACGCGCCGTACGGCCCCTACTTCGCCCTCGTCTCCACGCTCGCCCCGCCCGGCGTCGCGGGCGCGGCGGTCGCGCTGGTCAACTCCTTCGGCGCGCTCGGCTCGTTCGCCGGGACGTACCTGGTCGGCTGGGTGCGCGGCACGCAGCTCGGCGACGCGGGCGCCTTCGTCCTGATGGCGGTCTGCGCCCTGACCGCGGCGGCCCTCACCCTCGCCGTCCCCGAGCCGAAGGCCACCGTCCGGCCCGCCCCGGTACGGTGATCGTCCAAGCGGCGGCCGGGCCACCCGCCCCGGCCGCCGCCCGGAGAGCCACCCCCGCACCCCACAACCGCCCCACCACGGAGGACCACACGGTGACCACACCATCCGGCGACGACATGCTGGGCCGGGGACTGCGCCTGCTGAGCGTGCTCGCCGAGCACCCGGCCGGACTCGGTGTGAGCGCCGCCGCCCGTGCCGCCCGCCTCCCCGTCAGCAGCGCCCACCGCATCCTCGGCCGTCTGGTCGAGGAACGGTTCGCCACCTACGACGAGGACGCCCGCCGCTACGCCCTCGGCTCCCGCGTCCTCGAACTCTCCCGGGGCTTCCAGCGCTCGGACGCCGGCTACTCGGCCGCCGCCGGACCCATGGGCCGGCTGGCCGCCCGCACCGGACTCCCCGTCATCGCGGGCGTCCTCGACGGCGCCGACGTGCTCCTCGTCCTCACCGTCCAGGGCACCCAGCACCTCCAGCTGCGCAGCGCCGAGGGCACCCGCAACCCCTGGCACGCCACCTCGCTCGGCAAGGCGCTCGTCGCCCGGCTCCCCGACGCGCAGCGCGAGGAACTGCTCAGGGGCCCGCTCCCGGCCGTCACCCCGCGCACCGTCACCGACCCTGATGTGCTGCGCGCCGAGCTCGACCGCGTGCGCGAGCGGGGCTGGGCCGAGGTGGACGAGGAGAACGAGATCGGTGTCCGCTCGCTCGCGGTCGCGCTGCCCGGCACGCCCCGGCGCGGCCCGCTGCTCGCCGTCTCCCTCGCCGCCACCGTCATCCTCACCGAGGCCGACCAACTGCGCGCCCAGGCAACGGCCTTGACGGAGTGCGCCGAGGACATCGCCGCCCGCACGGCCCCCTGACGGACCGCCGCCGGACGCACGAAGGCCCCCGCGCGAGGCGGGGGCCTTCGTCATGGCCGGGACCGGCGCCCACGAGGACGCCGTTCCCGGCCGGTACACCCGGTGATCAGGTGCGGTAGGCGTAGAACGCCGCCGTCGGGTACGACGCGACGAGGGACGCCACCGACCTGTTGTAGGTGTTGGTGGAGTGGTACGTCACGTACGGCACGCCCTGGGCGTCCCGCTTGGTGACGATCATCGTGTGATCCTTGGACCCGTCCTTGTTGAAGTCCATCTGGATCACGTCACCGATGTCGGCCTGGAACACGTTGGCCAGCGGGGTGACGCGCTTGGACGACAGGGCGAACCAGGAGAACTCGTTCACACCGACGAAGGAGTCGGACTGGATGTCCTTGGTGCCGAACCACTTGTGGAAGTCGTTCGTGTAACCGGGGACGTGCTTCCAGCCGCCCGCCTTCAGGGACTGGCTGACGAAGTTGGTGCAGTCGCCGCCGGCCCCGGCCCCGTTGAAGTCGGGGTAGTCGGTGTTGTAGTTGTTCCAGTACTTCGTGGCGTACGCGACCATGGCGTTGTAGTCGTAGCCCGACGCCGTCATGTTCTTCGGGTTCGCGGGCGCGGGCCGCGTGGTGGCCGACTTGGGCGCGTCCGGCGGGTTGTCGTCGTCGGCCGCGGTGGCCGGCTTGGCGACCTCCGGCTTGGCCACCTGGTTGACGGCGAGGTAGCCGTCGTCGGTGTCCTTGACGTCGGTCAGCTGCCAGTTGCCGCTGTCGTCCGCCTTGAAGGTCAGCTCGTGGTGGGCCTGGAAGCCGGTGGTCTTCGGCTGGTTGGCCTGGACCCGCTTGTAGGTCAGGGAGGTCGTCTCGGTGACGTCCACCGTGGCACGGCGGCCCTTGACCTGCGTGGCGTCCAGCTTCACGGTCGTGCTGCCCGCGCTGTACTGCTCGCCCAGCTTCGCCAGACGGTCCTTGCGGCCGCGCAGCTGGCTCAGCGCGGTCTTCTCCTGCCGCGTCTGCGCGCCCGACAGACGCACATCGCCGGAGAACCGGTGCGTGCGCTGCTGCGGCGCGCTCTGCGTGGTGCCACCGACCAGGGCCTGGGTGCGGTCGGTGAAGACCGCGTCCGCCAGCTTCTGGAAGGTCGCCTTGGTGGCCGCGTCCACGGTCGGGTCGTCGGTGACCGCCGCTCCCGCACTCCAGTTGGGCACGAGCGCGACGCCCGCGACCACCGAAGCAGCTGCGGCCGACACTATGGCGGCACGACTGCGCTTACGGCTCAGTTTTCTCGACTTCAATGATGTTCCCCTCTACTCCGGTACACAGACCGGGACTCCGGTTACAGAGACCGGGCGAACGCATCTTCGCATGCCGCCCGGGGCGGGTGTGAAGAAGGTGTGCACAAGTGGAACCAGACCGTTTCAAACGTCACTTGACCACCGCGGACCAGTCCGGCGACTGCGCCGGGTCCAGGCTGCGCAGCCCGGCCAGCGTCTCGGGCGTCTGGACGTCCATCCAGTCCGCCAGCTCCTTGAAGGACACGCACTTGACGCCCTTCTTGGTGCAGACGTTCTTGATGACCTGGTCGATGGACTTCATGTAGATGCCGCCGTTCCAGTCCTCGAAGTGGTTGCCGATGAACAGCGGCGCACGGCTGCCGTAGTACACGCGGTTGAAGCCCGCCATGTACGAATCCACCGTCTGCTGTTCCCACTTGGGGTACTCGGCCGGGTCGCCGTGGGTCTCGCCCTTGGACTGGTTGTAGAGGAAGTTGAAGTCCATCGACAGGCCCTGGAACTTGCCCGACTCGTACGGCAGCATCTGCAGCGGGAAGTCCCAGATGCCGTTCTTCTTCGTCGGCCAGATCTGGAAGTCACCGGCGGAGCTGGCGTCGTAGCGCCAGCCGAGCGGCTTGATGGCCTTGAGCAGGTTCGCCTGGCCCTCCAGGCAGGGCGCCCGGCCGCCGGTGACCTCCTTCTTGAAGTCGAAGGGCAACGGCGGGATGTCCTTGTAACCCGTGTTGGTCTTCCAGTTCTCCACGAAGGAGTAGAACTGGTCGATCTCGCTGCGCCACTCCTTGACGCTCCAGTCGCCGCCGCCCTTGGCGCCGCAGAAGTGCCCGTTGAAGTGCGTGCCGATCTCGTTGCCGTCGTCGTAGGCCTTGCGCAGCTGCTCCAGCGTCTCGCGTATGTGCTCGTCGGTCGCGTAGTCGATGGCGGCGGCGCCCACCCCGTGCTGCGGCGGGTGGTAGAGGTCCTTCTTCGTCTTCGGCAGCAGATAGATGCCGGTGAGGAAGAACGTCATGTGGGCGTTGTACTGCTTGGCCAGCTCCCGGTAGTGGGAGAAGAGATGGTCGCTGCCCTCCAGCGCGCCGTCCCAGGAGAAGACGACGAACTGGGGCGGCTTCTCACCGGGTTTGAGCCGGACCGGCTTCAACTCGTCCTTCTGCGGGCCGGTGTAGGACGTCGAGCCGTCCCCCAGTACCTTCGTCTTCCCGTCCCACTTCTGCTCCTTGGCCGTGTCCGGCTGCTTGGCCGAGGAGACGGCCGAGGCGGTGCCGTCCTCGTTGGACAGCAGCAGATACCCGCCGACCGTGGACCCGGCCACCAGCAGCAGGGCCACGGCGATGGCGCCGGGCCCCACGGCGCGTTGCGGGGTGGTGCGTTCCTTGCGGCGGCGGCCTGAGCTCGACTTCATACGGACTCAATCTCCGGTGCGGGTGGCGGGTGACAAGTCGGGGGGAGGGAGCGGCCGGTGACGGCCCTCCGGGTCAGCCGGCTCCCACGGCGCTCGACCAGATGCCGAAGGGCACGCTGTCGGCCGTGGTGCCGGCCACGCCTTCGAGCGGCAGTGGCTCCAGGCTCTCGGACAGGTCGATGCGGTAGACGACGACGGCCGTGGACACCGACTTCAGGCTGCCCGTGTACCACAGGGCCGTGTCCTTGTCGGTGGTGCCGTCCTTGCCGGCCGCGGGGACGGTGGCGGCCGCCGTGGGGTGCGCGGCGCGGAAGTTGTCCGCGAGCGCCTCGCTGACCTGCTGGGCGACCTCCGCCCGCACCGCCCGGCGCCGGTCGGGGGCGGTCAGCGGGACCCGGGCGCCGTTGCGGGTGATACGGCGCACCGAGTACGGCTCGGTGTGCACCCCGTTCCCGGCGAAGGTGGCGTACCCGCTGGCCATGCGGATGGCGCTGGGCGTGGAGTTGCCCAGCGACAGCGCGGGCACCTGCGGGCCGATGCTGGAGGCGAGCAGCCCGGCCTCCTTGGCGGTCGTGGTCACCTCTTTGAGGCCGGTGTCCATGCCGAGCTGCATGAACGGGGTGTCCACCGACTTGGCCAGCGCCTGGCGCAGGGAGAGCGGTCCGTAGGACTTTTCGCCGTCGTTGTGCGCGGCGACCTTGCGTCCGCTGCGGTCCCAGTACGGCCCCTCGGGCGTGGTGACGGGCACCCCGTCGTCGCCGTTGTAGACCGAGTCGGGGCCGACCGGGGTGCGGGTGCCCTCGCGGGTCTTCATCACGCCGTGCTCCAGGCCCGCCGCGTACACGAACGGGGTGAAGGCCGAACCGGCGGGCACGGTCGTCGCGTTGGACTCGTTGTACCCCTGCTTGCGGTGGTCGGGGCCGCCGTAGACGGCGACGATCCGGCCGTCGGTGGCCACCGAGGCCGCGCCGTAGTGGGCGGACTTGGCGCCCTTCGGGTCCTTCTTCGCCGCCTCCTGGCGGGCCTTGGCGACGGCGGCGGTCAGTTTGCTCTCCCGCTCGCGGTCGAAGGTGGTGTAGATCTGGTAGCCGCCCAGGTCGAACTGGCGGGCCGAGATGTGCCCGGCCTTCTTCGCGTACTGCGAGGCCAGCTCCACCAGGTAGTCGCTCTGCTTGCCGGTGTCGTACACCTGCGAGGTCTTCAGCGGCTCGGGGAACTTGGTGTACTTGGCGCGCTCGGCGGGGGAGAGCTTGCCGATCTTGACCATGCGGTCGAGGATCCAGTTCCAGCGCTCCACGGCCCGCTGGTGGTTGGCTTTGCTCAGCGTGGGGTCGTACAGCCCCGCGCCCTTGAGCAGCGAGGCGAGCATGGCGGCCTCGCTCGGGTTGAGCTTGCTGACGTCCTTGCCGTAGTACGCCTGCGAGGCGCGCTGGATGCCGTAGGTGCCGCGCCCGAACCAGCTGGTGTTGAGGTAGCCCTCAAGGATCTTGTCCTTGCTCATCCGGTTGTCGAGCTTGAGGGAGATCATGGCTTCGGTGATCTTGCGGCTCACCGTCTGGTTCTGCGTGAGGTAGACGTTCTTCACGTACTGCTGCGTGATGGTGGAGCCGCCCTCGGTGTCACCCTCGCCGATCGTGCGCCACACGGCGCGGGTGATGCCCTTGACCGAGATTCCGGGGTCGGTGTAGAAGCTCTCGTTCTCCGCCGCGAGGACCGCCCAGCGCACGCCCTCGGGGATGTCCTTCAGCGGCATCGCCTGCCGGCGCACCCAGCCGGTACGGGCCATCGGGGTGCCGTCGGACCAGAAGTAGACGTTGTCCTGCTGGGTGGCGTACGAGTTGAGGTTGGTCGGGATGTCCGTGGTCGCGTAGGCCACGGTCAGGAAGAGGCCGGTCAGGCCGACACCGCCGAGGACGGCGGCGAGCCACTGGCGCCAGGAGGGTATCCAGCGCCGCCAGTCCTCGCGGCCGGGGCGCGGATAGACCGGCCGCAGCCGGCGGGCGTACGGGGCGGCCTTCTCGGCGTAGGGGGCGAGCACGCGGGTGACGGGGGCGAGGGCGGCGAGTACGGGGACCGTCACGACGGCGAGGCGTCCGGCCGGTTTCCCGGTGCGACGGCCGGGTGGGGCGGCTTCGGCCCCGCTCTTCCGGCTCTTCGGGACGGCGGGGAGGGCGAGCTGCATCGTTTCGTCAGAGGGCGGCGAGACGATTTTGAGCTGCATGGTCTCGTCCGGGCGGATCGAGGCGACCCGGAGCTGCATGGTGGCCTCGGGCTCGAACCCGGTCCCCTTCGCGGCCGCGCCGTTCTTGGCCGGGCTGTCGTGCGCCGGGCCGTCGTGGGCCGCGCTGTCGTGGGCCGCGCCGTCCTCGGCCGTTCCGTCCGAGGCATCGCCGGACACCGGCGTGTCGTCGTGGTCCGCCGGGGCGGCGTGGTCAGCGTCCCGCCCCTTGCGTCCCCACGGCCGCTTCGACGCCGCGCGCCGTCCGTGTCCGCGCCGGCCGCCGTCCCTGGCGTCCGCCCCCTGCCCTGCCTCGGTCACGACAGAGTCTCCTCCCCGCTCGGTGGTGCTCGCGTGGGCAGACGTACTGGGCGGACACGGTGACCGGTAACCACGGCACCAGTGCCCTTTTTCTTTCCCCCTGGTCCAACATCTGCTCGCGAGCTTCACAAATTATCAGCTCATACTTTCGAGCCCTGGGGGTCAGGGTCGGTTACGCGTCGAAGCGTGCCGGGTATGTGATCGAAACAGTCGGGATGTAATTGACAGGGGCATGATCTACGTTTGTGTGAGGGGTGAACGAACTGCCCCCGGCTTTTGCGCGACGGTGCTGGAAGACGGCGCCCGCGCCCGCTCGCGGAAGTCCCCGCCGTCACATCCGGAGTGCTCAACTCCCGTACAAACCTTGCCTGATGATGTGCGACACTCGGTGATCGTCAGCATTCATCCGGCCAATTTCGCGCGACGGAGGCCGTCATGACCACCGGCACCCCCGACCCCCGGCAGATCGACACGAGCGTGGCCCATCCGGCGCGCGTGTACGACTGGCTGCTGGGTGGCAAGGACAACTATCCGGTGGACGAGGCCGTCGGAAAGATGCTGCCGCCCGAGGCACGCGACGGCGCCCGGCAGAACCGTGCGTTCATGCACCGCGCGGTCGCCTGGCTCGCCGGGCAGGGCGTCGACCAGTTCCTGGACCTCGGCAGCGGCATCCCCACCGAGCCGAACCTCCACCGGATCGTGCAGCGCGTCGTCCCGAGCGCCCGGGTCGTCTACACCGACAACGACCCCCTCGTCCTCCACCATGCCGAGGCACTGCTCACCGGCCGCCCCGAGGGCGCCACCGACTATGTGCAGGCCGACGTCCGCGACACCGACGCGATCATCGAGCGCGCCCGCCGCACCCTCGACTTCGACCGCCCCGTCGCCCTCTCCCTGATCGCCCTGCTCCACTTCCTCGGCGACGACCAGAAGCCCTACACCCTCGTGCGGAACCTCCTCACGGCCCTCCCCTCCGGCAGTCACCTCGTCCTCTCCCACGCCTCCTCCGACATCTACCCGGAACTCTCCGCCCAGGTGACGCAGGAGTACGCCAAGGCCGGCATCCGGCTCGCCTTCCGCACGCGGGCGGAGGTGCTGCGCTTCTTCGACGGCCTGGAGCTGGTGGAGCCGGGTCTGGTGACGGCGCCGGAGTGGCGCCGGGGCGCCGAGGGGGCGGAGGAAGAGGAGAGCGGGATCTATGTGGGGGTGGCGCGGGTTCCGTGAGCCCCGCGTACTACGGCCGCTGCGGCGCGACACCGATCCGTACGCGGTGATGGCGCGGGGAGCCGGTCTCGTCCAGGAGAGCGAGGGCGAAGTCCTCCGGGGATACGCGCGAGGCGGGGTCGGCCGGGGAGAGACGGTAGCCGCCGTGGCGGGGGGCGTCGGGACCGAAGTCGCCGGCCGGGCTGACGACCAGCCAGTCCAGCGAGGCGGGGGAGTCGTGGAGCACGGCCGCTCCGGCGGCATGGTCGAGGGCGAACGGCCGGTACTGCGGGGGAAAGGCCGGGGTGTCCAACAGCCGTACACCGTCCGGGGTTTCCAGCAATGCCGACAGACCGACGACGAGCAGGCGGCCCACCCCCGCTTGCGTCAGGCCGCTCAGGAGCGCCCGGGCGGCGGCCGGGAAGAAGACCCCGGGAGGGGAACCGGCGTCGTACGCGGCGTGGATCGCGGTGTCGTGACCGGCGGCCAGGCGGGCCACCGCGTCGGCGTCGGTGACGTCCCCGGCCCGCAGCCGCACCCCGCCGGCCCCCAAGTCCCCATGCCGGTCCGGGTTTCGGACGACCGCCGTGACCCCGCAGCCCCGGCGCAGCGCCTCGCCGGCCACCGCCCGGCCGATGCGCCCGCCCGCTCCGAAAACGATGACCTCGCTCATGCCCGACCACCTCGCGTCGTCGCCCACCGTGCTCTACGGCGTGCCCCGGGCAAGGTAGTTGAGGCCCTGGTTACCTCCGGGACACCTCGTCCGGCGCTACCGTGACCCTGTGACCGAGCCCCTGGATCCGGAGATGTTCGACCCGCTCTGCCCCTCCGGTCTGATGCCGTTCCGGGTGGGGGACAAGTGGGCCGGGATGATCCTCCGGTGTCTGGAGGGCGGTCCCCGGCGCTTCTCCGAACTCCGGGTGCCGCTCGGGGACATCACGGCCAAGGTGCTCACCCGCTCGCTGCGGGCGCTGGAGCGGGACGGGTTCGTGGTCCGCACCGTCCATGTGGGACCCGCGCGGGACGTGCGGTACGCGCTGACCCCGCTCGGGCGGAGCCTGCTCCCGCTGCTGGACGCGGCGCGTGCCTGGGCGGAGGCTCATCTCGACGAACTGCTCGACGCCCGCGAGGGGTTGGGGATCAGCTCCCGGTCACCAGCTCCACCGGATGCCCCGGCTCCCCGGTGATGAACTCCAGCAGCCGCGCGGCCTCCCCGGCCACCGCGTCCTGGTCCCGCCGGGGCACGCCGGCGAACAGGGTCACGGTCAGGCGGGTCCCGGAGCGCTGCCGTTCCGTCTTCCAGGTCCCGGCCACGAAGCCGTCGAGCAGGACCGTGGGCAGGACGCGGCCGCCGGGGCGGAAGACCCGGGGCCGGTGCTCGTCGGGGATGACGCGGGTGCGGTCGTGGTGGGAGAGCAGCAGGTTGTCGTACTCGGGGAGCAGCCGGACCGGAGCCGGGGTGTCCCCATCGGGGAGGGGCGCGTCCGGCAGGTCGAACAGTTCCGTGCCGTTCTCGTCGCGCAGTACCGTCAGCTCCCCGCGCATGCGCTTCAGGACCGCCGCCAGACCCGTCAGCCCGGACCACACCTGGATGTCCTTGGCGTGGGCAGGGCCGAACGCCGCCAGGTGGCGGCGCACCAACTCCTCGGGTTCCTCGGTGCCGTGGCCGCCGGCGCCCAGCCACGCGTCCGCCGTCACATAGGCGGCGCTCGACCCCGAACCCCAGGAACCGCCCGGCGGCCGCTGCACCGCGGGCAGCGCGCAGCGCAGCGCGATGTAGGCGAGCGCGGGGGCGTCGCGCTCGGGGTACGACGTCAGCAGGGCCTCGCCCAGCTCGCCGAGAGCGTACGGGCGCCGGTCCAGCAACTCGCGTGCCTCGAAGGCCAGTTCATCGAGGTCCAGCCCCTCCGCCCGCCTGCCCATGAAGCCGCGCATCGCCTTGACGAGGGCGGGGCGCAGCGAGGTGCGCAGCCGCAGGTAGTCCTCGGCCGTCATCACCTGGAGCGTGGCCCGGAGCAGGGTGGCCCGTACCACCTCGCGCCGTTCCATCGGCCCGGTGAGATCCGCCTTGCCGAACCCGTCGAGCCGCGACCACAGGCCGACGTAAGGGGCGTTGGGCACCTGCGCCTGGAGCGCCACCAGCCGGCCGAGCGCCTCCGTCACGGACCGCTCGTCCCGGCGCAGCAGCAACTGGCGTTCCAGGACTGCCCGGTTGAGATCGCGGATGCTCATGACCCGGTCGCTCATCGCCTTGCCCCACTTCCTTCCGTGCGCCACGGTGGAACGGTCTTCGCGGCCATCCCATCACAGGCCGCGGCACCCCACCGGCGTCCGCGCACCATCACGGGTCGGTTTCAACTTAGGTAAGCCAAACCTAATGTCGGATAACATGCAGCTCACCGCACCAATCCCGGGAGTCCGCTTGTCCCAGACCATCGACACGACCGCGCCCCGTCCCACCGGCGCCGACGGATATGTGGAGCTGGGCTCCAGGGAGGAGTTGCGGACCCTGCTGGGCGAGCCGTTCCCGCTCGTCATCGACAAGGTGCACGGCCAACTCGACGACCAGGACCGGGACATCCTCGCCCGCTCGCCCTTCTGTCTGCTCGCCACCTCCGACAGCCGGGGCAACTGCGACGTCTCGCCGCGCGGCGACGGACCGGGGTTCACGCACATCCTCGGGCCCTCGACCCTCGCCATTCCCGACCGGCTCGGCAACCGCAGGGCCGACAGCTTCCACAACATCCTGGAGAACCCGCACGCCGGACTGCTCTACCTCGTCCCGGGCGGCACGGACGTCCTCCGGGTCAACGGACGCGCCCGCATCCTGACCGACGCGCCGTTCTTCGACGCGATGACCCGCGACGGAAGACGCCCGCTGCTCGCGCTCGTCCTCGACATCGACGAGATCTACCTGCACTGCCCGCAGTCGCTGCGCCGCTCGGGGCTCTGGAACCCGGACACCTGGCCCGGGCGCTGACGCCGGGGGGAGCGGTGGCGCACCGGGGCTGACCAGCACAGGTAAGGATAGGCTAACCTTCCTTCGTGAGTTCCGGAGAAGAGAAACCCGAGGCCCCCCGTATGCGCGGCCACCAGCTGGCCGCGCACGACGTGACCGTGGCGTACGGCGGCACGGACGTGGTGCACGGCGCGGCGATCACGCTGCGACCGGGCGAGGTCACGGTCCTGGTCGGCCCCAACGGCAGCGGCAAGTCGACGCTGCTGCGCACCCTCGCCCGGCTCCAGCGCCCCCGCTCCGCCGTGCTCACGCTCGGCGGCAAGGGGGATGAGGGGTACGAGGGAGGCAAGGCGGACGACGGCGACGCCGCTCCTGACGGCCGGATCGACGAGCCGCTCGACGGACTCGCCCTGACCGCCCGTGACTTCGCGCGCCGCGTCGCCCTGCTGACCCAGGGCCGCCCCACCCCGAGCGGGCTGACCGTACGGGACATCGTGGAGTTCGGCCGCTACCCGCACCGCGGCCGCTGGTCCCGGGCCGACCCCCACGGCGCGGACGCCGTACGCCACGCGCTCGCCCTCACCGACCTCGAAGAGCTCGCCGACCGGGGCGCCGAGCACCTCTCCGGCGGCCAGCTCCAGCGCGTCTGGCTCGCGAGCTGCCTCGCCCAGGACACCGGAGTCCTCCTCCTCGACGAACCCACCACCTACCTCGACCTGCGCTACCAGGTCGAACTGCTCGACCTGATGCGGGACTTGGCCGACGAGCACGGCATCGCCGTCGGCGCCGTCCTGCACGACCTGGACCAGGCCGCCGCCGTCGCCGACCGCGTCACCCTGCTCAGCGCGGGACGCGTCGTCGCCGACGGCCGGCCCGAGGACGTCCTCACGTCCGAGCGCCTGACCGAGACCTACGGCATCCGTATCGATGTCGACACCGACCCCCTGACGGGCCGCCTGCGCACCCGCGCCCTCGGCCGTCACCACGCACGCACCGGAAGGCTCAGTACCACCTCATGAGACGCCACCTCATCGCCCTCGCCACCCTGTCCGCGGCCACCGTCGCCCTGGCCGGCTGCGGCACCACCGAACCCGCCGCCAAGGACTCCGGCAAGTCCGCCAAGAGCATCACCCTGACCGACGCCACCGGCGCGAAGGTCAAGCTGGACGGCCCCGCCAAGAAGGTCGTCGGCACCGAGTGGAACGTCGTGGAGAGCCTCGTCTCGCTCGGCGTCGACCCGGTCGGCGTCGCCGACGTCAAGGGCTACAAGGCGTGGGACACCGCCGCCCCCCTCAAGGGCGCCCCCAAGGACATCGGCACCCGCGGCGAGCCCAGCATGGACACCATCGCCTCGCTCTCCCCCGACCTCATCGTGGCCACCACCGACCTGCCGGCCGCCGCCGTCAAGCAACTGCGCAAGATAGCCCCGGTGCTGGAGGTGCGCTCCGCCAAGGCGTCCGACCAGATCGGGCAGATGAAGACCAACCTCGACCTGATCGCGCGCGCCACCGGCACCACCGCCCAGGCCACCGAGGTGAACAAGGCGTTCGACGCCACGCTCGCCGAGGGCAGGAAGAAGCTCGCCGCCTCCGGGCACGCCGGTGACTCCATCGCCTTCGCGGACGGCTACGTCGCCTCCAACCAGGTCTCCATCCGCCCCTACACCAGCGGTTCGCTCATCGGCGCCGTCAACGAGCGCCTCGGCCTGAAGAACGCCTGGAAGCTCAAGGGCGACGCCGCCTACGGCCTGGCCGCCACCGACGTCGAGGGCCTGTCCGCCGTCGGCCACGCCCGCTTCGCCTACATCGGCAACGAGAGCGAGGGCACCGACCCGTTCAAGAAGGACCTCGCCAAGAACGCCGCCTGGAAGTCGCTGCCGTTCGTGAAGAAGGGCGACGTGCACCAGCTGCCCGACGGCATCTGGATGTTCGGCGGCCCGAAGTCCATGCAGGCGTACGTCGACGCCGTCGTCACCGTCCTGACGAAGTAGCGCCATGGCCGCCACCGCAACAGCCCCGACCGCCGCGGCACCGGCGGACGGCAACAGGACGGGCGCGGTCGCGGTGGCGGCCCTGCTCGTGTGCCTGGTCGCCGTCCTCGCGGTCCTCGACATCACGCAGGGCACCTCCTCCGTCGGCGCGTCCGAGGTCTGGAAGGCCCTCACCGGCCGCGCCGACGAGGCCGACGCCTCCGTGGTCATCGCCTCCCGGCTGCCCCGCGCGGCCGCCGGGCTGCTGGCCGGAGCCGCCCTCGGCATGGCCGGATCCGCCCTGCAGACCGTCAGCCGCAACGTGCTCGCCTCGCCCGACACCCTCGCCGTCAACGCCGGTTCCTACCTCGGGCTCGGCGTGCTCAGCGTGAGCGGGGCCACCCTGCCCCTGTTCGCCTCCTCCGGCGTGGCCTTCGCCGGCGGACTCGCCGCCGCGGCCGTCGTCCTCTCGCTCGCCGGACCCGGCGCGGGCACCGTACGGCTCGTCCTCGCGGGCAGCGCCCTCTCGCTCGGCCTGTCCGCCGTCACCGACGCCCTGCTGCTGCTCTTCCCCGAGCGCACCCACGGCCTCTACCTCTGGAACCAGGGCAGCATCAGCCAGAACGGCTTCGACGGCGTGCTCCAGATGGCACCCGTCGCCGCCGCCGGACTCCTCGGACTGCTCCTCGTCGCCCGCCGCCTTGACGCCCTCGCCCTCGGCGACGAGGCCGCGCGCGGCATCGGCGTCCCGGTCCGCGCCACCCGGACCACCGTGGTGGTGTGCGCCGCGCTGCTCTCCGCCGCGGCCGTCACCCTGACCGGACCCGTGGGCTTCGTCGGCCTGTGCGCCCCCGCCCTGGTACGGCCCCTGGCCCGCAGGCTGCGGCCGTTCGTCCGGGTCCGGGCCAACCTGCCCGTCGCCGGACTGGCAGGTGCGGGACTCGTGCTCGGCGCCGACGTGCTGCTGCGCGCGTCCATGTCGACCGAGCTCTCCGTCGCCGTGCCGACCGGCGTCGTCACCAGCCTGCTCGGCGCCGTGTTCCTCGTCGGCATGGCCCTGCGCGTCCGCGACACCACCGGCGCCGCCGCACCCGAGCGGCTGCGCATCCCGAGCCGCACCGCCTTCCTCGCCACGGTCGCCGTACTCGTCGCCGTACTCGTCGCGGTGGCCATCGCCGGAGTCCTGCTCGGCGACACCAAGCTCCTCCTCGGCGACGTCGCCAACTGGGCCCAGGGACAAGCGGGTCAGGCCGTCGGCTTCGTCCTCGACACCCGGGTACCGCGCGTCGTCGCGGCACTCCTCGCGGGCGCCGCCCTCGCCCTGTCCGGCACCCTCGTGCAGGCCGTCACCCGCAACCCGCTCGCCGAACCCGGCATCCTCGGCGTCTCCGGCGGCGCGGCCCTCGGCGCGGTCCTGCTCGTGACCACCGTCCCGGTCGCGGGGTCCTGGGGCATCGCCGGGGCGGCCTTCGCGGGCGCGGCACTCGCCTCCCTGGTGGTGTTCGGGCTCGCGGCGCGCGGCGGCTTCGGGCAGAGCAGACTCGTCCTGGTCGGCATCGGCGTGTCCACCGCCGCCATCGCGGTCATCAGCCTGCTCATCGTGCTCACCGACCCGTTCAACGCCACCAAGGCGCTCACCTGGCTGTCCGGTTCCACCTACGGCCGTACGCTCACCGACGCCCTGCCCGTGGGCGGCGCGCTGGTGCTCGGCACCGCCGTCGCCGTCGTACGGCGCACCGAACTCGACCTGGTCGCGCTGGACGACGACACGCCCCGGCTGCTCGGACTGCGCACCGCACCGGCCAGATTCGGCCTGCTGGTGGTCGCCGTGCTGCTCGGCGCCACCGCCGTCGCCGCCGCCGGGACCATCGGCTTCGTCGGCCTGGTCGCCCCGCACGCCGCCCGCGCCCTGGTGGGCCGCAGGCACGCGCGCGTCATCCCGGTCGCGATCCTCCTGGGCGCCGTACTGGTCTGCACGGCCGACCTCCTCGGCCGCACCGTCATCGCCCCGGCGCAGCTCGGCGCCGGTCTGATGACGGCCGTCATCGGGACGCCGTACTTCCTGTACCTGCTCGTACGCTCCCGGCGCTAGGGCCTGACGGTCCGTCACCTCAGGGCGTGCGCCCCCGGCAAAGGGGCGCACGCCCTGTTTGCATGAGCCCTGGACGCGCCCCCCGCCGAGCGGCGAGAATGCGCCGTGTCGAAAGGCGAACGGCCGTTCCCCGGCCGCCCGGCTTCCCAGGAAGGCAGGTTGGCCACGTGCTGCTGCGTCTGCCCACGTCCGTGTCCGAAGCGCGAGGACATCTCGCCGAAGGAGCCGTCCCCGTAGGCGGGGCGACGCTGGTCTGGGCCACCTGGCAGCGCGACGGATTCCCCGCGCACGCCATGTCGCTGCGCGAACTCCCCGAGGCCAACGTGCTCGGCCGCGAGGAACTGGGCGGCGCCGTCGTCCTGCACCGCATAGACGAGCGCGTCCCCGAGGTGCTGCGCCTGGCGGCCGGATCGGTCGGCACCGGGGCCGTGCGCCGCGCGGCCACCGTCGGCGGCAACATAGCGGGCAGCAGCCTGCGCTGTCTGCTCCCGGCCGCGCTCGTCCTGGAGGCCCGGGCCAAGGTGCTCACCGCCGACGGGGTCTACGAGACCGACTTCGCCGAAGTCCTCGCCAAGCGCCCGGTGTTGCTCAGCCTGCGCTGGCGCACGCCGGTCGCGAGCGCCTATCGCAAACTCCCCGGCGAGCCGGGCGGACCCCCGCCGCTGGTCGTCGCCTCCGCGCTGCACGCCCTCGGCGGCGACCGCTACCGCCTGTGCGTCGCCGTCCGCGACGGCTACGAGGTCCTCAGCGAGTCCACCGAGTGCGGCGCCGACCCCCGCGAACCCCTGCGCGCGCTGCGGGCGACGCCGGTCGGCGAGGTGGCCGGGGCGTGGGAGACCGTACGGTCGCAGGTGGCCGAGCTGATCGGGCGCTGAACCCGGCACATCCCTTGTGCGGCACATGAGTCGGGCCCCGGCGCGCGTCCTGCGCACCGGGGCCCCTCGGCGCTCTCACACCGCGCTGTCGCGCAGCTCCTTGAGCGTCGCCGTCGTCAGCTGCCGGGGCAGTCCGTCGTCCGCCACCAGGACCACGTCGCAGGCCGCGGCGTGCGTCAGCGCGGCGGTCAGGCTGCCGTCCGCGAACTGGGCGAGCGCCCCGCGCGGCGAGCGGCCCACCGCCACGCTGCGGGCGCCCACCCGGGCGGCGTGCTCGGCCAGCACCCGGCCCGCCGCCGCGTGGTCGCCCACGCTGGTGAGCACCTGCCCGGTGGCGGCGATGCCGTGCGCGGCGAGCCGGTCGAGGTGCGCGGCGACGGCGGCCCGCGCCTTCCCGGCACTCTCCGTCTCCGCCGCCTGCTCCTCCACCACGGCCGTCTCGTGCACGTGCACCACCTCCAGCGGGCTGCCGGACTCGCGCGCCAGCCGGGCGGCCGCGTCCACGATCGCGCCGGCCCCCTCGTGGGCCCCCACCGCGACGACCACCGGCGGCACGTCCGTCGTGGCCGGAGTGCCCACGGCGGTGAGCGACGGCGTCAGCGGCGCGCCCTCCTCCGGGCGCTCCTCGGCCTGACGCAGCAGCCGGTGCCCGCCGGCCAGCACCGGAATCGCCAGCAGGAACGTGGCGGCACCCAGGTAGAACGGCACGCTGAGGTCGGTCGCCTCGGCCAACCTGCCTGCCACATAAGGCGCGAGGCCGCCGCCGATGAAGCGCAGGAAGCCGTACGACGAGGACGCCACCGGGCGTTCCACGGGGGAGACCAGCATGACGGCCTGCGTGGTGAGCGTGTTGTTGATCCCGATGAAGGCACCGGAGACCACGACTGCCGTGATCACCACCGCCGGGCTGTCCACCCCGGCCGCGATGACCGCCATGACGACACCGAGACAGAAGAGATTGACGTACAGCACCGGCGCCGTACCGAAGCGCGCCTGGAGACGCGGGGCGAAGAACACGCTGAACGCCGCGACCAGCAGACCCCAGCCGGTGAAGACCAACCCGAGCCGGTGGGCGTCCAGTTCCATGGGGTACGGCGCGTAGCCGAGCATGGTGAAGAAGCCCCAGTTGTACAGCAGCGCCATGATGCCCATGGTCAACAGGCCCCGGTGGCGCAGCGCCTTGAGCGGGGCCAGCGGTGAGGTGGGCCGGGCGGGCTTCGGCAGCGACGGTACGAAGGCGAGCGTGGCGACCAGGGCGACGGCCATCAGCACGGCGACGCCGAAGAACGGCCCGCGCCAGCTGATAGCCCCCAACTCCCCGCCCAGCAGCGGCCCGACGGCTATCCCGAGGCCGAGCGCGGTCTCGTACAGGATGATCGCGCCGCCGAAACCGCCGCTCGCGGAGGCCACGATGACGGCCAGCGAGGTGGCGATGAAGAGGGCGTTGCCCAGCCCCCAGCCCGCCCGGAAGCCGACGATGCCGTTGATGGAGCCGCTGCACCCGGCGAGGGCGGCGAAGACGACGATGATCGCCAGACCGATGACCAGCGTGCGCTTGGCGCCGAACCGGCCGGAGAACCAGCCGACGACCAGCATCGCGACCGCGGTGACGATCAGATAGCTGCTGAACAGCAGGGAGACCTGGCTGGGGGTGGCGTGCAGGTTCTTGGCCAGGGCGGGCAGGATCGGGTCCACCAGACCGATGCCCATGAACGAGATGACACAGGCGAACGCGACGGCCCAGACGGCCTTCGGCTGCCTGAACGGGCTGGCGGCCTTTCCATGCGGTGCAGTCATTACCGCTTCTCTCCAGTCATGACGTGACGGGGACAGAGACCTCAAGGTGATGGAACGGAAGGGGAGTTGCGCGTTGTGTACGGGTGCGGGCGGGCGCCTTCGGCTCCGGCAAGGGGGAGCGGCCCGGCGTCAGTGCGCTCCGTCCTCCTCGATCGCGCGGGCCAGCGCCGGAAGCGCCGTACGGACCGCCGCCCGCTCCTCCTCGGGCAGCCGCTCCAGAAGCAGCCCCAGCGCCTCCGAACGCTCGGCCCGGCGCCGCCGGAACACCTCCAGACCGGTCTCGGTGACCTCGACCAGGACGCCCCGGCCGTCGGTGTGGTCGGCGGTGCGCCGCACCAGGCCCGCGCGCTCCATACGGGTGACGAGCTGGGTCATGTTGGGCTGGGTGGCGTTCTCGGCCCGGGCCAGTTCGGTCAGCCGCTGCGGCCCCTCGCGGCCCAGCCGGCCCAGCGCGGAGGAGGCGGCGGTGCTCAGCCCGCCCGCCGTGGCGCTGCGGCGCACATAGCGCACCAGATGCTCCACGGCGATCATCAGATCGTCGGCCGACGCGTCGTGCCCCGGCCCGCCGGAGTCCATAACCCGCTTATGCATAACTCCATTATGCAGATGTGTGTACGGTGAAGCAATGGCGGTCCGCCGTCGCGCCCCGACCAGGATTTACGCCGCCGGTCCACCCGGGAACCTCCCCGTAAGGGCGCCGAAACGGCGGAGAAACCGCCGGCCGCGACCCTTCCGAGCACGCCTCCGGACAGTCCGGAGCGGCCGACGGAGAGGGATCAGCCGTGACGGAGATCGTCGACCAGCAGGCCCCACCGGCCCCGCCCGGCAGCCGGACCTACAACGAGTGGGCCCGCAACGACACCCTGGAGGACTACTCGCTGCGCTACGCGCCGAAGTCCTTCCGCCGCTGGAGCCCCTACGTCGTGGCCACCACGGCACTCGGCGGCATCGCCTACCTCGCGGACTTCGCCATCGGCGGCTCCATCGCCGTCTCCCACGGCTTCACCAGCGCCATGGTGGCCATCCTGACGGCCGCGGTCGTCATCTTCCTCACCGGCATCCCGATCTCGTACTACTCCGCCAAGTACTCGATCGACATGGATCTGCTGACCCGGGGCGCGGGCTTCGGCTACCTCGGCTCGACCCTCACCTCGGTCATCTACGCCAGCTTCACCTTCATCTTCTTCGCCCTCGAAGGCTCGATCATGGCGCAGGCCCTCGAACTCGGCCTGCACATCCCGCTCGCCCTCGGCTACGTCATCTGCTCCCTGGTCGTCCTGCCGCTCGTCGTCTACGGCATGACCGCGCTCTCCCGGATGCAGGTGTGGACCCAGCCCGTGTGGCTGGTGCTCATGGTCGCGCCGTTCGTCTCCATCGCCATCCAAGAGCCGGAGAAGTTCGGCAAGTTCACCCACTTCGCCGGGAACTCGCCCACCGGCTCCAGCCTCAGCATGATCGGGGTCGGGGCGGGCGCGGGTGTGGCCCTCTCCCTCATCGCGCAGATCGGGGAACAGGTCGACTACCTGCGCTTCATGCCCGACAGGACGGCGGCCAACGGCAGGCAGTGGTGGGCCGCCGTCCTCAGCGCCGGGCCCGGCTGGGTGGTGCTCGGCGCGCTGAAGCAGATCGGCGGCGCCTTCCTCGCCTTCTACATCGCCGGCAGCGTCGGACTCGGCATGGCCAACGAGCCGATCCAGCAGTACGTCCACGGGTTCGGCACCTTCGCCGCGCCCGTCGCCCTGGGACTCGCCACGTTCTTCGTGATCCTCTCCCAGATAAAGATCAACTCCACGAACGCGTACTCCGGTTCGCTGTCCTGGTCCAACTTCTTCTCCCGGCTGACGCACCGTCACCCCGGGCGCGTGGTCTACATCTTCCTCAACGTCGGCATCGCGCTCGCCCTCATGGAGTTCGGCGTCTTCGGCTTCCTCAACACCGTGCTCGGCTTCTACTCCAACGTGGCCATCGCCTGGATCGGCGCCGTCGTCGCCGACCTGGTCGTCAACAAGCCGCTCGGACTGAGCCCGTCGTACATTGAGTTCAAGCGGGCCCACCTCCACCACTTCAACCCGGTCGGCTTCGGCTCGATGCTGATCGCCTCGGCGGTGTCCATCGCCGCGTACTTCGGTGCCTTCGGCGCGTACGGCAAGGCCTTCTCGCCGTTCGTGGCGCTGGTGCTGGCCATGGTGCTGTCGCCGCTGTTCGCGGTGGTGACGAAGGGGCGGTACTACATAGCGCGGGTGGATGACTTGGGCGAGTCGCACATGGTTGCGGCGCCTGTGGTCGTGGCGGATGTGGCTGCGGGGCACGTGGCTGCGGCGCACATGGGCGAGCCCCACATGTCCGACGCACCCATAACGCTCGACTGCACGGTGTGCGACACCGCCTTCGAGCGGCCCGACATGGCCCACTGCCCCTTCCACCGGGGCACGGTCTGCTCCCTGTGCTGCAGCCTGGAGAAGGACTGCCACGACAGTTGCAAGAGCACCCAGGCCGCAGGACCCGTGGAACTCGCCGCCCCCACGCTGCGTGCCATGGAGTAGGGCGGACGGGCAGCAGGGCACACGCAGGCGCCGGACAGCCGGCCGGACCGCCCGGACCCGCCCCCAGGACGCGGCGGGTCCGGGTCATTCCTTGTATCCCCCGGCGCCCGCGCCTAGCCTCTGGCACGACACGTCAGGACAGGCAGGCCGACATGACGCATCCGCAGGACCCGCGCCACAGCGGAGCCGACCGCCAGATCCATCTGGAGACACAGGGCCTCGACGTGATCGGCGACGCCGACCGCAAGGGCACCCCGAGCACCCTGTTCTGGCCCTGGTTCGGCGCCAACGTCTCCGTCCTCGGGCTCAGCTACGGCGCCTTCGCGCTCGGCTTCGGCATCTCCTTCTGGCAGGCCCTCGTCGCCGGAGTGCTCGGCATCACCGTCTCCTTCCTGCTCTGCGGCCTCATCGCGGTCGCGGGAAAACGCGGCTCGGCCCCCACCATGGTCCTCAGCCGGGCCGCCTACGGCGTACGCGGCAACCGTCTGCCGTCCGTCGTCTCCTGGATACTCACCGTCGGCTGGGAGACCGTCCTCGCCACCCTCGCGACCCTCGCCACCGCGACCGTCTTCGCCCGGCTCGGCTGGGGCGGCGGCACCGAGACCAAGGCCGTCGCCCTTCTCGTGGTGGCCGCGCTCACCGTGGTCGGCGGTGTCATGGGCTTCGACCTCATCATGCGGATCCAGACGGTGATCACCCTCGTCACCGGCGTGCTCACCGTCGTCTACATCGCCCTGGTCGCCGACCACATCGACTGGGCCACCGTCAGCGCCATCCCGACGGGCTCCGCCCAGCAGTTCATCGGCGCGCTGGTGTTCGTGATGACCGGCTTCGGCCTCGGCTGGGTCAACGCCGCCGCCGACTACTCCCGTTACCTGCCCCGCGACTCCTCCAGCCGGGGCGTCATCGGCTGGACCGCCTTCGGCGCCTCGGCGGCCCCGCTGCTCCTGCTGGTCTTCGGCCTGCTGCTCGCGGGCTCCTCCGACAAGCTGAGCGACGCCATCGCCGCCGACCCCATCGGCGCCCTGACGACCATCCTGCCCACCTGGTTCCTGGTCCCCTTCGCGCTCGTGGCCGTCCTCGGCCTGGTCGGCGGCGCCGTCCTCGACATCTACTCCTCCGGCCTCGCCCTGCTCTCCGCCGGACTGCGGGTGCCCCGCTATCTGGCCGCGTTCCTCGACGGCGTCCTGATGATCGCCGGCTCCATCTACATCGTGTTCTTCGGCGGGGCCTTCCTCGGCGAGTTCATGGGGTTCCTCACCACCCTCGGCGTGCCCATCGCCGCGTGGTGCGGGGTGATGCTCGCCGACCTCGCCCTGCGCCACCGCGACTACGACGAGGGCGACCTCTACCGCCCCGACGGCCGCTACGGGGACGCGCCCGCAGTGCCCCTCGTCCTCACCGTCGGCGCCACCGCCGTCGGCTGGGGCCTGGTCACCAACACCGCCGCGGGCTGGCTCACCTGGCAGGGCTATCTGCTCGGCCCCTTCGGCCTCGGCGGCAAGTCGGGCCAGTGGGCGTACGCCAACCTCGGCGTCCTCGTCGCCCTCGCCCTCTCCTTCCTCGGCACCCTGCTGCTCGGCCGGAGCCGGGTACGCGCACAGGAGGCGGCGCCGCCGAGCCCGCCGTACGAAGGGGGCCGCGCCGTATGACCGCCCCGGCATCGGCGCCCGCCGGTCTGCTCGCCGTCATCGACATGCAGCACGTCTTCGCCGACCCCGACAGCCCCTGGGCGGTACCCCGCTTCGCCGACGCCGCGGCGGGCGTACGGCGCCTGCTGCCCGCCTTCACCGGCCGCACCGTCTTCACCCGTTTCCTCGCCCCCGCCCTGCCCACCGGAGCCTGGCGCGCCTACTACGCCCGCTGGCCCTTCGCGCTCCAGCCCCCGGACGCCCCGCTGTGGCGGCTGGCCGGCGACTTCGCGGACCTCGCGGGCCCGACCCTGGACACCGAGACCTTCGGCAAGTGGACCCCGGGACTCGTCGCCCGCCTGGGACCGGGGGAGCCGCTGGTCCTCGCGGGCGTCAGCACCGAGTGCTGCGTGCTGACCACCGCCCTGGCCGCCGCCGACGCGGGCACCGAGGTCCTGGTCGTCGCGGACGCCTGCGCGGGCGTGGACGACCGCGCCCACCGCGAGACCCTGCGCCTGCTGGAGCTGTACGGGCCCCTCGTCCGTGTCGTCACCACCGGGGACCTGGGCGCGCGGGACCTGCCCTGACACCCGGGCGGGCCGGCCGGCGGGCACGGACGTGCGTTGCGCCGTCCGGGGAATCGCACGCATGGTCCGCGCCCGAGGGGGTACGCGGCGCGGGAGCGCGCCGGGCTCCCGCCCGCGTGCGCGGCCGTACGACCGCTCTACCTGGGGATGTGCCATGGAGACACCCGCTCACGACGACCACCAGACGCCGGCTCAGCAGGCTCTCGACGTGCTGGCTGTCAACACCGCCGACGAGGCGGCGCTGGACACCCTCGCGCACAGCGACGTGCTCGTCCCGATGCCGGACGACGCCGCCGAGATGGAGGGCGCCGACTCCTCGACGGTCGCCCTGCCCGTCCTGGAACAGCCCGGGGGCGAGCAGGTGGTCCCCGTCTTCACCTCGGAGATCGAGATGGCCGGGCTGCTGCCCTCCATCTCCCGCTACCGGCTGATCCAGCTCGGCGCCCTCGCCGCCCAGTGGCCGGAGGAGGAACTCTCGCTCACGATCGACGGCAGCTCCGAGCACGGGCTGACGCTCACGTCGCAGGGAGTGCGGACGCTGCTCGCGCGATGAGCGGACCACTCGGAGGCGGGGCCGCGCTCGCGGGGGCGGCTCCGCTTCGGGGGAGGGGGGTGCGTCTTGTGGGGTGGGCACACACGTGGTGTCCCCACATGTGCCGGGTCCACATGTGCGCGGCCCATACGTCCGCGGCCCACATGTGCCGAGCCCACACGTGCCAAGCCCACACGTGCTGAGCCCATATGTGCCAGGCGGCTCAGTCCTCCCCGGCCAGCATCCGTTCCAGCACGGCACGCTGCAGGGGACGTACCTCGGCGTACAGCTCGCGGCCCTTGCGGGTGAGCGCGACCCACACCCCGCGCCGGTCCTCCGCGCACACCGAGCGCTTGACCAGGCCCTCCTTCTCCAGGCGGCCGATCAGCCGGGACAGCGCGGACTGGCTCAGATGGACCCGGCCGACCAGGTTCTGCACCCGGCACTGATCCCCTTCGGCGGGAGACTCGGCGGCCAGGATGTCCAGCACCTCGAAGTCGCTGGCACCGAGCCCGTGCGGATGCAGGACGCGGTCGATCTCGCACAGGGTGCGCGCGTGGATCGCGAGGATGCCCCGCCACCGTTCTTCCAGCCGGGCGTCGGCCGTCTTGACTGCCATACCCGCACCGTAGCACCGATCCAGCCACTCCTTGAGTGTGCAAGTAGTACCGGTCCGAGGCCCCTCGCGGCCCCGCCGCACCCCCTCTCCACACCCCGCCGCCCGGGTCCTCGGGCCGCCCGCGCGGAGGGGCCGGTACCGGACAACGGACACCGAGACGCGGACACGGCGGCCCCGCCTGCGCCACAGTGGGACGCGGCGCACGAGGAGCCCGGCAGCGGAGGCGGACACATGATGGGGAGGGCCTCGGGCCGCGTACGGCAGACCGTCCTGGAACTGCTCAAGGACCCGGCGGCCCACTTCCCCGAGGCGCGCCGCCACCGCGACCCCGCCGGCACCGGGGTCACCGCGCGAGCCGTCGCCGCCCGCCTCGGCCTGCCCCGCCGGACCGTCGCCGCCCACCTCGACTTCCTCACGGGGCTCGGCCTGCTGCGTACACGGCGCCATCGCCTGCGGACCCACTACCGCCGCGACGAAGCGCGCATCGCCGAGGTCGCCCAGCTCTTCGAGAAGGGCTGGTGAGCGGCGCCGCAGCCGCCCGGCAGCGCCGCGTCCTACGCCACACCGGCCGGGACAAAGCGGACCCGCGCGGTAAGAACTCGTTGTGAAACAGCGGGAACCCCGCGCGGACCGAGGGCCGCAGGGCACCACGCCCGCGCCACGTTCACCCCGCGCCCGCCCCGTCGCCGGCACGTGCGACCCGCTTCCCGGCCACCCCGCGCGCCACCGCGCGGACGGGGGGCTCTACGCTGCCGCCAGCACCGGGGCCGTGCGCGGCCGGGCATAGTAAGACTGCCTACAGCACTGTCGACCTCCTCTCCCCAGAACTGGATTCCATGAGCGCCATCTCCGTCGGTCAAGCCGTCGTCCTCGGAGTAGTCGAGGGGGTGACCGAGTTCCTCCCCGTGTCCTCCACCGGCCACCTCAAGATCGCCGAGGGGCTCATGCACATCCCGGTCGACGACAAGTCCGTCGTCGGCTTCTCCGCCGTCATCCAGGTCGGCGCCATCGCCGCCGTGCTCGTGTACTTCTTCAAGGACATCAAGCGGATCATCACCGCCTGGTTCACCGGTCTGGTCCGTCCCCAGGAGCGCTACCGCCACGACTACAAGTTCGCCTGGTGGGTCATCGCGGCGACGATTCCGATCGTGGTGGTGGGTCTGGCCGCCAAGCCGCTGATCGACGGTCCGCTCGCCTCGCTCTGGGTGGTCGCCGGTTCGCTGATCGGCGGCTCGGTCGTCATGTGGTGCGCGGACCAGATGGGCCGCCACAAGCGCGGCGAGGACGACACCTCCTTCAAGGACGCGATGCTGGTCGGCTGCTCGCAGATCCTCGCCCTGCTCTTCCCCGGCTTCTCCCGCTCCGGCGCCACCATGTCGACCGCGCTCATCCTGGACCTCGACCGGGTCGCCGCCACCCGCCTCTCCTTCTTCCTCGGCATCCCGGCCCTGACCGGCGCCGGTATCTACGAGCTGAAGGACGCCCTCGGCGCCGGTGTGGGCGCGGCCCCGCTGGCCGTCGGCACGGGCGTCTCCTTCGTCGTCGCCTACGCCTCCATCGCCTGGCTGCTGAAGTTCGTCGCCAAGCACTCCTTCAACGCCTTCGTGATCTACCGCATCGTCATCGGCGCGCTGCTGTTCGGCCTGCTCGCCACCGGTGTGCTGAGCAGCTGACCCCAGCCCTCCGGCGCGCACGGGGTGTGGAACCCATATGTGGGGTTCCGCACCCCGTGCGCGCTTTTGGCTGTGACGCCTTGACATGTTTTCCCCGCACACCGCAGGATCGCCTCCGTGAACCTGTCAGACAGCCAGACAACCGTCCCGGCTCCCCGGCGTGTCAGCGCCATGGAGGCGGTCCTCGGTCATCTGCGCGGCGCCATCGAACGCGGCACGTACGCGATCGGCGACAAGCTGCCCTCCGAGGCCGAGCTGTGCCGCACCCTGGAGGTCTCGCGCCCCGTCCTCCGCGAGGCACTGCGCGCGCTCCAGACGATGGGTCTCACCGTCTCCCGGACCGGCAAGGGCACCTTCGTCGTCGCCCGTACGGTGGCGGACCCCATGTTCGGCGACTACACGGCCGGCCATCTGCTGGAGGTGCGCCGCCATATAGAGGTCCCGGTCGCCGGCTACGCCGCCCGGCGCCGGACCCCGGACGACCTGGAACGGCTGACCGGACTCCTCGACCGCATGGACCGGGAGACGGACACCACCGCCTGGGTCGCCATGGACACGCTCTTCCACCTGTCCGTCGCCGAGGCCGCGAAGAACCCGGTCTTCCGCAAGGTCATCGAGGAGATCCGGGACGCCCTGGCCCGCCAGTCGGCCTTCCTCACCGAGCTGGCCGGCCGCCGGGAACAGTCCAACCGGGAACACCGGGCCATCGTCGAGGCACTGCTCGACGGCTCCGGACCCGGCGCCGCCGACGCGATGAGCCACCATCTCGACCGCGTCGCCACCAGCCTCGACGGCATCGTCCGTCCGCCCGCCCCCGCCGACGCGTGACCCCCGCACCGGCCCGCCCCACCTCGTGATTCAGGCAGAGATGTACAGCAGCTTCCCCGCCGGCGCCCCCGTCGTCCGCGAACCCCGTCATGTCCCCGTCGCCCATCTCGTGCGCGGCGGGATCGTCGAAGGCGTCCACCACGGCTCCGTCGTCGTGCTCGACGCCGGCGGCCGGGTCGAGTTCGCCCTCGGCGACATCGAGGCCGCCTTCTACCCGCGCTCGGCCCTCAAGCCCGTCCAGGCCGTCGCCATGCTGCGGGCCGGGCTGCCGCTCGACGGCGAGCTGCTCTCGCTGGCCGCCGCCAGCCACTCCGGCGAGGAGTCCCACCTCGCGGCCACCCGGCGCCTCCTCGGCCTCGCCGGACTCACCGAGGCCGACCTGCGCAACGTCCCCGACCTGCCGTACGACCCGGTCGTCCGCGACGAGTGGATCCGCGCGGGACGCGCACCCTCCCGGCTGGCCCAGAACTGCTCCGGCAAGCACGCCGCCATGCTGTGGACCGCCCGTCTCAACGGCTGGTCCCTGCCCGACTACCTCGACCCGGCCCACCCCCTCCAGCAGGCCGTCGCCGCCACCGTCGAGGAGCTGACCGGACAGCCGCCCGCCCATGTCACCGTGGACGGCTGCGGCGCGCCGCTCTTCGCCGTCTCCCTGCTCGGCCTGGCCCGCGCCGCCGCCCGCATCACCACGGCCGCGCCCGGCACCCCCGGGGCGCGGGTGGCCGACGCCATGCGCGAGTACGCCGAGACGGCCTCCGGCACCCGCCGCGACGTGGCCGCGCTCATGCGGGCGGTGCCCGGTCTGCTCGCCAAGGACGGCTTCGAGGGCGTCCAGGTGGCCGCGCTGCCCGACGGCCGCGCCGTCGCGGTCAAGATCGCCGACGGCGCCGACCGGGCGCGTGTCCCGGTCGCGGCGGCGGCCCTGGCCCGCGCCGGGGTCGATCCGTCGCTCCTCACCGCCTTCGAGGGCCAGGCCCTGCTGGGCGGCGGCCGCCCCGTGGGCAGCGTCCGTCCCGTACCCGCGCTGACCGAGGTCCCGCTGACGCCCTGCGCGTGAGCCGGGCGCCGGCCGGCCGGGCCGCGAAGGCCCCGGCCGGTCAGACGTCCTTGGAGCGCGGCCCCTTCGACCGCAGGATCAGGGCCACCACCGCCGCGCCGAGCACCGAGATGCCCGCGACCGTGGCGGTTCCCGCCCAGTCCGTGTCGTCGGGCGGCGTCGGGGAGGCGGCCGCCACGACCGGTACGGCCGAGTGCGCCGGCTTGGGCGCGGGGGCGGTGCGCAGGCCGTCCAGGGAGCCGACCGGGTCCACCCGGCCGGTCGCCGCGAACCCCCAGTCGAGCAGGGACCGCGCCTCCTCGTAGACGGCGAGGCCGCCGCCTTCCTGAGGGTTCATCACCGTCACCACGAGGGTGTGGCCGTTCCGGCGCGCGGCGGCGACCAGGGTGTTGCCCGCGTTGCTGGTGTAGCCGTTCTTGATGCCGACCAGCCCCGGATAGCGGGCCACCCCGTCCTCGCCGGTCAGCAGCCGGTTGGTGTTCTCGATGCCGAACGGCAGGCCGTCCCCGGGGAACTCGGCCTGCGCGGTGGAGCAGTACCGGGCGAAGTCGGGGTTGCGCAGCCCCTCCCGCCCGAACACCGCGAGGTCGAACGCCGAGGACACCTGGCCCGGCGCGTCGTAGCCGTCGGGGGAGACCACATGGGTGTCCAGGGCGCCCAGCGCGTGCGCCTTGGACTGCATCCGGCTCACCGTCCGAGGCACCCCGCCGTCCAGTGCGGCGAGCACATGGACGGCGTCGTTCCCGGAGCTGAGGAACACCCCGCGCCACAGGTCGGACACCTGATAGGTGTGGCCCTCCTCCACACCGACCAGGCTGCTGCCCTCGCCTACGTCGGCCAGCTCCTCGTAGCGGACGGTGTGTTTCTCCGCCGAGGGCAGCGTCGGCAGGACGGTGAGCGCGAACAGGGTCTTCAGGGTGCTCGCCGGGGGCAGTTTGCGGTGGGCACCGTCCGCCGCGAGGACCTCGCCGGTGCCGGCGTCGGCGACCAGCCAGGACAGCGCCGAGACCTCCGGCAGTTCGGGCGCGCCGCGCAGGGGCCGCACCTGGGGGCCGGAGCCGTAGAGCAGGGACGGCTGGGGTACGGCCGCGCGGGGAGCCGGGGGTGCGGGTTCCCCCGCGCCGTGTCCGAGGGCGGAGGCGGCCGGCGCGAGGGCCAGCACCCCCGCCACACAGAGGGAACAGGCTGACACGGTCGCCCGACGCGAGAATCCGGTGCTCATATGATCAACGTAGGAAGGGGAGGGGGGTGCGGCGAGCCACCCGCGCCGGACGGCCCAGCGGAGCAACCCGGATGCCGCACGCACGCACCCACGCGGCCCAGCCGGGACCCCGGACCGGCCTCCCGGCGGGCGTACGCCGTCACGGCCTCGCGCCGGACGTCCCCGCACCGTAACGATCCCGGACGTACGGGGACTTGACCCGCCGCACCGCACTACCGTGACGGCATGTCCACGCCACCGCAGCCATCGCAGCCTCCTCAGCCGCCCGGGCAGCCCGCGCCGCAGCCTGGACCCGCCCCCCAGCCGCCCGGCGGCCCCGCACCGCAGCCCGGCCCGCCCCCGGCGCCGCCCGGCCCGGCCGCGCCGCAGCCCTCGGTCCCGCCGCAGCCGACGGCCTACCCCTACCCGAACCCGCAGTCACCCCCGCAGGCCAACCCCTACGCCCAGCCCGGCAACCCCTACGGGCCGCCCGCCCAACCCGGGACCCCCTACGCCCCGCCCGTCCAGTTCGGGCCGCCACCGGGATCACCGCCCGGTCCGCCGGCCGGCGGCGGGGGAGGGGCCGCCGGGCGGGCCGTGCTGTGGGCCGTGGTCGGCGCGGTCGTCGCGTCCGCCGCGTGGGCGGCCGGAGTGTTCCTGATCGGCGCCCCCGGCGCCGCGGACCTGCGCGGCTACTCCGCCCCCTCCGACCTGTGCACGAGCGCCGACTACTCGGCGTTCAAGGACGAGTACCCCTCGACCGGCACCGCCCCGACGCACAGCTCCCTCAAGGACCCGGCCCTGCACGAGAGTTACTGCAGCGTCGGCCTGAAGAAGACCGGCTCGTCCTACAGCGACGCCTATCTCTCCCTGCAGCTGGACCTGCACCGGAAGACCGACCCCGGACCGGAGTTCACCGCCACCTGGAAGAACTACGACGACAGCCACGCGGGTTACGACGTGCGCGCGGTCGAGGGCATCGGCGACGAGGCCTACCTCGTGAGCCGGGACACCACCAGCGGCTCCTCCAGCGGCTCCCGCTTCGCCACTCTGGCCGTACGGGACGGCTGGACGACGTACATCATGGGCTACAGCGTCTACCTCACCTCCTACAACACCGACCAGAGCCCGCCCGCCCTCGACGACATCACCGACTGGCTGAAGAGCGACACCCGGGCCACCCTGAAACGGCTCAAGGACTGAACCGGCCCCGTCGGCGCGGCCTAGGCTGAGGACATGTTCAGCCCCGAAGGCCCCACCCTGCGCGAACTCGCCGTCCAGGCCCTGTCGTCCGTGGAGCGCGGGTACGACCTGCTCGCGCCGAAGTTCGACCACACCCCGTTCCGGACGCCGGACGCGGTGCTGGAGGCGGTCGCGAAGGCGCTGGGCCCGCTCGGTCCGTACGACGACGGCCTCGACCTGTGCTGTGGCACGGGTGCCGGGCTGGACGTGCTGGCCGGGCTGTGCCGCCGCAGCGTCACCGGGGTCGACTTCAGCGCCGGGATGCTCGACGTGGCCCGCAAGAGTGCTGCCGGGTCCGGAGCCGGAGCCGGGGAGCGTGCCGCCGGGCCAGGGGAGCCGTCCGCCGCGTGGGTGCGTGCGGACGCCCGCGCGCTGCCCTTCACGGCCGCCTTCGATCTCGTCGTCAGCTTCGGGGCGTTCGGGCACTTCCTGCCCGAGGAGCTGCCGGTGCTGTTCGGACAGGTCCACGACTCCCTCCGCCCGGGCGGGAGTTTCGCCTTCCCGGTGCTCGCCCCGCCCCGCCCGACGGGTCTCGCGTACTGGGTGCTGCTCGGCTTCGACGCGGTGATGCGGGTGCGCAACTCCGTGTGGCGGCCGCCGTTCGTCATGTACTACCGGGCCTTCCGACTCGGTGACGTCACCCGGGAGTTGAGGCGCACGGGCTTCGCCGTCGAGCTGCGGGAGCTGCCCGAGTTCGGGCGGCGCGACGACGGCGCCCCGCGCGCCCGGCTCGTGGTCGCCCGGCGCGCGGCGGAGGTCAGCCCGCCGCCGGAAGCGTGAACTCGTAGACCAGCGTGTCCTCTTCGGCGTTCACCACCAGGTCCGTGATCTCCAGCGGGCGCGCGTACTGGTCGCGTACGCGCCGGGTCACGCGCACCGAAGAGGCGTCGCCCACCTGGCTGATGGAGTCCCGGTGATGCAGGGTCAGTCCGGCCTTGCGCATCCAGTCGTAGGCCCGGCCCAGTTCCGCCGGGGTCGCCCCGTCGGCCCGCTCCCGGTAGCGCCCCAGTTCCGCGACCTCGGCCAGTGCCACCGCCGAGAACGAGGTCACCGCCATGCGCAGCGAGCGGCCGTCCGCCCCGGCCGAGAGATAGCGGTGCACCAGCGTCGGCCGGTGCGGGGCGAGGCCCAGTGCCCGCGCGTGCTCCGGCGGCGGCGCCTCCCAGGTCACCGTCGCCCGGTCGACGGCGCCGGGTCCGGCCGGGACCGTGCCCACCGGGAACGTCAGCGACACCGGCTCCTCGACCGGCCGCCCGCGCAGCCTTGCGTGACTGCCCCGCCGGTCGGTGCTGAGCATCCCGCCGCGCCGCAGTACGTCCAGCGCCTGCCGGACGGTCGCCCTGCTGACCCCGAAGTGCCGTGCGAGATGTCGCTCGCCCGGCAGCCGTTCGCCCGGTGGGATCGTCCCGTCGCGCAGTTCGTCGAGCAATCGGGCCGCGACCCGCTGGTACAGGGTCTGCTCGTCGTTCTGCCGGGATGCGTGCGGGGTGGTGCGGGACATGCCGCCCCTCCTGTCGGTGACAAGACGTAGCCGCTCGGGCTCATTGCGCCACCGTATCTAGCATTGGTCTAAACCACTTGGGAAGGGAATTCCTGGTGTTCGGCCGAAACCCGGCCGAAACCCGTCGGTCGGCGGCCTGCGGGAAGCCCGGGCGGAGGTCCGCCGCGCTCCCTCACGCCCGGGGTCGGGTCCACTTCGGCCCGGTGCGGGCCCAGTCGCGGTCCCATTCGGCCAGGCGGCGGCGGAGGGCGACGCGCCGTTCCAGGGTGCGGGCGAGGAGGACGGCGGCGACCGTGCCGCCCGTCGCGCACAGGCCCACGGTGACCGTGTGCTGCCAGACGGCCACGTCGTTCGCCGGGGGCGCCACGCTGTGCCCCCGGCGGTCGAACCAGACCCGCACCGTGTCCTCGGTGCGGGTCCCGGCGGGCACCCGGGCCAGGGCGGTACGGGTCGTGCCGTCCGGGCCGGTCCAGCGGACCTCGGCGCTGTAGGTGTGGCCCCGGTCGCGGTGGACCAGGGGCGCGTGGTCGGACACCGGGCCGATCACCTGGGCGCGCACCTGATGCCGCTCGGCACGCTGCGCGGCGGCGCGGGACTGGGCCTGCCCGTGCGCGTGCAGGCCCGCGGCCACCCCGGCCAGGGGCGCCACCACGCCCAGCAGGACGGCGACCAGCAGCACCGTCCACGCCTCCACCACGTCCGACCGGCGCCGCAGCGGATTGCGCCGCCGGCGCCAACCGCGCACCCGGGTACGCATGTCCACCTCCTCGCCGCGACCGGGCCGGGGTCGCGGACGCCCCGGAGGGCGCCGGAGGGCCGGCCGCCGCCCGCGTACGTACACGGGCGTTCCCACCCGTTTCGTACCCCGAACGGCGCACCTCGCTCCTCGTGCGCGCCACGACTTCACGTCCGGCCGCAGGACGGGCCGTTCGGCCCTCCCCGTTCGGACCCGGTCCGGGCCGTGTTCGGATTCCGTTCGGGCTGCCCAGGGCCGTCCGCGTCCCGTTCATTGCGGTCCCGTGAACTCGGGGCGGCCCCGGGAATAGCGGCACCGGTGTCCGCGCTGGGGGCGATGACCGGCGCCGTCGCGCCGGACACGGTGCGAGGGAAGCGAGGACAGAGGATGCCCGAGGCGTACGTCTCCACGCGGCACGGCGACCGGGAGGCGCGGGTGACGGCGGGCCCGGACCGGCTGGAGCCGGGACCGGGCGAGCCGGGTCCCGGTGCGGCGGCCGCGCACGCGGACACCGCCACCGCGCCCCTGCCCGCCACCGGCCCCTTCCCCGGCAGCGATCCGCGCATCCTCGACAACCCCGCCCTCGCCGCGCTGACCGGCCCGCACGCCCGCTTCGCCGAGCGGCGCGGCCGGGTCCTGCGCTACCCGGCCGACGTCTCCCCGTGGCTCGCGTTCCCCGACGAGCCCGACGCGCGGGACTGGGCCGACGCCGCCGCCCTGACCGGTCCCGGCGCCGAGGTGCCGCTGCTCGGCTTCCGGGGGCGGGTGCCGGAGGGCTGGGAGGTCACCTCCCGGATAGAAGGCGTGCAGCTGGTCGACGACGGGCTGACCACCGCACCCGAACCGGAGGCGGTACGGCTCGGTCCGGCCGACGTGCCCGAGATGCTGGACCTCGTCGAGCGCACCCGCCCCGGCCCCTTCCTGCCCCGCACCGTCGAACTCGGCACCTACCTGGGCATCCGCCGCGACGGCAGGCTCATCGCCATGGCGGGGGAGCGGCTGCACCCGCCGGGCTGGACCGAGATCAGCGCCGTCTGCACCGACCCGGCCCATCGGGGTGAGGGCCTGGCCACCCGGCTGATCCTGGCCGTCGCGCACGGCATCCGCGAACGCGGCGAGACGCCCTTCCTGCACACCGGCGCCGCGAACACGACCGCCATCCGGCTCTACGAGTCCCTGGGCTTCCGGCTGCGCCTGCGCACCGCGTTCATGGCCGCCCGCGCACCCGGGCACCGGGCGGTGCCGGTGGCGTAGCGGCACTGTCGGCCGGCGGTCACCGCCATCCCGCCGGGGCCGTCCTCAGCCGGCCCCGGTCCCCGGTGCTCCGGCGTTGTACCGCTCCAGATAGGCCGCGAAGCGGATCAGGTCCTCCGCCGGCCAGTCCGCGAGCCGTTCCCGGAAGGCGGCCCGGCGGCTGGTCGTGACCTGGGCCAGGATCTCCCGGCCCGCGCCGGTCAGATGCAGGACCTGGACCCGGTGGTCCTCGGGATCGTGGCGCCGCTCGATCAGCCCGGCCCGCTCCAGCGCCGCGACCTGGCGGCTCACCGTCGACTTGTCCAGGGCGTAGTGCGCGGCCAGGTCGGTCGCGCGGCAGCCGTCGCGCTCCTCCAGATGCCCGAGCAGGGTGTACGACACCAGCGACAGCTCGGGGTGCATCCGGCCCGCCGACGCCCGGGCGCGACGGGCGAACGCCGTCATCTCGCGCTGGATCGTCTCCACCGCGTTCTCGGCCGCCTCCATGGGGTTCCACCTCCGCCGAATGCCTTCTCCGCCATCTGGTTGTAGAGTACAACTTGAATCGAAGGTTGTATAAGCCAACTGTTGGAGGTCGCGCCCGATGAAATCCCCGGTGCTGTCACCGGCCCTGCGCCATGTGCTCACACACCTGCTCACCCCCCTGCTGATGTGCATAGGTATGGGGCTGGCCTATATGGGGGCGTTCGTCACCCCCGAGCCGCACCACATGCCGGTCGCTGTGGTCGGCTCCGGGCCGCGTACCGCCGTGTTCGCCCAGACGGTCAAGGACGCCGCCGGGGACAAGCTCGATGTGCGTACCGTTCCCGACCGCGCCACCGCCGTCGCCCTGCTGAAGTCCCGGCATGTCACCGGCGCCTATGTGCCCAGCGCACATACCCCCGAGCTGCTGGTGGCGAGTGCCGCCTCCGACATGGGCGCAACCGCTGTGGAAAAGGTCTTCACGCCGGTCGCCGCCCATGAGGGCGCCCCGCTGAAGGTCACCGACGTGGCGCCGCCCGTCCAGGACGACCCCACCGGACAGGGTCTGTTCTTCCTGCTGATCGCGGTCAGCATCGGCTCCTACGCCTCGGTCGCCGCCATCGGTGCCGCGGGCGCCGCCTTGTCGATGCGGGCGCGCGCACTGCTTGCGGTCGGCGTGTCCGCCGCGGTCGCGGGCATCGGCGCCCTGCTCGCCGGGCCGGTCTTCCACCTCGCCCACCACGCGCTCGGCGCGGTCTGGGGCATGGCCTGGCTCTACTCGGCGGGCATCCTGCTCATCGGCGTCGGCCTGCACACCTTCCTCAAGCGCTGGACCACGCTCACCATGATGGTCCTGTTCGTGATGCTGAACTTCACCAGCTCCGGCGGGCTCTTCCGGCCCGAGCTGCAGAACGGCTTCTTCGGCTCCCTGCACGCCTTCTGGAACGGCGCCGGGTTCGTCGAGGGCGTCCGCTCGCTGCTCTACTTCGGCGACGACGGCCTCGGCCGCAACGTGTGGACCCTCGTGGCCTGGCTCGCCGTCGGCCTCGCCGTGACCGCGATCGCGGGCGCCTGGGAACGCGGCCGCCCGGCCGTGACCCCGGCCCCCGGGCCCCACGCCGCCCCTGCCACCTCGGAAGAGGCCGAGCGGTCGGCCGCCGACCGTGAGGCCGAGGAGGAGACCGAGGAGACGGTGGCCGTCTGAGCCACCCCGGCTCCCGCACCCGCGCGCGCCCCCGCCCCCGCACCTGAGCCCGCCCCCGCCCCCGCACCTGAGTCCGCCCCCGCCACCCCCCTCACGGCAGCTCCCCCGCCCGCGCGATCAGCACCGCCACATCGTCGTGGCTCTCGGCGTCGTACAGCCGGTCGAGGAGGACGTCGCAGACCTCCTCCAGGGGGCGGGCCGGGGCGTCGAGGACGGAGAGCAGCAGGTCGAGCCGCTCGTCCAGGGAGTGGGAGCGGGTCTCCACCAGCCCATCGGTGTAGAGCACCAGCTCGTCCCCGGGCTCGAAGGGGACCGTGACGGCCGAGAAGTCCACGTCGCCGACCCCGAGCGGCACCCCCGTGGGCAGGCAGAGCAGCTCCGGCGGGCGTCCGGGCCGTACCCGCACCGGCGGCAGATGCCCGGCGGAGGCGATCCGGCACTGGCGCAGCTTCGGGTCGTAGACGGCGTACACGCAGGTGGCGATGGAGTCGTCCAGCGCGGACGTGGCCTTGTCCAGGCGCTCCAGCAGGGCCGCCGGATCCAGGTCGAGCGAGGCCAGGGTGATCGTCGCGGTGCGCAGCAGGCCCATCGTGGCGGCGGCGTTGATGCCGCTGCCCATCACGTCGCCCACCACCAGCGCGGTCTTGCCGCCCGCCACCGGGATGACGTCGAACCAGTCGCCGCCGATCTCCCCGGCCGCGCCCGCCGGCTGGTAGCGCGAGGCCACCTCCAGACCGGTCGTCTCCGGCGGGCTGCTCGGCAGCAGGCTGCGCTGGAGGGTGAGGGCGGTGTTGCGGGCGTTCTGGTACCAGCGGGCGTTGTCGATCTGCACGGCCGCCCGCGCCGCCAGCTCCCGGGCCAGCAGCACGTCGTCCTCGTCGAACGGCACCGGATTGCCCGTGCGCTTCAGATCCAGGGCGCCGAGCACCTCGCCCCGGGCGATCAGCGGCACCGCGAGATAGGAGTGCAGCCCCGCCCGCTTCAGCAGTTCCGCCGCTTCGGCCGAACGGGCGATGCGCGGCAGATCCTCGTCCGTCACGTGCCGCACCAGCACCGCCTCGCCGGTGCGGACGCACTCGGTGACCAGGCGGTCCGGCGCGTACCGGGCGATCCCGCCGGGCGTGTCGGCGGCCCGTACCGCGTCGCCGCCGTCGTCCGGACGCACCGCGAGGGCGCGGATCACGGCCGGCTGGGTGGGGGTGAGCGTGCTGCGCCGGCCGTCGAGCACCGCGTCCAGCAGATCGACGGCGGCCACGTCCGCCAGCACCGGCACCGCGACGTCCGCCAGTTCGCAGGCCGTGCGCTCCAGCTCCAGCGTCGTACCGATCCGGGACGTCGCGTCCGCGATCACCGCCAGCCTGCGCCGCGCCGCCTCCACCTGCACGAACGCGCGATGCTGGGCGGTGATGTCGTCCAGGGAGAGGGCGACGCCGAGCACGTTGCCGCTGGAGTCCTCCAGGCGGTACAGCGACAGGGCCCAGGTGTGGTCGGTGTCCGGGTCGGCCGGGGTACGGCCCACGACGGTACGGTCGATCACCGGCTCGCCCGTGCCCAGCACCCCGCGCGCCGTCTCCTCCAGGGTGTCGGCGTCCAGCAGCGGCAGCACCTCGCGCGGGGTGCGCCCCTCAAGGCGGGCGGCCGGGAGTCCGCTGAGCCGGTCCAGCGCCGGGTTGACCGACACGAACCGCAGCCCCGTGTCGAGCACCGCGAGCCCGATCGGCGCCTGGTGCACCATCCGCTCGGAGAGCGCCACGTCCTGTTCGAGGCGCCGTACGGTCGACTGATCGGCGGCCAGCCCCAGCGCGTACACATCGCCCCGGACGTCGAGGAGCCGCATGTTGCGGAACTCCACCAGGCGGGTGCTGCCGTCCTTGTGGCGGACCGGGAAGCCGCCCGCCCAGCTCTGCCCGGTGCTCATCACGGTGGCGAACAGCTCTTTGACCAGTTCCAGGTGGCGTTCGTGCACCATCAGACGGGCCGCGTACTGGCCCAGCGCCTCGTGCGCCGTGTAGCCGAACAGCGACTCCGCCTGCGGGCTCCAGAGCACGATCCGCCCGGTGGTGTCCAGGACCACCGACGCCACGCCGAGCACGTCGAGGAGCCCGCCGGGGCGCTCCGGACCCCGCTCGGGCTCGCCGCCGTCCAACGCGCCGGTCCCGGCCGTACTCATGCCACGCACCGCCTGCCTTCGCCCGTCCGCCTGCCCTCGCCCGTCCGCCCGGCACGCCGTCCCGGGGCCGGCACCCGTCGTTCCACCGCGCGCGTCCGGCTCTCCGGCGCCGTGGCCGTCTGACTCCACCATCTCTCAACACGCGGCCGCGCGAACGTCGGCGCCACGGTGTCCGGACGCGCGGGACCACGGTCGCCTCCCGTGGCGACGTATGTCACATCCCCTTGTCACACCACGTTCCCTGATTGGTATGTACATGCCCGTGCGGCCGGGCCAGACTGTCCGCCGACCGAATGTCCCACCCCCCTTTTTTTCAAGGAGTCGGCCCATGCCCGCGCCCGCCCGGCTGCGCTGTCAAGCGTTAGTCACCGGCCTCGTCACCCTCGCCACCGCCGCCGTCATGTCCCTCGGCGCCACCCCCGCCTCGGCGGCGGACACCTGGACCGAGACCGGCTCCGACCGCGCCGACCCGCTGACCGAGAGCCAGGGTCTGGCCTCCGTCGAGATCCCGGCGAACAGCCCCAACCGCTACACCGGCATCGGCACCATCCCGCTGGGTCTGTCCACCCGGGGCTGGAACCACGTCGGCGACCCGGACGCCTCGTACAACGGCTACTACATCGAGCCCTACCAGCGGGACTCCGGCAACTCCAAGATGTACCGGGTGCAGGCGCCCGGCGGAGCCTGGTCGGAGTACGTCCACACGCTGGCCCCCGGCGAGGCCATCAACAACTCCTGGGACGCCATCTCGCCCGACGGCCAGTGGATGCTCTCGGGGGAGTGGGGCACGATGAACCGCCTCCTGGTCTTCCCCACCCCCGGCATCAACGCCTCCACCTCGCCCTCGGCCGACCTGCCGCTCGCCTCCACCGTCCAGCTGGACCACGCGGTGCGCGACGTGCAGGGCTGCGACTTCTCCGGGCCGACCACGCTGCTGTGCTCCTCCGACGACCCGGAGGGCTCGCTGTTCGGCATCACCAAGCCGCTGCTCCAGATCGACCTGTCGGCCCAGCCGAACGGCAGCGGCAACGTCTCCGGACACGTCACGGCCCTGCGCCAGCTGCCGCTGCGCAGCTCCTGCTCCGGGAACTTCGAGGCCGAGGGCATCGACTACGACCGCCGCACCGGCATCCTGCGGGTGATCGTGGTGTCGCCCGGGTTCTGCGTGCTGACGGACAGCAAGACGTACAAGTTCACGCGCGGCTGACGGCCCCGCTCCCTCGCGGCTGACGGTCACCCCCGCGGTGGCCGTCAGCCGCTCCCCGTGCGCGAGACACCCCCTAGGGGTGCGTGGTCCGCGCCCCCCGGGGTACCCGTCCCGGCGGCACGGCCAGGGAAAGGAGCGGTCATGAGCAATCCGGAGCCGTCGCACCCGGAAAGCGTCTCGGTGGAGATCAGCGGATGCTCCAAGGAGGACGCCCGGGTGGTCTTCGACGTACTGAGCGCCTGCTTCGCCTCCGACCGGGACACGGACGAGGTCCCGCAGCAACTCCACGAGACCCGCCCGATGGTGTGGCTCGGCACCTATGTCGTCACCGAGGCCCGCGAGGGCTGCGAGCCCGCCCGGCTCGACTCGTCCGTCCTCGCGGACGTGCAGGGCGGCTACTGGGCGGTGGACCGGTTCCGCCACACCCTCGACGACATCTTCACCGTCGAGGAGACCGGCACCGCCTCGGGCGACCAGGAACGCGAACTCCACTTGCGCCTGGAAAGCCGCTGACGCGGACCGAAGTCCCCCGTACGCCCCGGCCGGCTCACGTACCGGCCGGGGCGTACTGCGCTCCGGTGGGCCTCTTTGTGCAACTAGTTGCATAAACCCGGGAGCTTGCTCTACAACAAAGGTCGACCGCGTTTCGCACGGAGGGCCCGATGAGCCGTTACCCGCACCTGATGTCCCCGCTCGACCTGGGATTCACCACACTGCCCAACCGCGTGCTCATGGGCTCCATGCACGTGGGCCTCGAAGAGGCCGAGCGCGGGTTCGAGCGGATGGCGGCGTTCTACGCGGCCCGGGCGCGCGGGGGAGTGGGGCTCATCGTGACCGGCGGCATCGCGCCGAACGACGAGGGGCGCCCCTACGAGGGCGGCGCCAGGCTCACCACCGAGGCGGAGGCCGAGCAGCACCGGACCGTCACCGACGCCGTCCACCGCGAGGGCGGCCGGATCGCGATGCAGATCCTGCACTTCGGCCGCTACGCCTACCACCGCGACCTGGTCGCCCCGAGCCCCCTCCAGGCCCCGATCAGCCCCTTCGTCCCACGCGAACTCAGCGACGCGGACGTGGAGCGGACCGTCGACGACTACGTCCGCGCCGCCCGCCTCGCCCGGCACGCCGGATACGACGGCGTCGAGATCATGGGCTCCGAGGGCTATCTGATCAACGAGTTCATCGCGTCGGGCACCAACCACCGCACCGACCGCTGGGGCGGCTCGTACGAGAACCGGATGCGCTTCCCCGTCGAGATCGTCCGCCGGGTGCGCGAAGCCGTGGGCGAGGACTTCATCATCGTCTACCGGCTCTCCATGCTGGACCTGGTCCCCGGCGGCTCCTCGCTGCCCGAGGTCGTCACCCTGGCCAAGGCCGTCGAGGCGGTCGGCGCGAGCATCATCAACACCGGCATCGGCTGGCACGAGGCCCGCATCCCCACCATCGCCACCTCCGTGCCGCGCGGCGCCTACACCTGGGTCACCAAGAAGCTCATGGGCGAGGTGTCCGTGCCCCTGGTGACCACCAACCGCATCAACACCCCCGATCTCGCCGAGCAGTTGCTCGCGGACGGCGTCGCCGACATGGTCTCGGTGGCCCGCCCGATGCTGGCCGACCCCGACTTCGTCGCCAAGGCCGCCGCGGGCACCCCCGAGGCCATCAACACCTGCATCGGCTGCAACCAGGCCTGCCTGGACCACACGTTCAGCGGGAAGATCACCTCCTGCCTGGTCAACCCCCGCGCCTGCCACGAGACCGAACTCGTGCTCTCCCCGACCCGGCTGCGCAAACGCGTCGCCGTCGTCGGCGCGGGTCCCGCCGGCCTCGCCTGCGCCGTCACCGCCGCCGAACGCGGCCACGCCGTCACCCTGTTCGACGCCGCGAGCGAGATCGGCGGCCAGCTCAACGTCGCCCGCAAGGTCCCCGGCAAGCAGGAGTTCGACGAGACCCTGCGCTACTTCCGCCACCAGCTCGCCGCCCATGACGTCGACGTACGCCTGAACACCCGCGTCGGCGCCGACGACCTCACCGGCTACGACGAGGTCGTGGTCGCCACCGGCGTCACCCCGCGCACCCCCGACATCCCCGGCGCCGGCCACCCGACCGTCCTCGGCTACCTCGACGTGCTGCGCGACGGCGCCCCCGTCGGCGACCGCGTGGCCGTGCTCGGCGCGGGCGGCATCGGCTTCGACGTCGCCGAGTTCCTCACCGACGGCGGCCACAAGGCGAGCGAGGACCCCGCGACGTACTTCCGCCACTGGGGCGTCGACACCGACTACGCCGCACCCGGCGGCCTCACCACCCCGGCCCGCCCCGCGCCCCCGCGCACCGTGCACCTCCTCCAGCGCAAGACCAGCAAGGTGGGCGCCGGACTCGGCAAGACCACCGGCTGGATCCACCGCACCGAACTGAAGCACCGGGGCGTCACCATGGTCCCCGGCGTGCGCTACGACCGCATCGACGACGCCGGACTCCACATCACCGTCGACGGCGAGAGCACGGTCCTTCAGGTGGACACCGTGGTGCTGTGCACCGGCCAGGAACCCCGCCGCGACCTCTACGACACGCTGATCGCCGCCGGACGGAGCGCCCACCTCATCGGCGGCGCCGACGTCGCGGCCGAACTGGACGCCAAGCGCGCGATCAAGCAGGGCACCGAGCTGGCGGCGACGCTGTAGGGCCCCTTCGACCGTCTCCCTAGGATGAGCCCCATGTCACTCCCGCACGCCATCCTCACCGCCCTGCTGGAGAAGCCGTCGTCCGGCCTGGAACTGACCCGCCGCTTCGACAAGTCGATCGGCTACTTCTGGTCCGCGACGCATCAGCAGATCTACCGTGAGCTGGGGAAACTGGAGTCCGAGGGGTTCATCCGCGCGCTGCCCGCCGAGCAGCCGGCCCGTGGGCAGAAGAAGAGCTACGAGGTCCTGCCCGCAGGCCGCGCCGAACTGGCCCGCTGGACCGCCGCCGCCCAGGACCCGAAACCCCTGCGGGACACCCTGCTGCTGCGGCTCAGGGCGGCCGCGGTCGTCGGCACAGCGGGCCTCGAAGTCGACCTGCGCCGCCATCTGGAGCTGCACAGGCGGCAGTTGGCGGAGTACGAGGAGATCGAGCGGCGCGACTTCCCGCCCGGCCGGGACACCCCCGAGGACCGGCTGCGGCACCTGGTGCTGCGCGCGGGCATCGACCTGGAGACCTTCTGGACCGGGTGGCTCACCGGGGCGCTGGAGGAGGTCGCCGCGCTGTCCGAGGTGCCTTCGGGGGACACGGCGGGCTCGGCGGGCGCGGTGGACACGGTGGGCACTGCGGACTGAGGGCGCCGTGTCCGGGCCGCTCCCGGGCGTCTCCGAGGCGCGTTCGGGCCGCCTCCGGGCCGCCTTCGGTCAGTACCGCCGACGAGGCTTCGGGCGGCGCAGGAACCAGGCCGCCGCGATGACCGCCGAGCCCACGAGGCCCGAGCCGATGCCGAGGGCGGCGGGGCCGTAGTCGCTCACGGCGCCGCCGAGTCCGCCCGCCACGCCACGGGAGGGCGTGACCGCCGTGCGGGAGGGAGTCGCCGTACCGCGAGAGGGAGTTGACGTGGTGCGGGAAGACGCCGCCGCGCTGCGGGAGGGGGTGGCCGTACCCCGCGAAGGTGCCGCCGCGCTGCGGGACGGGGTCGCCGGGGGCCGGGAGGTCGTGGAGACCGTCGGCGCGGACGCCGCCCCCACGGTGATGGTCCTGGTGCCCGCGCTCACGCCGTTGGCGCAGATCACCATCACCGTGTACGTCCCCGGGTCCACCCCCGACCAGGCCGCGGACTGGCTGCCCGCCGTGCCCGACAGCGCCGACCGCACCCCCTGCTCGAAACTCGACTGACCTCCCACGAGCAGCGAGGCGTTGCCCCAACTCCCGTTGGTCTGGGTGGCACACGCGCTGGTGGCCACCGAGACTATGGAGCCGTTGGCGCTCACGGTGATGCCGGAGACGGCGGCGGACGGACCGGCGCACAGGACCGGCAGCGCGGCGGCGCCCGCCAGGGACAGGCCGGTACGGAACAGGGGTCGCGGAATGCGCATGGCTGGCCTCCGGCGGCGGGGTCGGCGGTACGTCCCGTACGCCGCCGAGACCGGGAAACGTCCGTGCTGCCTCAACGGCAGCCAACGCGCCTCCGGACCGCGCCGCACCCGCAGCGCGCCCGCACAGGTGACGGACTGGGCCGTCCGGTGCGGGAGTTCCGCGCCGGCGTCCCCCTGCGAGGGGTGGTCCTCGCGGACGGTCAGCCCTTCGCGCCGGTCGTCACCGTCCGCTCCGCCGACAGCCCGCCCCAGGTGCCGTCCGGCAGCCTCGCCCGCAGCCGTACCCGGTACCCCGTCCCCGCCTCCCGCCCGGCGTAGAAGCTGTAGCGCGCCCGGCCGCGCGGCGGCTCGCCGCCCCACACCAGCGAGGTGGCGGTCTTCCCGTCCAGCCGGATGTCGTACTCGGTGATCACCCCGTCGACGCGGGGCGGGTTCCAGGCCAGGTCGATGTAGTACGCGTCGCCGGACCGGTGCGTCGTGGCGGTGAACTCCGTCGGGGCGGTGCCCCGGCCGTCGTCGGTGCCGGGGGTGGTCAGCCGGACCGGGGTGCTCGCGCGCGAGAGGTTGCCCGCCGCGTCCCGGGCCCGGACGGTGAACGCGTACCGGGTGCCCGGCCGCAGGCCCGTGACCACGGCCTGGGTCCGCTCCCCGGCCACCGTGTGGATCTCGGTGCCGCCCTGGAGGACGGCGTACGACCGCACACCCCGGTCGTCCCGCGCCGCCGACCAGGACAGCCGCACCGCCCTGCTGCCGACCGGACGCCCCGCCAGGTGCCCCGGCCGGGTCGGTGGCGCCTTGTCGGCAGCCGCCTCGGCCGGTGTCCGCGCCCGGACCGCGCGGCTCGCCGGACCGGTGCGGCCGTCGGTGTCCCGCGCCCGCACGGTGAAGACGTACAGGGTGGACGGTTTGAGCCTGGTGACGTCCACCATGTGCTGCGAACCAGGCACTTCCATGACCTTTGTGGTGCCGCGATACACCTCGTAGGTGTGTACACCGGCGCGCTCCGCCAAGGCGTTCCACATGACGTGCACGCTGGTGGCGCTTCCCGCGATGGCCGTGACCCCCGTCGGGGCGCCCGGTGTCCGGCCGTCGTCGCCGGCACCGCCGTCCGTCCGGCCGCAGGCGAGGGCCGGCAGGAGCGCCACGCAGATCAAGAGAGGGCGGAGAAGGCGGAGGGCGCGGAGGGAACGGGCGGGAACGCATCGCACGGTGCTGCCTCCCGGGGGGACGGCGTCACGGCAAAGGTCCGGACCAATATGCCGGGCGGGAGCGATCACGGCAAGGGGGCGCGGTGGTGGGCGCGTGACGGAGTTACGTATGCTGTGGTCACCCTGGGGCTGAACTCTCCCGGAAAAGGGTGGAGTTCGCTGGGGCGCGGACACGCTGTCGTCGCCGGAGCCGCGCCGACGCGGGCGGCCGGGGCGAGCCGATCGAGGCTCGGACCCCGGCCCCCGCCGGTTTCCCGCCGAGTGTCGGGACGCTGCTCCATCCGGCCCCAACCGGGCGGCCGAGCACGCCCGTACGCAGCCCGATTGTGCATGGTGGGCCGGAACGTCCCCCACGAAAGGGTCCACAGAGTGCGTGTCCGGACGCTGACGCTGGCCGCCACAGGCGTTGCCCTCCTTGCCCCGACCGCGTATCCCGCCACCGCGTCCGTGCCGTACCCGAAGCGCGTCGTGTTCCGCGAGCGGGGCCCGGTGAGCGCCGCCCAACTGCGGCGCGCGGTCAGCGGATGCGACCAGATCTCACGCGGCCGGTACCGCGAGGACGCCGGCGCCCCGGCGCGGGTCAGGATCTGCGGCACCCGCGAGGCGGTCCACTGGAAGGCGGACCTGGACATCGACTGCGACGGACGGCCCACCGCCCACTGCAACCGCCGCGCCGACCCCACCTTCGCCCCGGCCACCGCCTTCCGGCAGTCCGACGGCCGGATGCCGAACGCCGAGAAACTGCCGTACATCGTCGTCCCGCCCGCCGGCCCCCGCTGCGACCTCCGCGCCCACGGCATCCGGGGCGGCTCGGTCGCCGCCGTGCTCTACCGCGACCGCGTCGTGTACGCCGTCGTCGGCGACACCGGCCCCCGCGACGTCATCGGCGAGGCGTCCTACGCCACCGCCCGCGCCCTGGGCATCGACCCCAACCCCCGCTACGGGGGCGCACGTTCGGGCGTCACCTACGTCGTGTTCCGGAACACGGGGGTGCGGTCCGTCGAGGACCACGGGGAGGCGGTGGCCCTGGGGGAGCGGCTGGCCCGGCGTCTTGTCCGGCACGCGGGGTGAGGGGACGCCGGGGTGGGTGTGCGAGGCGCTGTACCGGACCGTGCGCGAGGTGTCGTACCGGACCATGTGGCGCCGGACTATGTGGCCCCGGGCTATGTGGCGCCGGACCATGTGGCACCGCACCATGTCGTGCCGGACCATGTGGCCCCGGACTGTGTCGTACCGGACCGCGCGTGAGGTGTCGTACGGCCATGTGTGTGGCTCTCACACCTTCCGGTAGCCGTACGCCTCCTCGGCCGCCGCCGCCACCGCGTCCAGGGTGGCGCCCGTTCCCGCCGTCACCACCGCGGCCACCGCGCCTTCGAGGAACGGGGCGTCCACCAGGCGGGTGTTCTCGGGGAGTTCGTCGCCCTCCGCGAGGAGCGCCTTCACCGTGAGCACCGCGCTGCCGAGGTCGGTGAGGACGGCGACCCCGGCGCCCTGGTCCACGGCGGCGGCAGCGGCGCCGATCAGCTCGGCGCTCGTCCCGAGCCCGCCGCCCTCCGTACCGCCCGCCGCCGCGACGGGCACCGACTCGGCCCCGCCCGCGAGCCCCTTCGCCAGCTCCGCGACCGACTCCGCGACCCCGGCGCTGTGCGACACCAGCACGATCCCGACCAGCTTTCCCTCACTCACCGGACACCTCCGCCGTCTCGGCGAGCGCCGCGATCAGCAGGGCCGAGGATGTGGCGCCCGGGTCCTGGTGGCCGATGCTGCGCTCACCCAGATAACTGGCCCGCCCCTTGCGGGCGAGCAGGGGAGTGGTGGCCACCGCGCCCTCCTCGGCCGCCGCGCGCGCGGCCGCGAAACCGTCGCCGAGCGCGTCCACGGCCGGGATCAGGGCGTCGAGCATGGTCTTGTCGCCGGGTGCCGCGCCACCGAGGGCGCGTACCCCGTCCACCCCGGCCCTGAGCGCCTCGGCGAGCTGCGCCTCACTCACCTCGGCATCGTCGCCGAGCGCCTTGCCCGCCCGGCGCAGCAGCGTGCCGTAGAGCGGTCCGGAGGCGCCGCCGACCGTCGATATCAGCTTGCGTCCGGCCAGCGTCAGCACCCCGCCCGGGGTGTCCGGCGCCTCCTTCTCCAGCTCGGTGACCACGGCCGTGAAGCCGCGCTGCATGTTGCTGCCGTGGTCGGCGTCACCGATGGCCGAGTCGAGGGCGGTGAGCCGGCTCGCCTCCTGGTCGATGGACGAGGCGGCCGCCGTCATCCAGCGGCGGAAGAAATCGGCGTCGAGCACAGGGCCTCCTTGAACGGGCGGGTCGGGTCACCGGACGCGCGGGACGTGCGGGTCACACTCCCCAGCGCAGTGCCGGGGTCTTCACCGGCGCGTCCCACAGCCGCAGCAGCTCCTCGTCGGCCTGGCAGAGGGTCACGGAGGCACCCGCCATGTCGAGGGAGGTGACGTAGTTGCCGACGAGGGTACGGGCCACCGCCACACCGCGCTCCGAGAGCACGCGCTGCACCTCGGCGTTGAACCCGAAGAGTTCAAGGAGCGGGGTGCCGCCCATGCCGTTGACCAGGAGCAGTACGGGGCTGCGCGGCGGCATGTCCTCCAGGATGGCGTTCACCGCGAAGTCGGCGATCTCCCCGGAGGTCATCATCGGGCGCCGCTCGCGGCCGGGCTCACCGTGGATGCCGATGCCCAACTCCAGCTCGCCGGGCGGCAGATCGAAGGTCGGGGAACCCTTGGCCGGGGTGGTGACGGCGCTCAGCGCGACACCGAAGCTGCGCGAGTTCTCGTTCACCTTGCGCCCGATCGCCTCGACGCGCTCCAACGGCTGCCCCTCGGCGGCCGCGGCCCCGGCGATCTTCTCCACGAACAGGGTCGCCCCCGTGCCGCGCCGCCCGGCGGTGAACAGGCTGTCGGTCACCGCCACGTCGTCGTTGACCAGCACCTTGCCGACCTGTATGCCCTCGTCCTCGGCCAGCTCCGCCGCCATGTCGAAGTTCAGCACGTCACCGGTGTAGTTCTTCACGATGAACAGCACCCCGGCCCCGCTGTCCACGGCCGCCGCGGCCCGCGCCATCTGATCCGGCACCGGCGAGGTGAACACCTCACCCGGACACGCCGCCGACAGCATCCCCGGCCCGACGAACCCCCCGTGCAACGGCTCATGCCCCGACCCCCCGCCCGACACCAGCCCCACCTGCCCCTCCACAGGCGCGTCCCGCCGCACGACGATCCGGTTCTCCACGTCCACCGTCAGATCCGGGTACGCGGCCGCCATCCCCCGCAGCGCATCCGCCACCACGGTCTCCGGGACGTTGATCAACATCTTCATCGGTATCTCCTGATCGGACTGGCAGACGGGCCTCTGGGTGGCGCTCTGGTGCTGTTCAGGATGTGTCGGACTCGGCCTTCGGCCTCTGCTGTCCACGGCGGCCGAAAGCGGGTGCTCCATGACGTCGGGACCGCAGTACTACTGTCGGCAGTATCGACCTTGCGGCTGCGAAGGTCACGTGGAGTGCAGCAGGCGGTCCTGATTGCTCCCGGTGTCGGTCGTGCGGTTGTCGGAACTATTCCAAGCATCGCGGCGTGTCCGCGGATGTGCTCGGCCTGTGTGGACGCTCGTGGGCTCGGGCCCTACTGCTGAAGTACCAAGCCGGCGGGAGCGACTCCGTGGTCCATGAAAGTACGCATCGGCCGTATGGGTGAATTTGCTGCAGATGTGCGGCACGGGGCTTCTGCCGTGTCCGCGCCTCGTGGTGCCAGGACCGACACGGGCTTCGTGCCCGAGATCCTGCTCCTCGTCTGTCGCATGCCGCGAGGGCGCGCGCATAGAGGGCTGGAGTTGAGGAAGTATGGAGTGCTGTCCCCGGAAGGTCATCGGGGTGAAGGGTCAGACGGGAACCGTCGAAGTTGACCTTGAAGGTTCCTGAGCCATCCGCGGTGAAGTGATCTTGTGGCCACGCGGGCGCTCAGGGCCTCTCACCGGCTCCCCGGGCTCCAACTCGCCAGTCAGAGGCTGCCGACCGTTCATGTAATGGAAGGTAATCACACGACCGGTTCTTCCTGGGCGACATCCTGGGCATGAAGCCAACACCGTGTTCACTGCGACCCCGTCAGCCTGCCGGCCGCCGGGCCGACCCGCAGCCGTCTCACCCCCTCCAGTCCCCACAGGTCAACATGATCCGGGTCCGACTGACTTCGCTGCGACAGGTCACTTCAGTGACCCACAAGCGCATGACTCGGCAGAACAGCACGTCAGGTTGCCGCTTGGCCTCCTCGATGAACGCCGTCCGCGCGGTACGGGACGACGCGCCCGACGGCAGGCCGGCTCCGTGTGCTGCCCCGGCGAGCACGTTCGCATCCAGGGCGGTCTCGATCGAATGCAGGCTTGAGGACGACCGCGCAGCCCGCGGCCCGGGGGAGTCCATGGGAGTCGCCCACTGGCGCGGTGCCTCACGAGCCCCGTAACCGTTCGGTCATTCGATCAGTTTGCTGCCTTCGGGGGCATTCACGCCCGCGGGCCCGGGCAAGGAGTGATCACATGGCGGCAGCGTGGCCCCAGGGCCTGCCGACCTCCCCGCAGTACCCGGACGTCGGCATCGGCGCGGTCCCGGCCGGATCCGCCCGGCGCTTCAGCGACCGCGAGGCCTTCGTCTCCGGCGAACAGGCACTGACTTAACGGCAGTTGTACGAGCGGTCGCGCCGGTTCGCTGCCGGGCTGCGGGAACGCGGTGTGCGCGAGGGCGAGACCGCCGCGCCGCTGCTGACGAACAGCCTGGCCTTTCCCGTCGCCTACTGCGGAGCGGTCCTGGCGGGAGCGGTGGTCTGCCCGCTCAACCCGGCGCAGCCGGCCGTGGTGCTGCGCGAGCAGCTGCGAGACGTACGGGCGATCGCAGTCGTCGCCGACTCCGCCTGCCGCGCCGCCCTGGAGGAGGCCGACGCTTCCACGGTCGGACTGACGGTGCTCGTGCCCGCGCGTGGGCACCGACCGGCACCCGCCTCGGGCCTGGCGTCCTTCGGCGGACTGCTCGGCCCGGAACCTGCCGTGCCGTCGCCACGCCACGGCGAAGCCCTCGCCCACCTGACCTTCACCGGCGGCACCACCGGACGCTCGAAGGCGGTTCGAGTCCCGCACCGCAACCTCGTCGCGAACGTCCTGCAGGCAGCCTGCCGGCGCTCGGGCGCCGTTCCCGAGCTCGACACCGAGGGCGGACTCGGACTCGGCGTCGTCGCGGAGGCGGCGAGTGTCCACAGCGTGGAGCCGGGACGGGGTCTGAGCGTCGCCGTGGCACCGTTCTTCCATGCCATGGGGATGATCTCGCTCAGCGTCTCGGTGCTCCAGGGCGCGACGGTGGTGCTCGGCGGCCGCTTCGAACCGGACCGGTTCCTCGGCCTGGTCGCCCGTCACCGGGCCACCGCCGTCGTGGGCTCGCCGCCCATGTTCCGTGCGCTGCTCGCAGCCTCCGGGGCGGTGCAGCGCGACCTCTCCTCGGTGCGTCTGGTCAACTCCGGTGCCGCACCCATCGACCGGGTGACCCTGGGGGGTCTGCGTGGCCTGTTCCCGGCCGCCCGCGTGACCGAGGGCTACGGTCTGACCGAGGCCACCATGGGACTGGCTCTCGGGCCGGCCGGCCCGACCGAACCCACGCCGCCGTTCGGCACGGCAGTTCCGCGACGGCTGGCTGCGCACCGGGGACCTCGGGCGTCTCGACGAAGACGGCTACCTCTTCCTGGAGGGCCGAGCGAAGGACATGCTCATCTGCAAGGGCTACAACGTTTGTCCGCAGCATCTGGAGGAGATCCGGTGCGCGCACCCTGCGGTGGCGCAGGCCTCCGTGGTCGGTGTGCCGGCCGAGAGGGTGGGCGAGATCCCCGTCGCCTACGTCGTCCCGCGTCCCGGTGCCGCGGTCGACGAGGACGCGCTGCGGGCTCACGTCGCCGAGCGGGGCGTGCCCTACGCCCGGCTGCGTGGTCTGCGGGTGGTGGGCGAACTGCCCGTCTCTCCCGCGGGCAAGATCCTCGAGAACCGGCTGCGGGACCGGTGGACCACCCGGTGACCTCACCTCTGGCGGTCAGCCGGAGGACTTCGGCCTCGCGGTGCGGCGCACGGCGCGGGGCCGGTACTCGACCAGGGTGAGCGCCAGGGCGACATAGCGCTCGGCGAGGTCGTCCAGGGTCAGCGGCCCGTCCGCTCGGTACCACTGGCCGATCGCGTTGCACATCGCGATGATGGCGCGTCGCGCGTCCTCGGGATAAGGGGTGTTGAACAGACCCTCGGCGACGCCGTCCTCGACGATCGCCTGGAACAGCCGGGTGCTCTCCCCCAGCCGGCGCTGGTAGCGCTCCTGGTTCCCCGGCTCCAGGCTGCGCTCCTCGCTCAACGTGATCGCGCTCTTGGCCGGGTGCTCCGCACGGAACCGCACCGTGGCGGTGACCAGCGCCTCCAGGCGCTCGGCAGGGTCGTCGCCCGCCTCCGCGAGTGCCTCCTGGCAGGCCGTGAAGAACGCGTCCACTCCCTCGTCGAGGATCGCCATCAGGAGAGCCTGCTTGCCGGGGTAGTAGTGGTACAGCGCCGACATGCTCATGCCCGCGCGCTGGGCGATGTCCCGGATCGACACGGCCGCGTAGCCGCGCTCGACGATCTCCGCGCGCGCGGCTTCGATGATGGTCTTGTGGCGGGAGGGGCGCATCGGTGGATCCTCGGTCGGTGTTGGCGCGATCGCTGCCTGCGACTCCGATCGTAGGTACGGTCGTGCCGCGCGGGTGGACACCGCGCCTTGGGCAGCATAACTTAACGAATGTTCGAAAAATGTCGAGGTTGCCTCTCCCGCATCCGCAGGAGGCCGAAGGGAGCCGCGGACGACTCCGCCCGTGCCCTCGCCGCCGCCACCGACGTCGAGATGGCCGAGGGCGCGATCCCCCCGGCTCGCGTCCCCGGCCGTCATCCGGACTCACAGGAGCAGAACCGTGCTGCCACTCGACGGAGTCACCGTCGTCTCCCTGGAGCAGGCCGTGGCCGCTCCCTTCGCCACCCGCCAGCTGGCCGATCTCGGCGCCCGCGTCATCAAGGTCGAGCGCCCTGGCGGCGATTTCGCCCGTGACTACGACCGTGCGGCCAAGGGCCTGTCCGCCTACTTCGTGTGGTGCAACCGCGGCAAGGAGTCCGTCGTCCTGGACCTCAAGGCCGATGCCGACCGCGCACTGCTCGACCGGCTCCTGGACCAGGCCGACGTGTTCGTGCAGAACCTCGCTCCGGGCGCGGCCGAACGCCTCGGGCTCGGCGCGGAGGCGCTGCGCGCCCGTCGGCCACGTCTGGTCGTGGCCGGCATATCGGGATACGGGGACCGTGGGCCCTACCGTGACAAGAAGGCCTTCGATCTGCTCGTCCAGTGCGAGACGGGCCTGGTCTCACTGACCGGCACACCGCAGCAGCCGGCTCGGGCAGGCGCCTCCATGGCCGACATCGCCGCCGGGATGTACGCGCTCAGCGGCGTTCTCGCCGCTTTGTACGAGCGCGAGCGCACCGGTCAGGGCAGCGCCTTCGACGTGACGATGCTGGACGCCTTGGGGGAGTGGCTGGGACAACCCTTCTATACCGCCCTCTACGGCGATGCCCCGCTCACCCGCAGTGGGGCACGCCATCCGTCGATCTCGCCTTACGGCCACTATGCGGCCGGTGACGGGGGACAGGTGTTCCTGTCCGTGCAGAGCGACCGCGACTGGGTCGCCCTGTGCGAGCAGGTCCTGGAGCGGCCCGACCTGATCCGCGACCCGCGCTTCGCCGACAACCCCACCCGGTTCGCCCACGACACCGAGCTCACCGCCGTCCTGGAGGAGCACTTCTCCCGGCTGACCACCGAGCAGGCGCTGGAGCGGCTGGAGGCCGCCGGCATCGCCAACGCGAGGCTGCGCACCATGGCCGAGTTCATCGACCACCCCCAGTTGGCCGCCCGGGACCGGTGGCGCAGTGTGGACACCCCCGTCGGCCCACTGCGCGGGCTGCTGCCTCCCGTCACCTTCCGCGACCGCGACGCCGCCATGGGGGCGGTGCCCGCGCTCGGCGAGCACACGGCGGCGATCCGCGCCGAGTTCGCGGTCGGGCAGGAAGAGAAGTGACGCCCACGACGCGCCTGCGCTCCATGCTGTCCGCCCCCGGGAACCGCGAGCGCTTCCTCGGCAAGGCGGCCGAGGAGGGGGAGCGCGGCGGATTCGGCGCCGTCGGCCTGGACGGCGCCATGGTCGACCGCCCGGTCTGCCTGCGTGGCGTCGCCGCCCTCGGGCTGCCGGCGCGGTGACATGTCGAGCGCGGCGCCCTGACGGTTCTCCGTCCCGGGCGCCGCGCTCGCCGCGTGATCAGTCCAGGAAGATGTCCACGGCCAGCGGCTCGGAGCTCGCGGGGTCGGCGCGGTAGGGAGCGAAGTCGGTGACGCCGGCCTCGCGGAGCACCTCCTCGTCCACGAAGGTGTTCCCGGTGCAGTCGGCAGCCGGCCTGGTGAGCACCTCCCAGGCGGCATCGGCCATGATCTGCGGTGTCCGGCTGACCCGGCGCACAGCCTCCTTCCCGCGCGTCAGCGCGCTCGCCGCCGTGGCGACGACCGTGCGCGGCCACAGGCAGTTGGCCGCCAGGGCGGTGCCGCGGTGTTCCTCGGCGACGCCGAGGGTGATCATCGTCATCGCGAACTTGCTGACGGTGTACGGGGCGTGTGCGCGCAGCCAGCGTCGGTCGTCGCAGAGCCGCGGCGACAGGGTGAGCACGTGCGCGTTGCCGGAGCGCAGCAGGTGCGGAAGCGCGTGCGAGGTCAGCGTGAACGTGCCTCGCGCGTTGACGTCCATCATCAGGTCGTAGCGCTTGAGCGGGAGTTCGCCCGGGTTCTGCAGAGCGATCGCGGACGCGTTGTTGACCAGCACGTCGATGCCGCCGAACCGCTCCACCGCGGCAGCGACCGCCGCGCGGACGTGATGCTCGTCGCGGACGTCGCCGACGTGGGCCAGCACCTGGCCGCCCGCGTCGCGGATCGCCTGCGCGGCGGTGTGGATCGTGCCGGGAAGGCGTGGGTCGGGGGTGTCGGTCTTGGCGAGCAGCACGATGTTCGCGCCGTCGGCGGCGGCGCGCAGGGCGATCTGCGCGCAGGACGCGGCGGTCTCGGACACCTGGGGCTCCTTGTCGACGGCAGGGCATGCGCCGGGCCGGGTGATTCACACGCGGCGGCAGCCGTGGCTGCGTGCCTGAACTGATCGAACGATCGTTAAGTTAACACGTTCGTGTCACCGGTAGAAGGGTGCGGCGCCGGTGAAGGCGCATCTCGCGGACCTGGTGAACGTGGCGCTGGAGGAGTTGGTCCGGCAGAAGGAGCGGCTGGAGCCGCCGGCGTTCTCCAGCCTCGACCGGGTGGCTTCTCGTATCCGCTCCGAGGCGGAAGCCTCGCAGTCCCGGACGGTGTCTTCCCCACCCAGAAGACGGCATCCCCCAGCCCGTCCCACCCTCTCCATCCGCTCCGCATGTGTTGTCGGCTGGCGAGACGAAGGACATCGCCGAGCCCCGCCGCACCGCGATGAGCGGGCGCCTGCCGGCGCAGGCGCTTCAGGCGGTCATGCTTCTCGACGGCGGCGCGGGCGAGCGAAGATGCGCTGGGTGGCCTGCAGCAAATGCTCGTACAACATGTCGTCGTCGAGTTCCGGAAAGGAACCAGGAGCCAGAGCGAGCCCGCGGACAGCTGCCCGGAAGTAGATTCGCTCCGTCAGATCCGCTCTGTCGCCCCCGAAGATCTGCTCCACGGTCTCACTGATGCGCCACCACTGGTGTCCGATCGAGTCCGGGGTCTCGTACGTTCCCTCCTTGGAGACGAAGGCCAGCAGATCACGGTGTTTGACCATGAGACGCACGTACTCCGCGATCGCCTCGCGTCGCCGTGAGGGTTTGAGAGGTTCGCTGCCCACCTCGGCGAAGAAGGTGTCCAGATCGGAGAAGGCCGGCGCCACCACTGCGGCGAGCAGGTCTTCCTTCGTGCGGAAGTGGTAGGTGACAGCGGCCTTGGTCAGGCCCATGGCGGTGGCGATCATCGCAATCGACGTTCCCCCATAGCCGTGTTCGGTGAACAGCGCGAGTGCCGTGCGCTTCATGCTTGCGCGGGTCTGCTCTGCGACCGTGGCCTCTCCCACCACTTCCTCCTTGGTCTGCCGTCCATCAACCGATGGGTTGCTGGACGGTCGTCCAGCATAACGGCCCGGTTCTTCCGAAGCTGCTGACAGGTGCCGATCGGCACCTGTCAGCAAGTCCGACCGCGCGAAGCTCAACTTCGAGGACGCGGCCGAGCAGATCGACGCGGC
>NZ_JBEXEQ010000023.1:0-129797 GCF_040703155.1 Streptomyces sp. NPDC005435
ATTTAACCGCCCACCACCTCTAAATACACCCCCCAAATAACACTCTTCCCCACCCCCCCCCTCTCCCCATCTGTCCCTCCCCCCCGCCCCTTACACCCCGCCGGCCCCCGGCGCGCGAGGTGCGCGCCGGGGACCGTCGGGCCGACGACGAGCGTCAGGCGGTGCAGGAGGTGGTGCTGGTCGTGCTGGAGCAGGTGCTCGTGGAGGAGCAGCTCGTGGACGAACCGAGCATGACCTCGCTGGCGTCCGAGTAGTCGGTGATCTCGAAGGTTTCCGACTCCAGGTCCAGGATCTCCTGGGCGAGGGAGGCGAGGTTGTTGTCAGCCATGATGGCTCCTTCCGGGTCAGGGGACGTAACTCCGGACGGGACGGCTCCCGGCCGGTGGTGCGGCGAACCCGCCGGAGGCCGTGGCCCTCGGCACCTCCTTTTCTACGCGCGTCCGTTGTCACCCCCCTGGCGTTCCGCTGTCACATCGCTGACATGTTCCGCCCAAGCCCGCCACCGCGCCCCCGCGTTCCACCCGGGCCGGTCGTGATCCCGAGGAGCCCCGCCGTGCCCGACCTCCGTGAATCCCCCACCACCGGGGCCGAGTCGCCGGACATCCGCCCCCTGCTCGCCCCGGCCGCCGAGCTGTACCTCGATCTGCACCGGCACCCCGAGCTGTCCGGCGCGGAGGCCCGTACCGCCGCCCTGTTCGCCGACTGGCTGGAGTCGGACGGCTTCCGCGTGCTGCGGGGCGTGGGCGGCCACGGCGTGGCCGCCGAACTCCGCAACGGCGACGGCCCGGCCGTCCTGCTGCGCGCCGAACTCGACGCGCTCCCGGTCGCCGAGCGCACCGGCGCCCCCTACGCGAGCACCGTCACCGCGCCCGGCCCCGACGAGCGCCCGGTGCCGGTGATGCACGCGTGCGGCCACGACGCGCACCTGGCCTGCGCGGCGGCGGCCGCCCGCTGGTTCGCCACCCACCGGGAAAGCTGGCGCGGCACGCTGCTGGTCGTCGGCCAGCCCGCCGAGGAGACGCTGAGCGGGGCGCGGGCCATGCTGGAGGACGGGCTGTACGAGCGGATCACGGTGCCCGACGTGGTGCTGGCGCAGCACACGGCCGCCTTCCCGGCGGGGATGGTGGCGCACGCGAACGGCCCGGTGCTCGCGGGCAGCCGCACGCTGGAGCTGGTCTTCGAGGGCGACGGCGGTCACGCGGCGACCCCGCATCTGACCGCCGACCCGCTGTCGGCGGCGGCCGGGGTGGTCACCCGGCTGCCCGCGATCGTGGCCCGGGAGAGCGACCCGGCCGAACGGCTGACGGTCACGGCCTCCGCGCTGCGCACGGGCGACGCCGCTCACGCCGGGAACGTCATCGCCGAGCGCGCCGAACTCCGCGTCACCATCAGGGCGTTCGCCGAGCCGGTGCTCTCCGGCGCGGCCGCCGCCGTGGAGCGCGTGGCCCGCGCCGAGGCGGCCGCCGCCGCGCTGCCGCCCCGGGTCACCGTCACGGAGCTGTCCCGCTCGGGGGTCACGCTGTCGGACCCCGTGGTCACCGCGGCCGTACGGCAGGCCCACCGCGCGGCGTTCGGCCCGTCCCGCGTCACGGGCTGGCCCGCCACCACGGCCACCGAGGACTTCCCCCTGCTCACGGGCGCGGGCGCCGGCCTCCACGGCCACCCCGGCATCCTGGCCGCCTACTGGATGCTGGGCACGGTCGGCCCGGCCCAGTGGGCGGCCGCGCCCGGCACCACCCCGGCGGAGAAGTTCCGCACCCTGCCCGGCAACCACTCCCCGCACTATCTCCCCAGCGCCCGGCTGACCCTGGAGACGGGCACGGCGGCGCTGGTGACGGGGGCGCTGAGCCGGCTGGGGGCGGAAGCGTGAGGACGCGGGGGCGCGTGAGGTTGCCGAGGCGCGCAAGGACGCCGGAGCCCGTGAGGGCGCCAGATCACGCGAGCACGTGGGGTCAGAAGGCTCCCACCTCCGCCGCCGCCTCCAAGTAACCCCGCACCAGGGGCCGTTCGTCATCCCACCGAGCGGCCACCGCCAACCGCGCCGGAGAGAGACCCCGCACCGGCACGGCGACCACCTCGTCCCGGACGACCAGCGGCGCGTTGCCCCGGGCCAGCAGCACCACGCCCTGCCCGTTGGCGACCGCCTCGTGGGTCTCCTCGGCGCTGGCCACCACGGCGCCGATCCGGGGAGCGCGTCCGTCCCGGGCGTCCAGGGCCAGCCAGTAGTCCCTCACCGGACCCGCCTCCGGCGGGAGGGCGAGGAAGGGTTCGTCGAGGAGGTCGGCGAAGTCCACCGCCCCCTCGTCATCCGCCTCGGCTTGCGCCATGAGCCGGTGCCCGCGCGGCAACGCCACCACCTGCGGCTCCTGAGCCACCACGGCCCACCGATAACGCTCACCGTCCGCCAACGGCAGCCAGACGAAGGCCACATCACTGGTGCCGTCGGCCAGCCCGGCGGTGGAATCGGCCCAGTTGACCTGCCACAGCACAGGCCGCGCCGCGGGATGCGCGGAGAGCAACCGGGTCCGCAGGGCGGGCAGCAGTCCGCGTCCCGGGCTGGTGGACATGCCGATCACCAGGGTGCCGCGCTCGGCGTCCCGGGCCTCCGCCACGGCCGCCTCCGCCGCCGTCCAGGCGGCCAGCACAGCGCGGGCGTGCGGCAGCAGGGCCTCCCCCACCGGGGTCAGCCGCACGGTCCGCCGGTCCCGCAGGAACAGCTCCGTGCCGAGCTGTCGCTCCAGCATCCGTATCCGCTTGCTCAGCGCGGGCTGCGACACGAACAGCCGCTCGGCCGCCCGGGTGAAGCTCAACTCCTCGGCTACGGCGGCGAAGTAGCGCAGATCCCGTCCGTGGACATCCATGCCGCATGGCTATCACAGCAGGTCTTGGACAGGGCCCGGACGGCGGCGAAGGATGGAGGACACCGGCGGGAAGATCCCGTACGGCGGTTCACGAAGGAGACGGACACATGACCGACAAGGGCAGGGTCTGGCTGATCACCGGGGCGAGCAGCGGTTTCGGGCGCGCCCTCGCGGAGGCCGCGGTCGCCGCCGGTGACACGGTGATCGGTACGGCGCGCCACCCCGAGGCACTGGCCGATCTGGTCGAGGCGCACCCCGATCTGGTGGAGGCCGTCGCGCTGGACGTCACCGACGGCGAGCGGGTCGACGCGGTGGCCGCCGACGTACTCGCCCGCTACGGCCGGGTGGACGTACTGGTGAACAGCGCGGGGCGCACCCAGGTCGGCGCGTTCGAGGAGACCACCGACCACGAGCTGCGGGACCTCTTCGAGCTGCATGTGTTCGGCCCCGCGCGGCTGACCCGGGCGCTGCTGCCGCGGATGCGGGAGCGGGGCGACGGCGCGATCGTCAACATCAGCAGTTACGGCGGGCAGTTGTCCTTCGCCGGGTTCTCCGCCTACAGCGCGACGAAGGCCGCCCTGGAGCAGCTGTCGGAGGGACTGGCCGACGAGGTGGCGCCGTTCGGCGTCAAGGTGCTGATCGTGGAGCCGGGCGCGTTCCGCACCAACCTGTTCGACAAGGGCGCCGCGTACTTCTCCGCCGAGCACCCGGCGTACGAGGAGAAGGTCGGCACGACCCGGCGGCTGGTACGGGACGGCGCCGGCACCCAGCCCGGCGACCCCGCGAAGGCCGCCCGCGCGATCCGGCAGGCTCTGGACGCCGGGCACACCCCGCTGCGGCTCGCCCTCGGCGGTGACGCGGTGGACGCCCTGGTCGCCCATCTGGACGCGGTCCGGGCGGAGTTGGCGAGCTGGGAGGAGGTCTCGCGGGCCACGGACCTCGACACACCGTGACGGTGTTACGTTCACGGTCCACCCGTACGACCGCGTCAGGAGCCCCGTGACCAGCCGTGTCCTCCTCGTCTCGCCCGCGAGCAGCCCGGCGCTGCGGCAGGCCCGCTTCTACGACGGGCTCGGCCCCCTGGACACCTCCGGTGCGGCCCGCGCCCGCGCGGCGGCGGACTCCGTGCCCCGCGCCGACCGGGTCGTACGGTCCCCCGGCGCCCGCTGCCACGAGACGGCGTCCGAACTAGGCCTGCACGGCGACGAGTTGTCCGAGCTGGCCCCCCTCGACGCGGGCCGCTGGCGGGGCCGCACCCTGGAGGAGGTGGGCACCACAGAGCCCGAGGCGCTGACGCTCTGGCTCGCCGACCCCGAAAGCGCCCCGCACGGCGGGGAGTCGGTGCGCGCCCTGTGCCAACGCGTCGGCGCGTGGCTGGAGTCGGCACCCGAGGATGCCCGCACACTCGCCGTCGTCGAGCCGGACGTCGTCCGCGCGGCCGTCGTCCACGCGCTGCGCCTGCCGGCCGAGACGTTCTGGCGGCTGGACGTACCCCCGCTGACCGTCACGGAGCTGAGCGGCCGCGCCGGGCGCTGGAATCTGCGCCTCGGCCGCCCGCTCGCGGAAGACGCGCCGACGCCGCCGGAATCCGGCCGTTCCCGGACTGGCCAATGAAACTTAGGCAAGGCTAAGCTAAGTTATACGAGCAGACGCCCGGTACTCGGTCCCACCGGGCGCCGCTCTTCGCCCATGACCCCGTGCCGCTCCCAGTGGCGGGGGCCGGGCGGACGAACGCGAGAGGGCCCCGGACGGTCCCGGGGCCCTCTCGTCGTCGTACCGGGGGCTCAGCCCGAGGCCGCGACCGCCGCGCCCGAAGGCACCTTCGCCGGACGCGGGTTGAGCTGCCGCTCGGCCAACTCGCCGAAGAGCAGCCCGAATCCGCCCCACAGCACGGCCTGCACGGCCAGCGCGGCGAGCCGGAAGCGCCACAGCAGGGTGGCCGGGAAGTCCCGGGGCACCTCGTTGATCACCGGCAGGAACGCGTACGCGAGGCCGATCACCACGGCGAACGCGACGACGGCCACGACCGTGGCCCACCAGGTGCCCAGGCCCGGGGCGAGCCGCTTGCCGAGCAGGGTGGCGCCGATCGCGAGCAGCACACTGAGCAGCATCATCAGGAAGTACAGCGTGGTGCGCTTGCCGATGGTGTCCGGGTCGCCCACCGAGGGCGGGTTCGCCGGGTACTTGAGGAAGGGCACCACGTACACCGCGAGCAGCGCGGCCGTGGACAGCAGCAGCGCGGTCGCGCGGGGGCCGAAGCGCCCGACGCGGCCGAGCGCGAAGCAGAAGGCGAGCGCGGCGATGCCGCCGAAAGCGACCCCGTAGACCAGGACACCGGTGGCGAGACCGGCGGTGGACTGCAGGGAGCGGGAGACGACCTCCATCTCGTGCTCGTGGGAGTGGGCGTCCTCGAAGGCGATCGCCCGGTCGACGTTCGGTTCACCGAGGAAGTAGGCGGCGACCAGGGCGAGCAGCCCGGCGGCGAGACCCGCCAGCATGCCCCGGACGAGGAGGTTTCTGACCGTTGCGGAGTTCATGGGAGTCGCGGCGTCCCTTACGTCAGTGGCAGGGGAAGCCGAGCAGGTGGCGGGCGTCGTGCACCCACTCGTGGACGTCCGTGCCGCTGAACACGGAGGTGGCGCCCTGCTCGGCGCCGACGAAGTAGAGCAGGATCAGCATGAGGACGCCGAAGAAGACGGCCCAGGGCGCGATGTCCTTGAGCGGCAGCTTGGCGGGTACGGCGGGGCTGGTGGCTGTCGGCGGGGCGACGGTCTGCGCCATGGCAGGACCTCCTCGGGAATTCGCGTCCCATCTCGGTGGTGCACAGGACGACGGCCACGGGTCTGACTCGCGCTGCCCCTCCCGGGGCCCCGCTCACAGTGGCGCGACCGTGCCGGACTTCCACCGGCTTCCGTTCCGCCGTCATCGATTTCGCACCGACGGTACCGCGTAAGGGGTGCGCGGCCAAGACCGCGCCGGGGCCGGGTGATCTTCCTCTCCCGGCAGGCCGGAAGGTGTGGGCGCGCGGTGAACACGCCGTGCCGACGCGCCGGTTCACCCTCCTCGTACGCCGTGCCGACGTACCGGTTCGCCCTCCTCGTACGCTGCTCCCCGTGCCGTCCTCCCCGCTCTTCCGCGCCGCCGTCCTCGTCCTCGAAGGGGCCAAGCCGCTCGATGTGGGCATCCCCGCCCAGGTGTTCACCACCCGCGCCTCCATGCCGTACGAGGTACGGGTCTGCGGCGCCGAACCCGGTCTGGTGACCGGCGGCGACGGGCTGTCGTACCACGTGGCGCACGGGCTTGAGGCGCTGGAGTGGGCGGACATCGTGTTCGTGCCCGGCTACCGGTTCCCGGACCGCGAGGACCCGCCGGCCGCCGTGGTCGAGGCGCTGCTCGCCGCGCACGCGCGCGGGGCGCGGCTCGCGGCGATCTCGACGGGCGCGTTCGCGCTGGCCGCCACGGGGCTGCTCGACGGGAAGCGGGCCACCACGCACTGGCACTACACCCGCGCCCTGGCCCAGCGGCATCCGCTGGTCCGGGTGGACGGCAACGTGCTGTTCGTCGACGAGGGCAGCGTGCTCACCTCGGCGGGCGCCGCCTCCGGCATCGACCTGTGTCTGCACGTCCTGCGCGGCGACCTCGGCGTGGCCGCCTCCCACCACGCGGCCCGGCGCCTGGTCGCGGCCCCCTACCGCAGCGGCGGCCAGGCGCAGTACGTGCCGCGCAGTGTGCCCGAACCGCTGGGCGAGCGGTTCGCCGGCACCCGCGAGTGGGCGCTGCGCAGGCTCGGGGAGCCGCTGAGCCTGGCGGCGCTGGCCCGGCACGCCTCGGTGTCGCCGCGCACCTTCTCGCGGCGGTTCGTGGAGGACACCGGCTACACACCGATGGAGTGGGTGACGCGGGCCCGGGTCGACCTGGCCCGCGAACTGCTGGAGCGCTCGGACCACGGGGTGGAGCGCATCGCGGCTGAGGTGGGGCTCGGTACGGGCGCGAATCTGCGGCTGCACTTCCAGCGCGTGCTGGGCACGACGCCGAGCGAGTACCGGCGCACCTTCACCAAGGGGAGCTGAGCCACGGCGGCGGCCACAGTGGCGGCCACGGCGGCGCGAAAGGCCCTGGCACGATCCTTGCGAACCATGGCGCTCCCGCCGCTCCCCCGCCCGCGCGCCGCCCGCGAATCTGAGGGCGAACGGAAGGGACACCATTCATGACTCGTATCGCCGTCAACGGATTCGGCCGCATCGGACGCAATGTGCTGCGCGCGCTGCTGGAGCGCGGCAGCGACCTCGACGTGGTCGCCGTCAACGACCTCACCGAACCCGCCGTGCTCGCCCGGCTGCTCGCCTTCGACACCACCGCCGGACGCCTGGGCCGCCCGGTGTCCGTGGACGGGGACACCCTGGTGGTCGACGGCCGCCGCATCAAGGTGCTCGCCGAGCGCGACCCGGCGCGGCTGCCGTGGGCGGAGCTGGGCGTGGACGTCGTCCTGGAGGCCACGGGCCGCTTCACCGCCGCCAAGGCCGCGCGCGTCCACCTCGACGCGGGCGCGCGCCGGGTGCTGGTGAGCGCGCCGTCGGACGGCGCGGACGTGACGCTGGCGTACGGCGTGAACACCGACGCCTACGACCCGGAGCTGCACACGGTCGTCTCCAACGCCTCCTGCACGACCAACGCGCTGGCGCCGCTGGCCGCCGTCCTGGACGACCTCGCGGGCATCGAGCACGGCTTCATGACCACGGTGCACGCCTATACCCAGGAGCAGAACCTCCAGGACGGCCCGCACCGCGACCCCCGCCGGGCGCGTGCCGCCGGGGTGAACATCGTGCCGACGACGACCGGTGCGGCGAAGGCCATCGGCCTGGTGCTGCCGAACCTGGACGGCAAGCTGTCGGGCGACTCGATCCGGGTGCCGGTGCCGGTGGGCTCGATCGTGGAGCTGAACACCACGGTGGCCCGCGACGTGACCCGCGACGAGGTGCTGGCCGCCTACCGCGCGGCCGCCGAGGGCCCGCTCGCCGGGGTGCTGGAGTACTCGGAGGACGCGCTGGTCTCGGCCGACATCGTCGGCAACCCGGCCTCCTCGATCTTCGACTCGGCGCTGACCCGGGTGGACGGCCGGCACATCAAGGTCGTCGCCTGGTACGACAACGAGTGGGGCTTCTCGAACCGCGTGATCGACACGCTGGAGCTCCTCGCGGGCAGCTGAACACGCGCTGGTGGGCGGCCTCTTGAGCCGGGGCCGCCCACATGTGCTCAGGCCATACGTGCCGGGGCCACATGTGCTCAGCCCATACGTGCCCAGGGCACATGTGCTCGGGCCATACGTGCCCGGCCCACACGTGCTCAGCCCACACATGCCCAGGCCACACGTGCCCAGGCCACACGTGCCCGGCCCACACATGCCCAGGCCACACGTGCCCAGGCCACACGTGCCCGGCCCACACATGCCCAGGCCACACGTGCTCAGCCCACACGTGCCCAGGCCCCACACCCTCACCCCGCGAGCAGATCGGCCCGCATGCCAAGGTGCCGCAGCGCCGAGGCCGCCGCGCCCGCGCCGCACATCCCGTGGGCGCCCGGCCCGGGAGGCGTGGCCGCCGAGCACAGGAACACCCCGGGCAGCCCCGTGGCGTACGGGTCGAGGGCGGGACGGCCGCCGAACACCAGCTGGGGCACGGTCTTGGCGCCGGTGAGGATGTCGCCGCCCGCGAAGTTGGGGTTGGCGGCGGCGAACCCGGCGGGCCGGGTGACCTCCATGCCGATGACGCGCTCACGCACCCCCGGCGCGAACCGCTCCAGCTGGGCCAGAACCGCGCCCGTGGCGTCGCCGTCGTAGCCGTACGGCACATGGGCGTACGCCCAGACCGGGTGCACGTCGCCCACCGAGCGGCCGGGGTCGGCCAGGTACTGCTGGCCGACCAGGACGAAGGGCCGCTCGGGCATCCGGCCCGCCGAGACCTCGCGCTCGGCGCGGGCGATCTCCGCGAAGGTGCCGCCGAGGTGGACGGTGCCCGCGCGCCGGGCGTCCGGGTCGGTCCAGGGGACGCCGCCCTCGACGGCCAGGTCGAGTTTGTAGGCGCCGGGGCCGCGCCGGAAGCGCCGGTAGGCGGCCCGGGTCCGGGCGGGCAGCAGGTCGCCGTAGATCGACAGTGTCTGGCCGGGGTCGAGGTCGAGCAGGGTGACGTCGGCGGGCGGGAGCTGCCGGTGGCCGGTGACGCGGACGCCGGTGTGGATCGTGCCGCCGTGCTCACGCAGGACCTTCTCCAGCGCGCGGGCGATGGACTGCGAGCCGCCCTCGGCGACGGCCCAGCCGGCCGCGTGCCCGGCGGCGAGGATGCCGAGCCCGATGGCCGAGGTGAGCGGGCGGTTCAGCGGGCGGTAGGCGTGGGCGGCGACCCCGGCCCACAGGGCGCGGGCCCGCTCGGTGGTGAACAGCCTGGCGAGGGCGGCGGCGGGCAGGGTGGTGGGCAGCCCGAACCGGGCGAGCAGCAGCGGGTGCGAGGGCATGCGCAGCAGGGGGCCCATCACGTCCTGGGCGAGCGCGTCCCAGTTCCGTACGGCGGGCCCGAGGAGGGCGCGGTAGCGGTCGCCGTCGGCGCCGAGCAGGCGTGCGGTGTCCTCGACGGAGCGCAGCAGCACGCCCGCGTCGCCGCCGTCCAGGGGGTGGACGCAGTCGATCTCGGGCAGCCGCCAGCGCAGCCCGTGGCGTTCCAGGTCCAGGGCGCGCAGCGCGGGCGAGGTGACGGCCATGGGGTGGATGGCGGAGCAGTGGTCGTGCAGCAGGCCGGGCACGAGGGCCTCGTAACTGCGGGTGCCGCCGCCGGCCTCGTCCGAGGCCTCCAGCAGGGTGACCTCGAGACCCGCGCGGGCGAGCAGGGCCGCGGCGGCGAGCCCGTTGGGGCCGCCGCCGACCACGAGGGCGGAGGTCATGAGGCGGTGTCCGTGGATCTCATGGTGCCGAGTCTGCTGGTGGAGGGGCCCGCCTTCCAAACAGCTCTCGCGTGATTACCGGCCGGTTATGCGCCGAACGTGAAGGAAAGCGCGACGGGCAATAGGACAAAGCCGCCCCTATTCGATTGTGGGGGCAAACCATTTACGGAATAAATGCCGCATAAAGGTCGCATCTGCACACTGAATCCACCCTTCCGGCACGCAGGTGCGGCCCTGCGCGCGAGACCGCCCGCGCCCGTCCGGTCCCCGTCCACGCCCCCGCTCACCCGAACAGCCCGCCCCCGTCCGCGTGTCCGGCTCACCCGTCCGGCAGAACGAACCTGGGAGGGCACCCGACCGCCGGGGCCCGTTTCACGGCTCGCCCGGTTCCTCCGCATTTGTTCGAGTCGACGCGACTATGCACTGGAGATACCTTTTAGCCACAATGCGGCTGGATCGAAGCGAGAGAAGGACGCAGTGGAACTAGCAATCGCTCACGAGACCATCGCCCGATGGCAGTTCGGTGTCACCACCGTCTACCACTTCCTCTTCGTCCCGCTCAGCATCGGTCTGGGAGGCATCGTCGCCGGTCTGGAGACGGCCTGGGTGCGGACAGGAAAGGAGAAGTACTTCCACGCGACCAAGTTCTGGGGCAAGCTCCTGCTGATCAACATCGCGCTGGGTGTGGTCACGGGCATCTTCCAGGAGTTCCAGTTCGGCATGAACTGGTCCACCTACTCCCGCTTCGTCGGTGACGTGTTCGGTGCCCCGCTGGCGATGGAGGCGCTGATCGCCTTCTTCTTCGAGTCCGTGTTCATCGGCCTGTGGATCTTCGGCTGGCACCGGCTGCCGAAGAAGGTGCACCTCGCGTGCATCTGGGTCGTCACGATCGGCAGCCTGCTCTCGGCGTACTTCATCCTGGCGGCCAACTCCTTCATGCAGCACCCCGTCGGTTACCGGATCGACCCCGTCTCCGGCAAGGCCCGGCTCGTCAACATCTGGCGCGTGCTGTTCCAGGACACGACCCTGACGCAGGTCTGGCACACCCTGTCGGCGGCCTTCATCACCGGCGCGGCCTTCGTGATGGGCATCGCCGCCTATCACCTGTGGCGGGCCAAGCGGGGCAAGGACACCGACCGCCGCCGGATCGCCGCCATGCGGGCCTCCCTGAAGTGCTCGCTCATCGTCATGCTCATCGCCGGCATCCTGACCGCGTTCAGCGGCGACCAGCTGGGCAAGGTCATGTTCCGCCAGCAGCCGATGAAGATGGCCGCGGCCGAGGCCCTGTGGGACACCCAGGGACCCGCACCCTTCTCGATCCTCTCGGTGGGCAACGTCAACGAGGGGCGCAACGACGTCGCGCTGGAGCTTCCCGGCCTGTTGTCCTTCCTCGCCAAGAGCAACTTCCACTCGCCCGTCCCCGGCATCAACAACCGCGCCGACGAACAGGTCGCGCTGTTCGGCGGCAGCCGCGAGGACTACATCCCGAACATCTTCATGACGTACTGGGGCTTCCGGCTCATGATCTTCTTCGGGATGACGAGCTTCGGCATCGGCGTCCTCGGCCTCTGGCTCACACGCAAGAAATTCTGGCTGCAGTCCAGATACCGCACCGGTGAGGACGAGCCGCCCAACCTGATGATCACCAACAAGATCAGGATGAACGACTTCTTCACCAAGTGGAGCTGGCGCATCGTGATGCTCACGCTGGGCTTCCCCCTGATCGCCAACAGCTTCGGCTGGATCTTCACCGAGATGGGCCGCCAGCCCTGGGTCGTCTTCCACCTCATGAAGACCGCGGACGCCGTCTCCCCGAACGTGAGCATCGGTACCCAGATCGGCTCGCTGGCCGCCCTCAGCGCCGTCTACGCGATTCTCGCGGTGGTGGAAGGGGGGCTCATGGTCAAGTACGCCAAACCCGGTCCGGACGTCGAGGAGAAACCGCCGTCCAAGGATCCGACCATGCGCATGTCCCCGGACGACCAGGACAAGCCCCTCGCCATCGCCTACTGAGGACGGACGGTCATGTATCTCCACGATCTCTGGTTCATCCTGATCGCCCTCCTGTGGGTCGGGTACTTCTTCCTGGAGGGATTCGACTTCGGAGTCGGTGTCCTCACCCAGGTGATGGCCCGCAACGACAAGGAACGGCGCGTCCTCATCAACACGATCGCGCCCGTCTGGGACGGCAACGAGGTCTGGGTGATCGCGGCCGCCGGCGCCACCTTCGCGGCCTTCCCGGACTGGTACGCCACCATGTTCAGCGGCTTCTACATCCCGCTGCTGATCATCGTGCTCTGTCTGATCGCGCGGGGTGTGTCCTTCGAGTACCGCGGCAAACGGGACAACGAGCGCTGGCAGCGCAGCTGGGAGCAGGTCACGTTCTGGACCTCGCTGATTCTGCCGTTCCTGTGGGGCGTCATCTTCGCCAACATCGTGCGCGGCGTCGCGATCAACGCGGACAAGTCGTACGTGGGCACGCCCGGCGAGCTGTTCAACGGGTACGCGATTCTCGGCGGGTTCGCCCTGCTGGCGGTCTGTGTCACCCACGGCTCGATCTTCGTGGCGCTGAAGACGGCGGGTGAGATCCGGGAGCGGGCCCGGAAGTTCGCGCCCCTCCTGGGGCTGATCACCCTTCCGCTGGTGCTCGCCTTCCTCATCTGGACCCAGGTGAACTCCGGCAACGGCGAGAGCCTCGCCATCATGATCGTCGCGTTCGTGGCGCTCCCCGTGGCCCTGTTCTTCAACCAACTGGGCCGTGAGGGCTGGGCGTTCATCTTCTCCGGGCTGAGCATCGTGGCGGCGATCGCGATGCTGTTCCTGGCGCTCTTCCCGGACGTCATGCCCTCCACGCTCAACCCCAACTGGTCCCTGACGGTGAGCAACGCCTCGTCCGGCTCCTACACGCTGACCGTGATGAGCATCGTCACCGCGATCTTCGCTCCGCTCATCATCCTGTACCAGAGCTGGACGTACTGGGTCTTCAGCAAGCGCATCGCGGTCCACCACATCCCCTCGGGCCACTGACAATCCCCCCCCACCGAGGCTCCCCGGTCCCCCACGGAACCGGGGAGCCTCGACACGCCGGACTGCCGCAGCTGTACTGGGCAGTTGGTACGACCCCGAAGACGACGGCAACGCCCCGAGGTTGGGCCCCGTCGGAACGGCCGGAGCCTCGGCACCCCGAACACCCGCAGCCAGCCGAGCCCACGACGACCGCAGCAGCACAGCCGCCCGGCCGTGGACGGAGTCGAACGGGCACACCTCGCCACCCCGCCCGACCGTAACGACCCCACCCCGCACCACCGACGCCCGGACGTTGAGCGGAGCCGGACGGGGGGCAAGAGGCATCGGCTTACCAGACGGCCGTACCAAGCCGCGGCCGACCCAGCGCACGGACGTTGAGCGCCGACAGAGCGAAGTCGAATGGAGGCGGAGACCTAGCCGCACCGGACGGCCACACGCAGCCAAACTGGCGCAAGGCAGCGCGGGCGCCCGGTCGTTGAATGCCGGCGAAGCAGAGTCGAGCGGCGGCGCGAAGCCTCAGCTCATCGCCCAACCGTGACAAGCCATGCCCAGGGGCGGCCGCGCACAGCCGACCCGACCCAACGCAGCGCCGACGCCCCGACGTTGAGCGGAGCCGAACGGGGGCAAGAGGCATCGGCTCACCAGGCGCCCCTAACAAGCCACGGCCGACCCAGCACGCGGACGTTGAGCACCGACGGAGCGGAATTAAATGGAGGCGGAGACCTCGACGCACCGGACGGCCGCACGCAGCCCGAGTAACACAGGGCAGCACCGACGCTCGGACGTTGAGCACCGGCAAAGCAGAGTCGAACGGCGGCGCGAAGCCTCAGCTCGCCGCCCAGCCGCGACAAGCCACGCCCACGACGGCCACGCACAGCCGACCCAGCCCAAGGCAGCGCTGGCACCCCGCCGTTGAACGCCGGCGAAGCAGAGCCGAGCGGCGGCGCGAAGCCTCGGCGCGCCGCCCAAGCCACGCTCACGGCGGCCGCGCACAGCCGACCCGGCCCAACGCAGCGCCAGCGCCCCGCCGTTGAGCGCAAGCGAAGCGGAGACGAGCGGGGGCGAGAGGCCTCGGGTCGCCAGACGACCGTAACAAGCCGCGCCCGTGGCGGTCGCATGCAGCCGACCCGGAACGAGGCAACGCCGCCTGCCGCGTCCGGGAGCAAGCGCCCGGGCGGAGGACGGCAGCGGCAGCGGCAGCGGCAGCGGCGGCAGCAGCGGCAGCGGCAGCGGCAGCGGCAGCGGCGGCAGCAGCAGAGGGTCGGCGCCCGGAGGGGGACCCGGTATCGCTCGGCACAGGGAAGCCTCGGCGCGCCGGACAGCCGTGTCGGTGACGCTCACACGGGGCACCGGTCCGGCGCGTGGCGGTAGCCGGTCCACCGCGCGCGAGGTCCGGGGCGGGCACGGCGGTGGGAGCGGCGACGCCCGCGAGGGCAAGTCCCCGGCCGGCGGGGGCTTCACCGGGCTGGGGGCGACACACGCGGCCGGCGATGGCTCCGGGCGCACCCGCCGAATCTCGCGCAGCCTCCCCGTCACACCCCCACACACCCAGTTGGTCCCCCTCCCCCTCACCCCCCCAACACACCGGCCACCCCCTCCCCGTCACACCCCTGCGCACCCGGCTGCCCTCCCCGTCATGCCCCCGCGCACCCGGCTGCCCCCTCGCCAGGCGGGAGGCCGTTGCCCTTCGGCGGGGAGCGGGGTTCAGGTCGCCGGGCTGCCCTGGCAAGTCGCGCCCCGTGGCGATCCCGCGCGGCTGGCGCAAGGCAGCGTCGGCCTGCCGGAGCTCCGAGGCCAATCGCCCGGGCGGCGGGGAGGCGGCGCCCGGAGAGGGAACGCTCGGTTTCGCTTGGGAACAGGAAAGCCTCAGCGCACCGGACAGCCGCGCCGGCGACGCTCGTTCGGGACACCGACCCGGCGCGTGACGGCGGGGCCCATCGCGTCCGAGGTGCGGGGCCGGCGCAGAGGCCGGGCGGTGGGTCTCAGTGGGAGCGGCGACGCCCGCGAAAGCAGTCCCCAGCACAGGGGGCTTCGTCCGGACCCGGGCCGCCGCACACGACCCGGCGAAGACCCCGAACGCGCCCAACAATCCCGCGCACCCCTCCCCGGCGCACCCCCAGCACACCAAGCGGTCTATCCCCCTAACGCCCCGACACACCAAACGCCCCCTCACGCCCCAACACACCAAGCGGCCTCTCCCCCTCACTCCCCGACACACCACGCGCCCCTCCCCCCAACACACCAAACGGCCCCCCTCGCAAAGAGGGAGGCCGCTCGGCCTTCGGCGGGGAAAGGGGTCAGGTTGCCGCGGTGATGTGGACTCTGACCTGCTTCATGAGGGGCTGGTCGCTCTGGGTGCTGTAGTCGCACAGGGCGATCAGGACGTTCATCTCGGGCATGTAGCCGGCCGCGCAGCCCCGGGGCATGTCGTACGGGATGGCGAGGTAGCCGTCGAGGTAGCGGTGGCTGCCGTCCTTCGCCGTGGAGACGATGTTCACGGGGTCGAACTCCGAGATGCCGCGCTCGCGCATGTCGTCCTCGTTCATGAAGACGAGTTCGCGCAGGTTCTTGATGCCCCGGTAGCGGTCGTTGTCCGAGTAGATCGTGGTGTTCCACTGGTCGTGCGACCGCATGGTGCCCAGCATCAGCATCCCGGGCGGCGGGACCACGTCCGGCAGCGGCGCGTGGGAGAACTCCGCCTTGCCGGACTCGGTGAGGAAGATCAGCTCGCGGGCGGGCTGCTTGATGCGGAAGCCCAGCGGCAGCCGCACCCGGCGGTTGAAGTCCTCGAACCCGTCGAGCACCTCGGACATGGTGTCCCGGATGCGGTCGTAGTCCTCGATGTACCACTCCCACGGCGTGGGGCTCGCGGGCAGCGCCGCACGCGCCATGCCGGAGATGATCGCGGGCTCCGACAGCAGGTGCTTGGAGGCGGGCCGCTTCATGCCGACCGACAGGTGCACCATGGACATCGAGTCCTCGACGGAGGTGCTCTGGACGCCGTTGCGCTGGTGGTCCTTGTCGGTGCGGGCGAGGCACGGAAGGATCAGCGCCTCCTTGCCGTGGACCACGTGGCTGCGGTTCAGCTTGGTGCTGACCTGGACCGTGAGGTCGCAGTTGCGCAGCGCCTCGTAGCTGAACGGCGAGTCGGGCACGGCGAGGGCGAAGTTGCCGCCCATGCCGATGAACACCTTGACGTCGCCCCGGTTCATCGCCTGGAGCGTGCCGATGGTGTCGAGACCGTGGTCGCGCGGGGGGTTGATCTTGCAGACCTCGGCCAGCCGGTCCAGGAACTCCGGCTCCGGACGGTGGTCGATGCCGCAGGTGCGGTTGCCCTGCACATTGCTGTGCCCGCGTACGGGGGACGGTCCCGCGCCCTCGCGGCCGAGGTTGCCGCGGAGCAGCAGCAGGTTCACGATCTCGCGGACCGTGTCCACCCCATGCTCGTGCTGGGTGATCCCGAGGCACCAGCTGATGATGGAGCGGTCGGCGTCGGTGTAGATGCGCGCCGCCTTGAGGATCTCGGCCCGGCTGAGCGAGGACTGCCGCTCCAGCTCCTCCCACGGAGTGGACTCGCAGAGGGCCCGGTACTCCTCGAAGCCGGTGGTGTGGCGCTCGATGAACTGCTTGTCGATCGCCTTGGGGTCGGTCTTCGCCTGCTCCAGGACCGCCTTGGCCATGCCGCGCAGCAGCGCCATGTCCCCGCCGACCCGCGGCTGGAGGTCCAGCGTGCTGGTCCGCGTGGCATGGAACGTGGCCATGTCCACGAAGTCGTGCGGGATGATCGCCTTGGTGGCGCCCGCCTCGATGAACGGGTTGATGTGGACGATCTGCGCGCCGCGGTCGAAGGCCTCGGTGAGCGAGGTCAGCATCCGGGGCGCGTTGGAGGCGACGTTGACGCCGATGACGAAGAGGGCGTCGGTGGCCTCCCAGTCCTTGAGGTCGACGGTGCCCTTTCCGGTGCCGAGGGACGCCTGCAGGGCGCGTCCGGATGCCTCGTGGCACATGTTGGAGCAGTCGGGCAGGTTGTTGGTGCCCAGCTCGCGTGCCATCAGCTGGTACAGGAACGTCGCCTCGTTGCCGAGGCGTCCGGAGGTGTAGTACGACGCCTGGTTGGGGTTCTCCAGGTTGCGCAGGTGCCGTCCGACCAGCTCGAACGCGTCGTGCCAGGAGATCGGCACATAGTGGTCGGTGGCCGCGTCGTAGACCATGGGCTCGGTGAGGCGGCCCTGGTCCTCCAGCTTGTAGTCGCTCCATTCGTGCATCTCGCTCACCGTGTGGCGGGCGAAGAGTTCCCGGCCGGCCCGTTTGTGGGTCAGCTCCCAGGTGACGTGCTTGATGCCGTTCTCGCAGATGTCGAGTTTCAGGCCCTTGGTGTCATCGGGCCAGGCGCACCCGGGACAGTCGAAACCACCGTTCTCGTGGTTCATCTTCATGATCGCCCGCGGGCCCTCGACCAGGGTGCCCTCGCGCAGCAGGAACTTGGTCACGCTGGTGGCCGCGCCCCAGCCTGCGGCGGGGTGATGGTAGGGGTGGAAGTACGGCTCCCCTTTGGGGATCGGGCCCACGCGGGGCTCCAGATCCGACTCCGCTTCCATCATCTTTGACTGTTCTTCGTCCAAGGTGCTCAAGGCTCTCACCCTTCCGCCGTTGGGCAGGCATCCATATCCCATATATGGCGCTTTAAGCCAGACTATGCCGGTGAAAGACCCCCCGCCACGCGACGCGCAATAGCCGGGAATTTCGGGGCATAAATTCCAACTCGCCTTCCCTTCAAGTCACTTGAGAAGAGGCCGGCGGGCGGGGCGGAAAAGGCGGAAATGCGAAGAACCCGGCCCGCCGGGCCGAGTCCTTCGTCGCAGATACGAGGCTTTTCGTCACTTTTGCTCGCATGTGCGGACCCCGGGTGGGCGGCGCGCGAGCAGCTGCTCACTTCGCCGGGCCCGCGCCCCGCCTCGCGGCCGCCCGCTCGCTCTCCTTCGCCTGCTCGGCCACGCCCCGCTCCCGGCGGCCCACGACGACGGCCGCGGCGGCGCCGCTCGCCAGGAAGGAGAGCGCGATCATGCCGGGCCGGTCGAGGCGGTAGCCGATGAGCCGGTCCAGGGAGTAGCGGCCGGGGCCGAACAGCCCGACGGTGGCTGCGACGAAGCCGAGGTAGGCCGGATACTCGTAGCCGCCGGCGGTGATGAAGAACCCGGCCTTGCGGTGCACGGCCACGGCGCCCGACATGCCGCCCGCCACCGCCGCACCGGCCGCCGGGGTGGCCAGGCCGAGCGCGAGCAGCACCCCGCCGCCGCCCTCGGCGAGCCCCGAGGCGATGGCGCTGGGCTTGCCGGGCCGGTAGCCCATGGCCTCCATCGCCTGGGCGGTCCCGTCGATCCCGCCCCCGCCGAACCAGCCGAGGAGCTTCTGCGCGCCGTGCGCGGCCAGGACGCCGCCGGTGCCCAGGCGCAGGGCCAGCAGTCCGAGATCCTTGCGGTGCAGCAGACCCATGAGGAGATCCTTCCGTCGAGAGAAGCGGTCCCGTCCAGTGTTCGGTCTCCCCGCCGCGCGCGCCGCCCGAGGACGCGCCACCGCCCCACAGACGGACCCGGCACCGCCCTACAGTCGGGACCCGGCATCGCCCCCGCGGCCCGACCCGCTACGGCCCCACGGCCGGACCCGGCACCACCCCACAGTCGGCCCCGGCACCACCCCACGACCCGACCCGCCACCGCCCCACAGTCGGACCCGGCACCACCCCACGACCCGACCCGGCACCACCCCACGACCCCGACCCACCACCACCACGACCCAACCCGCCACCACCCCCACGGCCGGACCCCTAACCACCCCGCAGCCGGCCCCCACCGCCCCCGATCAGTGGTGCGGCGCCGGCGCCTCCGGCGCGGAAACGGTGCCGCCCGGGTGGGGGCAGTGGTCGCGGGAGGTGAGCGGGAAGGGGACGAAGGTCTCCTCGTCCGTCTGGAGGCAGATGTCGTGCCGGTGCGCGACCACCGCGGTGACCGGCTCGCCCAGCAGCCGCGCGAGGACGTAGGCGGCGGCCAGGCTGGTGACGTCGCGGACGGTGCCCATCGGGAGCAGGGACCGGGTCTCCGCGATGGCCTCGTGCTCCCCGGCCCGTACGACGATGCGGGTGCCCGGTGCCACGCCGTGGGCGGCGATGGCGACGGCGATGTTGTCGAGGTCGTCCGAGCCGACGGCGGCGAGCGCGCGGGCGTGGCCGAGGCGCAGCCGTTCGAGGACGGCCCGGTCGCCGCCGTGGCCGGTCATGACGGGGATGCCGAGGGAGCGGGCGAGCCGCGCGGTCGCCGCGTGCGGGTCGCGTTCGACGCCGACGACGGGGATGCCGAGCCGCTGGAGCTCGGCGGCGAGCCGCATGCCGACCTGCCCCATGCCGACGACGATGACGTGCCCGGAGCGGGGCAGGGTGCGCGGGCCGATGAGCCCGATGAGCTTCAGGCCGAGCATCCGCTCGATGATCCCGGCGGTGAACAGGGCACTGAAGACGAGGGTGGCGAGCATCGCGAGGCCGGAGGCGATCTGGTAGCCGGTCTCGTCCTCGCCGGCCGTGGCCGGGCCGACCCCGGCCACGACGCGGGCCGCGTGGAAGAACGCCTCGGCGGGCGGATGGCCGTGCGCGACCATCCAGGACCAGTCGCCGGCGAGGACGGCGAGGATGCCGAAGAGCCCGATGAGCAGCAGCCGCGCGCCCGCGTCGTACGGCCGGAGCTGACCGGCGAGCCGGCCCATCCGGTGGCCGGGACCGCGCCGGTGCGGCAGCCACTCCTCCAGGCAGGGCACGCCGTCGCGGGCGCGTACGGCCCGCAGCCGTTCCCCGGAGCGCTCCAGGGCGAGGGTGGCCGGGTCGACGCAGGGTCCGGCGAGCGCGGGGGCGGCGAGGTCGGCGGGCGAGGTCACGTCGCACTGGGGCAGCAGGCGTTCGAGTTCGTCGGAGACGGTCCGGTCGAAGACGGTGGCCACGATGGGGACGCGCGGTCCGAGGTGGGCGACGGCGAGCGCGTAGCGCAGGGCGGCCACGTCGTCGTGCAGGAGGATCGCGACCCCCTCGGCGCCGTCCGCGAGCGCGGCCCGCAGTTCCCGGTCGCCGGGTCCGGCCAGGTGGGTGACCGTGCGGCCGCGCTCCTGGAGGGTCGCGCAGACGCGGCGGCCGAGGTTGGTGTTGCCGATCACGACGAACGGCCGGGGAGGCAGGAGCGGGGAGGTCACGGAGGCGGAGTGTCCCTTCACTCGCGGGGGCGCGCACACCGGGTGCGGGCGTCGCCGCCGTACGGGCGCGGTACCGGAACCCTACGAGGTCGGCCCCGTCCGGTCACCCGGAAGGAGGCACACGTCCCCGGCGGCAGGGGTGGGGACGGCGGAACGCCCGCGCTCTCGCGGGGGCGGAAAGTGTCGTGTCGTCCGGTTCGCCCGCGCCCGATCTATCGTCGTCTGCGCGCGCCGACCCGCGTGCCGTCGCCGCCCCGACCTTGGAGTTGTATGGCCTCCGGGAAGCCTCCGCGCCCCTCCGTCCACCGGCTCCACGCGGCCCAGCTGCTGCGGAGGAAGAAGCTGTGGCTCGTCCCGGCCGTCATGACCGGGCTGGTGTCGCTGCTCCTCTCCCTCCTCTACATGGGCGGCATCCTGACCCCCACCGGGAGCCTGCACCGGCTGCCCGTGGCGGTGGTCGACGAGGACACCGGCAAGCCGCTGCCGGGGCAGCGTGCCAACGTCGGCGCGCAGGCGAGCCGCGCCGTCCTGTCCTCCACGCAAGGAGGTGACGTGCGCTGGCTGAAGCTGACCCGGGCGCAGGCGCAGGAGCGGCTGGACACCGGGCGGGTCTACGGCGCGCTGGTGATCCCCGCCGACTTCACGGACACGGTGGGAGCGCTGCCCACCTCCCGCGCCGCGAAGCGTCCGGTGCTGACCGTGCTGACCAACCCGGGAGTCGGCAGCCTGGCCTCCTCGCTGGCGAGCCAGATCACCCAGCGGGCGGCGCACGAGATCTCGCTGTCGGTGGGCAAGCAGCTCTCCGCCTCCCCGGCGGTGCGGGGCGAGAGCGCGTCCACGCGGGTGCTGATCGCCGACCCGGTGGAGGTCCGTACCGAGGTCGGCCATCCCATCGGGGCGCACAGCGGGCTCGGTCTGAGCGCCTTCTACTACGCGCTGCTGCTGGTGCTGTCCGGCTTCATCGGCGGCAACATCATCCACAACACGGTCGACAGCGCGCTGGGCTACGCGGACAGCGAGATCGGCCCCTGGCACTCGCGCAGGCCGACGGTGCCGATCAGCCGTACGCAGATGCTGGTGCTGAAGATGGTCATGACGGCGGGTCTTTCGCTGCTCACCACCTCGCTGATCATGCTGGCGACGGTCGGCGCGCTGGGCATGGACGCCCCGCATCCGGGCCTGCTGTGGATCTTCTCCTACTGCGCGACGCTCGCCGTCGGCCTCGGCGTGCAGGCCATCAACGCGGCGTTCGGCACCCTCGGGCAGCTGGTCTCGATGTTCGTCTTCATCGCCTTCGCCCTGCCGTCCTCGGGCGCCACGGTCCCGCTGGAGGCGGTCCCGGGGTTCTACCGCTTCCTCGGCGCGTTCGAACCGATGCGCCAGCTCGCCGCCGGCGTCCGCGCGATCCTCTACTTCGACGCCCGCGCCGACGCCGGCCTGGACCGCGGCTGGCTGATGATCGCCCTCGGCTTCGCGGTGGCCCTGGCCTTCGGCTTCACCGCCACCCGCTACTACGACCGCCGGGGCCTGTCCCGCATGGTGCCGCGCCCGGCGGAGCAGGCGTGACAGAGGGGACAGGCCGGCCCGGTCAGGCCGCCGGAGGCGTCGGGGTCCGCGGCGGGGTCGGGTCTAGGTACACGCGCTTGACGGCCGGGATCAGGGTGCGCAGGCGGGTCTCCGCCTCCTCGCAGGCCCATTCGATCTGGCTGGAGGTGGAGACGTCGCGGAAGTCGATCTTCGCGGCGATGAGGATCTCGCCGGGGCCCTGCACCATGGTCGTCAGCTCCAGGACCTCCTGGACGGCGTCGACGGAGAGCAGTTCGCGGCGTACCGCGTCCCGCATCGGTTTGGGCAGGGCGCGGCCGACGAGGAGTTCGGTGTTGGCGCGGCCGAGGACCCAGGCCACGAAGATCAGCAGTACACCGATGAGGATCGAGGCGATTCCGTCGTACACCCCGGACCCGGTGAGCTGGCCGCCCAGCAGGCCGAGCGCGGCGAGGGCGAGGCCGATGAGCGCGGCCGAGTCCTCCATGACGACGGCCTTCACGGCCGTGTCGGGGGTGTGCTGGAGGTAGCGCAGGATGGGCACGCGGAAGTGCTCGGCGCGCCCGGTGGCCTGCCGCAGGCCGGTGCGCAGGGACAGTCCCTCCAGGACGAAGGCGACCGCGAGCACGATGTACGAGATCAGCGGGTTGCCCGGCTTCTCGCCGTGGGTGAGGGCGTGGATGCCGTCGTAGAGGGCGAAGACGCCACCGCCGACGAAGGTGGCGACGGAGGCGAGCAGCGCCCAGATGTACCGCTCGGGGCCGTAGCCGAGGGGGTGGTCGTCGTCGGCCGGTTTCCGGCTGCGTTTGAGGGCGACGAACAGCAGCCCCTCGGTGACGGTGTCGGCGGCCGAGTGCCCGGCCTCGGCCAGCATCGCGCTGGAGCCGCTGAGGACACCGGCGACGGCCTTGGCGAGCGCGACGCCGAGGTTGGCGGCGGCGGCCACCAGCACCGTGAAGGTCGATCCGCCCGCGCCCGGACCGGCCGCGGAGCCCACCCGGGCGTCCAGGTAGGGGCCCTTGCGCGCGTTCGTCCCGGGGTCCTGCTCGGGTTCACCCTGTTCGCTCATAGCCGGACAGTAATCCCCTTCGGTGCGGGAAGTCCCGGCGTGGCGGCGCCCGCGCGGGTGCGGCCCGGTCGGGGCGGGCCTCGGGACGGCCTGGACCGGCAGTCGCCGTCCAGTCTCGGCGGCCCCGCGCGCCCCGGCCAGCGCTGCCGTCCGTCCGGGGGAAAGGCGTACCCGCCCAGGTCCGCGGCCGTTTCCGCGGCCGCCCGGCGCGGAAGACCTTGCCCGCACCGCCACCCGGCCCTCACCGGGGACACACGCTGAGGACATTCCCAGGACAGGGGGACGCGCAGATGCAGGGGTTCTCCCGCGAACCGGGGACGCACGGGCCGGTCACCGAGGTGCCGCCCGAGGGGATGCGGAGGATCTACCGCTGGGCGGCGATGATCGCCATCGGCGGCTTCCTGTTCGGCTACGACACCGGTGTCGTCTCCGGCGCGCTGCTCTTCGTCACCGACGACTTCCGTCTCTCCCCCACCGAGCAGGGCACGATCGTCAGCGTCCTGCTGATCGGCGCGATGGCGGGCGCGCTGTGCGCGGGGCGCCTCGCGGACGCGCTCGGGCGGCGCAGGGCGGTGGCCCTGGAGGGCGCGGTCTTCCTGGTGGGTACGGCCATCGCGGCGACGGCGCCCGCCTACTGGACGCTGCTCATCGGCCGGGTCGTGCTCGGTCTGGCGGTGGGCGCGGCCTCGGCGACCGTGCCGGTGTACCTCTCGGAGATCTCCCCCACCCGCGTCCGGGGCCGGGTGCTCAGCGCCAACCAGCTGATGATCACGGTCGGCATCCTGGTGTCGTACCTCGTGGACCTGGCGTTCGCGGGCAGCCGCGACTGGCGGCTGATGTTCGCGCTGGGCGCGGTCCCGGCGACCGTGCTGACCCTGTGCTGTCTGCTGGTGCTCCCGGAGTCGCTGCCGTGGCTGGTGCGCAAGGGGCGCTGGCGGCAGGCGCGCGAGGTGCTGGGCCGGGTCCTGCCGCCCGAGGAGGCGTCCCGGGTGGTGGCGCGGCTGCGCAACGAGGTGCCGGGGCCGCGCCGCAAGCCGGGCGAGGAGCCGGAGCGCCCGGTGGGCTGGCGCACGCTGCTCACCCCGGGGGTGCGTCCCGCCCTGGCCGTGGGTCTGGCGATGGCCCTGATCCAGCAGTTCGGCGGCATCAACACGATCATCTACTACGCCCCGACGATCATCGAGAAGACCGGTCTGAGCGCCTCGAACTCGATCTTCTACTCGGTGTTCATCGGCGTGATCAACCTGCTGATGACGATCCTGGCCACCAAGCTGATCGACCGCGCGGGCCGCCGCACCCTGCTGCTGGTCTCGCTGGCCGGCATGGCGCTCCTGGTGGCGCTGCTGGGCCTGAGCTTCATCGCGGGCTGGAACTCCGAGCTGTCCCTGGTGTGCATGATCCTGTACATCGCCGCCTACGCGGGCGGTCTCGGGCCGATCTTCTGGGTGCTGGTCGGCGAGGTGTTCCCGCCCAGGGTGCGCGCGCTGGGCTCCAGTACGGCGACGACGGCCAACTGGATCGCCAACTTCGTCGTCAGCCAGGCGTTCCTGCCCGTGGCCGCGGCCATCGGCCAGGGGCAGACCTTCCTCGTCTTCGCGGTGATCTGTTTCCTGGGGCTGCTGTTCGTGGCCCGCTTCGTGCCGGAGACGAAGGACCGCTCGTACGAGGAGATCGACGCGGCGCTCCAGGCCCGCTTCGGGCATCCGCGCGGCGGCCGGGGCGACGTGAAGGAGCCGGCGCGGCGGAGCTGAGCGGGGCCGGTCCGTCGGGCCGGCGGGCCGGGAAACGAGGCCGGGCCCGGGTTCCTCCCCCGAGGGAGAGGCTCCCGGGCCCGTGCGGCTCAGGCCGGTGTCAGCTCTGAGGCCGCTTGCCGTGGTTCGCGGCGTTGCCGCGGCGGGCCTTCTTCTTACGACGGCGCTTCGAGGACATGGGATACCTCCTGCGGCTCTCGACGGCTCGGTCCGGACGCACGGCGGAACGGGCCACCGCGCGACGCGTCCGGACACCGTACCCGCCGTCCGTGTGCCGGGCCAGCGCCGACCGGCCGAGTCGCGTACCGGGTCCGGGGCACGGACGATGGCGGGAAGGATCGCGTCCACGGTGAGGAGCGGGAGCCCATGCCCGGTTCGTGGGAAGCCGATGCTCTGGTGATCTTCGGGGTGACCGGGGACCTCGCACAGAAGATGACGTTCCCCGCGCTGTACCGGCTGGAGCGGCGCGGGCTGCTCGACTGCCCGGTGATCGGCATGGCGGGCCGGGAGCTGACGGACGAGCAGCTCGTGGAGCGGGCCCGCGAGGCGGTGGAGGCGGCCGAACCGTCCGTCAACGCGGCCGTCTTCGACCGGCTGGCGAGCCGCCTGAGCTATATCCACGGCGACCTCCAGGGCCCCGGGCCCTACCAGCGGCTGGCGGATCAACTGGGCCGTCGCAGGCGGCCGTTGTTCTATCTGGAGACGCCGCCCTCGCTGTTCACGCCGATCGTGGACCAGCTGGCCGCCGCGCGGCTGCTCGGCCAGGCGCGGGTGGCGCTGGAGAAGCCCTTCGGACACGGCCTGGCCTCGGCCCGCGCGCTGAACCGGCAGCTCACCCAGGTGCTCGACGAGGGGCAGATCCTGCGCGTGGACCACTTCCTGGGCAAGGAGCCGGTGATCGAGCTGGAGTATCTGCGCTTCGCGAACTCCGCGCTGGCCGAGGTGTGGCACCGCGACAGCGTGACGGCCGTGCAGATCACCCTGGCCGAGGAGTTCGGGGTGGAGCAGCGCGGCCGCTTCTACGACGACGTGGGCGCCGTGCGGGACGTGGTGCAGAACCATCTGCTGCTGGTCCTCGCCCTGGTGGCGATGGACCCGCCGGCCGGCTCCAGCGCGGCCGACCTGTGGGCCAAGCGGGTCGAGGTGCTGCGCGCGATGCCGGAGGCCGACGCCCACGACTGCGTGCTCGGCCAGTACACCGGCTACCAGGGGATCTCCGGGGTGGCGCCGGGCTCGACGACCGAGACGTACGCCGCGCTCCGGCTCGGCATCGACAACTGGCGCTGGGCCGGGGTGCCCGTCCTCATCCGCGCGGGCAAACGGCTGCCGGTCCGGGTGACCGAGGTGCGGCTGATCCTGCGCGAGCCGCCCACGCTGAACTTCCTGCCCGATCCGTGCCGGGTCGCCGGCAACCAGATCGTGCTGCGCATCGACCCCGAGGCCGGGATGCGGCTGCAACTGTCCGCGCTGGACGAGAACTCCGCGTGGCGCATGGTCCCGCTGGACAACGTCTTCGCCCATGAACTGGGCGCGCCCCTCGCACCGTACGAACGGCTGCTGTACGCCGCGCTGACCGGCGACGGCCGCTACTTCGCGCCGCAGGACGTGGTGGAGCAGTGCTGGCGCATCGTGCAGCCGCTGCTGACCTATCCCCCGCCGGTGCACCCCTACCCGCCCGGCTCCTGGGGGCCACCGCAGGCCGACGCGCTGGTGTCGGGCGGGGTGCCGTGGCAGCGGCCGTGGGTGCCGGACCACCCGGCGGGGCCGTCGGACCGGTGAGACGCGCCGGACCGGTGAGACCTGCCGGGCCGATGAGACGCGCCGGGCCGACGAGCGGCGCCGACTGGCAGGGCACTTGACGGCCCACCTAAGGTTTCTCCTGTCCAGCCCGTACGCATGTACCTCAGGAGCAGGGATGACCGGTGACCCCGAGCCCATCAGCGCCGACGCACGTCACGCGCTCGAACAGGAGCTGGCCGACCTGCGCGAGGAACGCGCGCTGGTGGCCTCGACGCTGAAGGACCCCGAGGAGGTCGGGGACCGCGCCGACCAGGCCGACGAGCTGCAGCGCGCCGACCAGTTGCGGCGCCTCGACGGCCGCATCGAGGACGTCACCGTACGGCTGAAGCAGTCGGAGCTGGCCGGTCCGCCGCCCGAGGGCGTGGTGGGCGTCGGCACGACCGTGACCATCCGGTTCTCGGACGACACGACGCAGACGCTGCACATCGGCGAGATCGCCGACTCGCGCGACGAGAGCCTGGTGACGTCCGACAGCCCGCTGGGGCAGGCGCTGCTCGGCCACCGCGCGGGCGACACCGTGTCGTACGACGCGCCGGACGGCAAGGCGACGGCGGTCGTGGTCTCGCTCGGCACGCCCGGCGAGCAGGGCTGACCGTCCCCGGGGCACGCCCGGCCCGCTGTCATATGCTTCACGTAGACTCTCCCTGAATGCCCGAATCGCTCGGGGAGAGCCGGGGAGTGACGCCTTGGCAGAGCACGCGGACAGCGGCCGGGGGCGCCCCGGCCCGGGCGGGGCGGTGCCCGCGCTCGCCCGGCTCTACCGCGCGCTGCACGCCCACCCCGAGCCCGCCTTCGAGGAGCACCGCACCGCCGCCGAGATCGCGGAGCGGTGCTCCCGGCTGGGGTACGCCGTCACCGACAGGGTCGGCCGCACCGGCGTCGTCGCGACGCTGGCCAACGGGCCGGGGCCCACGGTCCTGCTGACGGCGGGTCTGGACGCGCCGCCGGTCACCGAACTGACCGGCCTGCCCTACTCCTCGGTCCACGACGGCGTGATGCACGCGCGCGGCCACGACATGCACATGGTCTGTCTGCTGGGCGCCATGCGCGCCCTCACGGCGGGACGTGCCCGCTGGCGCGGCCGGCTGGTCTGTCTGTTCCAGCCCGCGACGGAGACCGGCCGCGGCGCGCAGGCCCTGCTCGGGGACGGGCTCTACGAACGCTTCGGCCGGCCCGCCGTGGCGCTCGGCCAGCGGCTGTCCGCGCTGCCGCCGGGCACGGTCGGCTGCCGTCCCGGCCAGCGCTTCGCCGCCTGTGACGTGCTCAGCGCCACCGTGTACGGAAGTGTCCGCCCCGATTTCGCGCCCGCCGAACTCGCCGCCGCCATCGTGCGGCGCCTGCACCGCATTCCCGACGCAATTCCTGATCCGGGAATGGCACACGTCGACGCGGGGCTTTTCTCGACACCGCGCGACCCTCTGTACAGCGGCGCCGATCACAATTCCGAGGCCGTCGCGCAGGCGCACATCCTGATAAACGCACGGACATTCCAGGAGAGCGTCCGCACCCGGGTATTGAGCGCCATTGTGCGCGCCATTCATCTGGAGGCGCTTTCCGCCGGCGCGGACCGGGTGCCGGAGATCCGGCAGGTGCGTTCGCTGCCCGGGATCGGGAACGACCCGCCTCTGACCGAGCGGACGCTCACCGCGTTCACCGCGCGCGGCATGGCGGTTATCCGCCCCGGCCCGTGCGCGGAGAACCTGGCGATGGGCCGGGTGCTCGCCGCCACCGACACCCCCGCCTGCTTCTGGCTGCTGGGCGGCGGACTCGTGATGCCGGAGGCGGAGCCGGACGGCGCCGGGACACCGGCCCTGTTCTGCGCGCCCTCGCGGATCGAGCCGACGATCGCCACCGGGACCCGCGCGCTCACGGCCGCCGCGACGAGATGTCTCGGGGCGGCGGCCTGAGAGCCGGAAAGCGTCGTGCGGCTCAGTCGTCGTAGTCGGACGGCGGGAAGGGGTCGCGTTCCTTGCGGGTGACGTCGCCGGTCTCGACCTCGCCCCGGTCCACCTGGCGGTCGATCTCGGTGCGCTCCTGCTCGTAGACGCGCTCGGGGCTCTCCGGCTCCCGGACGGGCAGGCCCACGTCCCGCTCGTCCTCCCGGGTGCGCTCCTCGAGGCGCTCCTCGTCGGGACGGAGGGGCATCCCGCGCCCGTGGCCGCGGTCGGGGTTGCCCTCGACTTCCTTGTTCGTCTTGTGGTGGTGCGCCATCGGTGCTCCCTCGATGAGAGCCCGGGCGCCTCTCACGCCCGGGCCGCGCCTGCCGGGCCCGCCGCGCGAGGGGGCGGGCCCTGGGCGGTCAGTCCTTCTTCGGCTCCTCGTGCTCGGCGTCCTTGTGGTCCTTCTTGCGCCCGCCGGACGAGGCCGTCTTCTTCGCGGCCGGCTCGGCGTCCTTCTTCGCCTTCCCGGCCTTCGCCTCGGTCTTCTTCTCGGCGTGCTTGTCCTTGTCGCCCTTGTCGTCGCCCTTGTCGTGCTCGCCGCCCTTGCGCACCGAGAAGTGGATCGAGTCGTCGCGGACGTCGGCGACGATCGTGTCGCCCGGCTCGGCGTCGCCGCTCAGCAGCAGCTCGGCGATGCGGTTGTCCAGCTCCGCCTGGATCGTGCGGCGCAGCGGACGGGCGCCGAACTCCGGCTGGTGACCGTGGGCGATCAGCAGCTTCTTGGCGGCCTCGGTGACCTCCAGGTGCAGGCCCTGCGCCTCCACCCGGCGGCGGGTCTGGGCCAGCAGATGGTCGACGATCTTCGACAGCTCGTCCTCGCCAAGGCTGTGGAAGATGATGATGTCGTCGATGCGGTTCAGGAACTCCGGCAGGAACCGGCCGCGCAGCTCCTCCATCAGGTCGTCCTTGATCTCGGACACGTCGCCCTGGTGCGCGAGGATCAGATGGGCGCCGATGTTCGACGTCATGATGATGACCGTGTGCCGGAAGTCGACGGTGCGGCCCTGGCCGTCGGTCAGCCGGCCGTCGTCCAGGATCTGCAGCAGCGTGCTGAAGACATCGGGGTGCGCCTTCTCGATCTCGTCGAAGAGCACCACGCTGTACGGCTGGCGGCGGACCTTCTCGGTGAGCTGCCCGGCCTCCTCGTAGCCGACGTATCCGGGAGGCGCGCCGACCAGGCGGGCGACGGTGTGCTTCTCCTGGAACTCGCTCATGTCGAAGCGGATCATGCGGTCCTCGTCGCCGAAGAGCAGTTCGGCGAGGGCCTTGGCCAGCTCGGTCTTGCCGACACCGGTCGGGCCGAGGAACAGGAAGGAGCCCACCGGGCGGTTCGGGTCGCCCATGCCCGCGCGGTTGCGGCGCACCGCCTGGGAGACGGCGGTGACGGCCTCGTCCTGGCCGACGATCCGCGCGTGCATCTCCTCTTCCAGGTGGAGCAGCCGCTCCTTCTCGCTGGCCGTCAGCTGGGAGACGGGGATGCCGGTGCGGCGGGAGACGATGTCCGCGATGTCGCCGGGGGTGACGGTGACGACGCCCTCGCGCCGCTCCTCGATCCCGGCGAGTTCGGACTCGACTTCGGCGATCCTGCCCTTGAGGTCGTTCGCCTTCTCGTAGTTCTGGCCCGAGACGGCCTCGTCCAGTTCGCGCTGGAGCTTGGCGATCTTGTCCTCGCGGGCGACGACCTCGGTGGAGCGGGCCGCGCTGCGCAGCCGGACGCGGGCACCGGCCTGGTCCATCAGGTCGATGGCCTTGTCGGGGAGGAAGCGGTCGGTGATGTAACGGTCGGACAGGCCCGCGCAGGCCTCCAGTGCCGAGTTCTCGAAGCGGACCTGGTGGTGGGCCTCGTAGGCGTCGCGCAGCCCCTCCAGGATCAGCACCGTCTCGGCGACGCTCGGCTCGGGCACCATGACCGGCTGGAAGCGGCGCTCCAGGGCGGCGTCCTTCTCGACGTACCGGCGGTACTCGTCGATGGTGGTCGCGCCCACCACGTGCAGCTCGCCGCGGGCCAGGGCGGGCTTGAGGATGTTGCCCGCGTCCATGGAGCCCTCGCCGGTGGCGCCGGCGCCGACGACGGTGTGCAGCTCGTCGATGAAGAGGATGATCTCGCCCTCGGACGCCTGGACGTCCTCGATGACCTTCTTCAGGCGCTCCTCGAACTGGCCGCGGTACTGCGCGCCGGCCACCAGGCCCGACATGTCGAGGGCGACGACCCGCTTGTCCTTCAGCGTCTCGGGGACGTCCCCGATGACGATGCGCTGGGCCAGGCCCTCCACGATGGCGGTCTTGCCGACGCCGGGCTCGCCGATGAGGACGGGGTTGTTCTTGGAGCGGCGGGAGAGGATCTCGACCGTCTGCTCGATCTCGTCGGCGCGTCCGACCACCGGGTCGAGCTTGCCCTGCCTGGCCTCCTCGGTCAGGTCGCGGCCGAACTCGTCCAGGGTGCTGGTGGGGCCGCCGCCGCGGCCCTGGTCCTGCCGCGCGGCCTGCTCGGTGCGGGACGCCAGCTTCCTGCCGTCGACGCCCTCGGCGGACAGCAGGCGGCCCGCGCCGGAGTCGGCGTCGTCGAGGAGCGCGGCGAGGATGTGCTCCGGGCCGATGTACGAGACGCCGGCCGCCTGGGACTGGGCGAAGGCGTCGGCGAGGGTGCGCTTGGCCGCGGGCGTGAGGCCCGGCTCGGCGGAGGGGGTGCCGGACTCGCTCGGCAGCACCTCGGCGATCGTCTGCGCGAGCTTGTCCGGGTTCACCCCTGCCTGGGCGAGCAGCCTGCGCGAGGGCTCGACCTTGGTGGCCGCCCACAGGAGGTGCTGGGTGTCGAGATCGGAGGTGCCGTCCTCCTCCGCGCGCTGGGCCGCCAGGTTGAGCAGTTCCTGCGAGGACTCGGTCAGGAGCCGGCCGATGGGCACACGCTGGACGGCGGGCGGCGAGGACGCCGGCGACATGCCGAAGAACCGATTCAGCAGGTCGCTGAAAGGGTCGGACGAACCGAACGGTGAGCCGAACGACATCGACATGGCAGCTCCTGGTGCGCGACGGATCAGGTTTTCACTGAACCGCGATGTCCAGTGCGCCGCAACCGGAGCGGGCGTGCTCCCGCAAGGGCTCCGAGGGGTTTTCCACACCGCTTGTACGGACCTCTCCAGGGGGGTGCCGGACAGCTTTCTCCTCTCTTATCGGCACACCCCGCGCACCCTCTTTCGGCACGCCCCGCGCACCGGAATTCGGTCACTCTCCGTTGCCTGCGCGGGCGCAGAGCATCGGGCCTAGACTCGGAAATCCGAAAGGCCGAGGAGACGAATCGGAGACAGGGCATGGACGAACGAGCGGACGTCGCCAAGACCGCGAGGTCGGCCTGGTGGGCCGGTCACGATCCCGTGGTGGAACTCCAGCAGCTGTGGGGCGAGGTCAGCCGCCTGGTGGAGCAGTCCGCGCAGCCGGAGAGCCCGGCCCGGCACTGGATGCCGCTCGTCGAGGAGGAGGACGCGGGCGACGCCTATCTGGTGCGCGCCGAGCTTCCCGGCATCCCCCGCGAACAGGTCGGCGTCGAGGTGGACGGCCGGGAACTGCACATCCACGGCAGGCTCGACGACACCGAGGGCACCAACGCGCTGCGCCGCAGGGAGGGCAGCTTCTCCTACGGCATCCGCGTCCCCGGCGACGTGAACGTGGACGGTGTGCAGGCCGACCTGTCCGACGGCGTGCTGACGGTGCTGCTGCCCAAGACGGGCGCGACGACCCGGCGGAACATCGAGATCGGCGGCTGACGGCGCGGCGCGGGCACGGCGCGGCGCGGGCACGACACGGCGCGGGCACGACACGGCGCGGCCGGTCCCGCCGTGGGGGCCGGCCGCGCGCACCGCTGTGCCTACTGGGCCGAACCGGCCGGAACCACCCGCACGTTGACGTTCTTCATCAGCGGCTGGTCGCTCTGCGTGCTGTAGTCGCCGATGGCGCACAGCACGTTCATCTCCGGCATGTACCCGGCCGCGCAGCCCTGCGGGATGTCGTACGGCACCGCCTTGTAGCGGTACACGCTGCGGGTGCTGCCGTCCTTGGCGACGCTCGTGATGTCGACCTCGTCGAAGAGCTTCAGGCCGCGCTCGCTCATGTCGTCCTCGTTCATGAAGACGAGCGTGCGCAGGTTCTTGATGCCCCGGTAGCGGTCGTCGTCCGAGTAGATCGTGGTGTTCCACTGGTCGTGCGAGCGCATCGTGCCCAGCTTGAGCATGCCGGGCTTGGGCAGCACGTCGGGCAGCTCGGCCGCCGAGAACTCCGCGCGCTCGGAGGGGGTGCGGAAGACCAGCTCGCGGGCGGGCTGCTTGATGCGGAAGCCCAGCGGGAGGCGGACGCGGCGGTTGAAGTCCTCGAAGCCCTCCAGCGCCTTCGCCATGGTGTCGCGGATGCGGTCGTAGTCCTCGACGTACCACTCCCACGGGGTGGCGCTGTCGGGGAGCGCGGCGCGGGCCATGCCGGCGATGATCGCGGGCTCGGAGAGCAGGTGCTCGGAGGCCGGGCGCTTCATGCCGCGCGAGAGGTGGACCATGCTCATCGCGTCCTCGACCGAGGTCGACTGCTCGCCGGCCACCTGGTCGTCCTTCTCGGTGCGGCCGAGGCAGGGCAGGATGAGCGCCTGCCTGCCGTGGACCAGGTGGCTGCGGTTGAGCTTGGTGCTGACCTGCACCGTCAGCTCGCACGTGCGCAGCGCGTCGAAGGTGTAGGCGGTGTCGGGCGCGGCGAGGGCGAAGTTGCCGCCCATGCCGACGAAGACCTTCACCTCGCCGGTGTGCATGGCCTCGATGGTGCCGACGGTGTCGAGGCCGTGCTCGCGGGGCGGGTCGATCTCGCAGGCGGCGGCGAGCCGGTCCAGGAAGTCCTTGGAGGGGCGGTGGTCGATGCCGCAGGTGCGGTTGCCCTGCACGTTGCTGTGCCCGCGCACCGGCGAGGGGCCCGCGCCCTCGCGGCCGAGGTTGCCGCGCAGCAGCAGGACGTTGACGATCTCGCGGACGGTGTCGACGCCGTGCTCGTGCTGGGTGACGCCGAGGCACCAGCTGAAGATGGAGCGGTCGGCGTCGCAGTAGATGCGCGCGGCCTGCTCGACCTGGGCCTGGGTGAGACCGCTCTGCTCCTCGATCTCCTTCCAGGTGGTGGCCTCCACGAGCGTCCGGTACGCCTCGAAGCCCACGGTGTGCCGCTCGATGAACTCGCGGTCCAGCGCCTTGGGGTCGGTCTCCGACTCGGCGAGGATCGCCTTGGCCATGCCGCGCAGCAGCGCCATGTCGCCGCCGATGCGCGGCTGGAGGTTGAGCGTGCTGGTGGGGGTGGACTTGAACAGCGCCATGTCCACGAAGTCGTGCGGGATGATCGTGCGCCGGGCGGCGGCCTCGACGAGCGGGTTGATGTGCACGACCTGCGCGCCGCGCTTGTACGCCTCGGCGAGCGAGGTGAGCATCCGGGGGGCGTTGGAGGCCGCGTTGACGCCGAGGATGAACAGGGCGTCGGTGACCTCCCAGTCCTTGAGGTCGGCGGTGCCCTTGCCGGTGCCGAGGGCGGCCTGGAGGGCGCGGCCGGATGCCTCGTGGCACATGTTGGAGCAGTCGGGCAGGTTGTTGGTGCCCAGCTCACGGGCCATCAGCTGGTAGAGGAAGGTGGCCTCGTTGCCGAGCCGGCCCGAGGTGTAGTACGCGGCCTGGTCGGGGTTGTCGAGGCCGCGCAGGGTGCGGCCGACCAGGTCGAAGGCCTCCTGCCAGGAGACGGGGACGTAGGTGTCGGTGTCCGCGTCGTAGCGCATCGGGTGCGTCAGGCGGCCCTGGTCCTCCAGGGCGGCGTCGCTCCACGTGGCCAGCTCGGAGACGGTGTGGGCGGCGAAGAAGGCGGGGTCCACGCGCTTGCGGGTCATCTCCCACGTGACGTGTTTGATGCCGTTCTCGCAGATGTCGAGCTTGAGGCCCTTGAGGTCGTCGGGCCAGGCGCAGCCGGGGCAGTCGAAGCCCTTGTCCTCGTGGTTCATCTTGCGTATGGCCCGGGGGCCGTCGACGAACTCGCCCTCGCGTATGACGAAGCGTGTCACGCTCTTCGCGGCGCCCCAGCCCGCCGCCGGGTGGTCGTACGGGTGGAACTCGGGAGACCGCGTCTCTTCGTCGCTTGCGGACCGTCCCGACGTGTCTTGGGTCATGGCAACTCCCTGTGCTCCGGGTCAACGCGCGGCGCGTGCATGTCGCGAGTGTGCCCAGCCTAGGTCACTGCTTCGCAGGTGGACCCGAATCGCCGGGTGCCTCAAGGGAGATGGGGCCGGGTCTGCGGAAAAGCCTTCGTAAAGAAAGGCTGTTGGGTTCACCAGGTGCCGGGCCCGGCGCGCACCGCCGTTCCGACTCGGCGGTGCGCGGGGTCCGTTGGGCTACGGCGCGGGGGTGTGCGCGCTGCCGTCCGGCTTCGGCGCGGGCGGCGGGTCCTCCAGGAAGTCGGCCGTGGGCACGTGGAAGAGGGTGCCGGTGACGGCCGTGGAGTAGTTCAGGATGCGGTCGTGCAGGCCGGGTTCGCGGCCCAGGAACATGTTCCGCAGCATCCGCTCGGTGACCTCGGGGGTGCGGGCGTAGCCGATGAAGTATGTGCCGTACTCGCGGTCGCCGATGCGGCCGAACGGCATGTTCTCGCGCACGATCTTCAGCTCGCGGCCGTCCTCGCCGGTGATGGTGTTCACCACGACGTGCGAGTCCGGGGCCTTCACGTCGTCCGGGAACTCGATGTTCTCCAGTTTGGAGCGGCCGATGGTCGCCTCCTGCTCCTCCAGCGAGGTGCCCTGCCAGGCGTCCATGTCGTGCAGGTACTTCTGCACGATGACATAGCTGCCGCCGGTGAACTCCGGGTCCTCGTCGCCGATGTGCACCGACTCGGCGGCGAGGCGGCCCTCCGGGTTCGCGCTGCCGTCGACGAAGCCGAGGAGGTCGCGGTCGTCGAAGAACTTGAACCCGTGCACCTCGTCCACGATCGTGGCGGCGCCCTTGAGCCGCTCCCCGAACTGCCGGGCCAGCTCGAACACCACGTCCATCCGGCGGCCGCGCACGTGGAAGAGCAGGTCGCCCGGGGTGGAGGGCGCGTGGTGCCGCTCCCCCTTCAGCTCGACGAACGGATGCAGCCCGGCCGGCCTCGGCCCGCTGAACAGCCGCCCCCACACCTCCGAGCCGACACCGACGACACAGCTCAACTGCGCGTCGGGGTCCCGGTAGGCGGTGGACCGCCGCATCGACGCCACGTCCCCGAGCAGCTCCCGCACCTTCTCCTCCCCGCCCGGGTCCACGGTGGCCACGAGAAACACCGCCGCCCTGGCCGGCGGGACGACTATCGGCTGCGTCTCGATCACGGAAAAACCTGCCTTCTCATCGCTTGTACGCAGCACGAACATAGACGCCGGTGGGGGGTTGGGGGCACATTCGGGGAACTGCGGGCCGGGCGCGGGGGCTAGCGCGGGCCCGGTGCAGGGGCCGGCGCGGGCCCGGCGCAGGGGCGAGCGCGGGCCGGGCGGTGACGTCGGGGTCGACGGCGAGCCGTACGGTGTCGGGCCGGTCCGGGTCCGCCGGGGCAGCGGGAGGCCGGTGGCGGAGCCGAGCGCGGCCCCGGTGTCGGGCCCCGCGCGGGCCGGGCGCCGGGGCAGGCGCAGTGTCGGGGCAGGCGCGGGCCGGGCGCCAGGGCCCCAGGGGCGTCACGGGCCCGGGGCATCACAGGCCCAGGGCGTCACGGGTCCGACGCGTCACGGGTCCGGGTGCGTCCGGTGGGACGGGGAGTGGCCGGGGCGGAGGCTCTGGCGGGTCGTGGGGGTGCCGCGGAGCATCGAGTGGCTGAGGCGGCCCAGCAGGTCGTAGGCGCGTCGCTGGGCGGCGAGGACGGCGGCGGGGTCCACACGGGACGGCCGCAGCTCGCCGCGCGCGGCCTCCTTCGCCTCGTACAGCTCCACCGAGGCGGCCGCGAGCTGGACCTGGGCGAAGCGGCGCTGGCCCGGCGTGCCGGAGAGGGCGCGCTGGGCGCGGTCGGCGGCGTAGACGGAGGCGGCGAGCGCGTCGCGCAGGCGCTCGGCGGCCCGGCCGTGGACGAGGAGCAGGGCGCAGACCAGGCCGACGCTGATGCCGATGACGCTTCCGATGACCCGGTCGTGCAGCAGCCGCTCGGCGGAGACCGGCGAGGACAGCTCGCTCAGCAGCAGCGCGAGCGGGGTGAGGAAGACGACGCCGAGCCCGTAGTTGCGGGCGACGACGTACTCCAGCAGGAACTCGAAGACGATGATCAGGCAGATGATGGCCAGCGAGCCGGGGTGCATGACGAGGACGGCGCTGGTGATGAGCAGCCCGACGGCCGTACCGATGGTGCGCTGGACGGAGCGCTGGACGGTGCTCCAGGCGTTGACCGAGTGGAGCACGGCCGCGGCGGAGATCGCGGCCCAGTAGCTGTGGCCGACGCCGAGGAACAGCGCGAGTCCGCCCGCCACGGCGGTGCCGACGGCGGTGCGTACGGCGGTCGGCATCAGGGCGGCGGCCCGGCGGCGTCCGGGTCCGCCGCGCTTGGTCTCGACCCGGGTGCGCCGGTCGGCGGGCCGCGACGCAGGGGCGGCCGGCCGCGGGGGCACGGGCGGCAGGGTGGCGGCCCCGGCCTCGTCCGGGGTGACGGCGTCGCCGGAGCGGGGGCGGGGCGAGCCGTCGAGCAGTTCCTCGGGCAGCGGCAGGAGCGTGTGCCAGCGGCGGTCGGCCAGGACGCGGGCCTGTTCGCGCAGCTGCCGGGCGACCTCGGCGTCCTCGGTGGAGTGCCGAGTGTCGTCGGTCAGCAGCGACCAGACGAAGTCGGCCGAGTACACGGGCTTGGCGGACTGGTCGGGCTCGCCGCCGCCGGACTCGTTCAGCGCGTGGTAGGCGCGCAGGGCCGCGGCGACGGCCTGGTGGCGGGCCTTGGCGGTCTCGGCGGGCCCGGCGGCGTCGAGGGCGCGCGCGAAGGCGTTCAGCGCGTCCGCGAGGGCGAGTCGCTGGAGCCGCTGGGGCTGGAGCGAGTTCGGCAGGCAGACCAGCCAGGCGACGGCGGCGCCGAGCGCGGCCAGCGCGGTGTGCGGGAGCACGTCGCCGAGGCCGGGGGTGCCCTCCGCGGTGACCGCGAAGGAGAGCAGGATCAGGACGGCGCCCAGACCGCGCAGTCCCGCGTAGTCGCAGCCGAACTTGGCCAGTCCCGCGACCGCCGCCATCCCCGCGACGGCGGCCACGCCCTGGAACCAGGGCCCGGAGGGTCCGGCCCAGACGGCGAGGAGGGAGCCGAGCCCGACGGCGAGCGTCATGACGGCGCCGACCAGCGCGAGCATCCAGAGCCGGCGCCGGCGGCTCATCGGCAGGCTGCGCTCGAAGGTGATGGTGAACGCGCCGAGGGCCGGGAAGAAGGCGAGCCGGGGGTGGCCGAGGAGCACCAGCGGCAGGGTCGGCAGCGCCATGGTCAGCGCGGCCCGCAGTGCGAAAGGAAGCGCTCCGCTCACCTTGGCCATGGCGAACGAGCCCCGCGGGGAGAGAACACGGGCCAGTCCGGCGAACAGAGAAGAGGAGTTACCGCGATTCTTTCGCATCTCTCAATAACTCTAGCAAATCGGCGATCCGGCGGACCTCGCCGGTTCGATACGGCCGCTGAATTTCCGGAAGTCCGGGAAACCGCTCCCGGTCCGGCAATGTGTGAATTCCCCTACATCTCGCACGGCCCGCGCGGGGGCCCGTCGGGCCTGGTCACACGCCCCGGGACCGGCCCGGCCCGGGTCCGGCCGGGCAGCCGACCCGACCGGCGCCACGAGCGCCGATTGGCATTTCGCGGAGCATTCCGGTACACCCATTGCGTGCTGTTTCGCCAACTCGAGTACCTCGTGTCCCTCTCGCGGGAGCACCATTTCGCCCGTGCCGCCCAAGCCTGCTCCGTCTCCCAGCCCGCCCTCTCCGAGGCGATCCGCAAGCTGGAGGACGAACTTGACGTACCGCTGGTCCGGCGCGGGCGCAAGTACGAGGGCCTGACGCCCGAGGGCGAGCGCATCGTCGTATGGGCGCAGCGCATCCTCGCCGACCGCGACGCGCTGCGGGACGAGGTCGGTGCCCTGCGCAGCGGTCTGAGCGGCCGGATGCGGATCGGCTCGGTGCCGACCGCGTCCGCCGCGGTGTCGCTGCTGACGGGGCCTTTCTGCACCGCGCATCCCCTGGTGACGGTGGAAGTGATAGCGGATCTGCAGTCGGAGGACATTCTCCGCCAGCTCCAGCATTTCGAGATCGACGCCGGAATCACTTATCTTCCGGAGGAGCTTTCGAGTCATTTCCACGCCTTTCCGCTCTATGAGGAGCGTTACGTCCTGCTGCTCACGGCCGCCGACGGGCTGGCCCATCAGGCGACGGCGACGTGGGCGGAGGCGGCGCGGCTGCCGCTGTGCCTGCTGAACGAGTCGATGCAGGGCCGCCAGATCCTGGACGGCGTCTTCGCGAAGGCCGGCGCCACACCCTCGCCGCGCATCGAGACCGACTCGGTGGCCGCGCTCTTCTCGCATGTGCGCACGGGCCGCTGGGCCAGCGTGGTGCCGCACGCCTGGCTCCATGTGTTCGGCGTGCCGCACGGGATGCGGGCGGTGCCGCTGGTGGAGCCGGACTGGAAGGTGCCGGTCGGCCTGGTGACCACGGCGCAGACCCCGGGGTCGGTGATGGCGCGGGCCCTGGCGGAGGTCGCCCGGAGCACCGACGTCGCCGCCGCCCTGGAGCGGCTGCCCGGCACCGCGGTCTGACACGGGTACGCGGGGGTACGGCGCCCGTCGAGGCGCCGTACCCCCGTGCACGGTCAGGCGACGGGCTGGGGCTCCAGGCGCTCGGCGCCGGTGTAGACGTTCATCGAGTCGCCGCGCAGGAAGCCGACCAGGGTCACGCCGCTCTCGGCGGCGAGGTCCGCGGCGAGCGAGGACGGGGCGGAGACGGCGGCGAGCATCGGGATGCCGGCCATGACCGCCTTCTGGACCAGCTCGAACGAGGCACGGCCGCTGACCATCAGCACACAGCCGCGCAGCGGGAGCAGCCCGGAGCGCAGGGCGTGCCCGACGACCTTGTCGACGGCGTTGTGCCGGCCCACGTCCTCGCGCAGGCACAGCAGCTCGCCGTCGGAGGAGAAGAGCCCGGCCGCGTGGAGTCCGCCGGTGCTGTCGAACACCTTCTGGGCGGCGCGCAGCTTCTCGGGCAGGGTGGCCAGCATCTCGGGGCTCATGCGCAGCTCGTCGTCGGCGACGGACCAGGCGGCGACGGTGCGTACGGCGTCCAGGCTGGCCTTGCCGCACAGTCCGCAGGAGGACGTGGTGTAGAAGTTCCGCTCCAGGGAGGCGTCGGGGGCCTCCACACCGGGGCCGAGGACGATGTCCACCACGTTGTAGGTGTTGCTGCCGTCGTCGGTGGCGCCCAGGCAGTAGCGGATGCCCGCGACGTCGGTCTCCTTGTGCGCGACACCCTCGCTGACCAGGAAGCCGGCGGCGAGGTCGAAGTCGTCGCCGGGGGTGCGCATGGTCACGGTGAGCGGGCGTCCGCCGACGCGGATCTCCATCGGCTCCTCGGCGGCGAGGGTGTCCGGGCGGTGCGTGGACGCGCCGTCGCGGATGCGGAGCACTCGACGCCGCACGGTCACTCGTCCCATGGTCTTGTTCCTCTCCTAGGCCCGGCGGCGGGGGGTCTCGCGCCGGTGAGCTGGTTCGCTGGGGCGGCCGGCCGGGGCGGGCCGCCGGGGTGGAGGGACGCGCCGGGCGACGGGGTCCGCGCGTCCCCTGGGGTCAGGGGGCGGTTCCTGCGGTGACGGCAGACAGCAGAGCTCTGAGAAATCCACTGTAGGTGACACCGTGGTACGGGGTGACGGCCGACGGCGCGAGCCGTGGCGCGACGGGTGGGTGGTCGGGGTGCGCGTGTGCCCCGCGTGGAGCGTGGGGCACAGCTCAGCGGGGCGGGCGGGGCCGGGGGCGTACGGGTCCGGCGGGGCGTCCTGCGGGGCGGCCGGTGCCGGGGCGGCGGGGGTGCCGGAGCCCGGGGGGCCGGGAGGTGTCAGGGGTCAAGGCAGTGACTCGTCGTCAGGCGGGTGGTCCCGGAGGGGTTTCGTGGTCCGGGGACATCCACGGATGGCCCGGGCCCGCCGGGGCTGCGGGGTCCGGGCCATCCGTGGCACTCCTCCTCCACCGGACCGTCGGTGGAGGAGGGGGCGCGCCGGCTCAGCCGGCGGCGCGGGCACCCGCGGGGACGCGGGCGGGTTCGAGGCGGATCACGACGCCCTTGGAGGTGGGGCAGTTGCTGATGTCCGCGGTGCTGTCGAGCGGCACCAGGACGTTCGTCTCGGGGTAGTAGGCCGCGGCGGAGCCACGGCTGGCCGGGTAGGAGACGACCTTGAAGTTCTCCGCGCGGCGCTCCTTGTCGTGCCAGACGCTGACCAGGTCGACCATGTCGCCGTCCTCGAAGCCGAGCTCCTTGAGGTCGGCCGGGTTGACCATCACGACGCGGCGGGCGTTGTGGATGCCCCGGTAGCGGTCGTTGGGCGCGTACCAGATGGTGTTCCACTGGTCGTGCGAGCGCGTGGTCTGCAGCAGCAGGTGGCCGTCGGGGACGTGCGGCGCGTAGAAGTCGTTCGACCAGAAGACGGCCTTGCCGCTCGGGGTCGGGAACACGTCGCGGTTGACCGGGCTGCCCAGGTTGAAGCCGCCGGGCTGGCGCACCCGCTCGTTGAAGTTCTCGAAGCCGGGGACGACGCGGGAGATGTGGTCGCGGATGTTGTCGTTGTCCGCCTCCATCTCCTCCCACGCGATGTTCGGCTTGTCACCGAGGGTCTTGCGGGCCAGCCGGGCGATGATCGAGACCTCGCTGAGCAGGTGCTTGGAGGCCGGGGGCAGCTTGCCGTGCGAGCGGTGGACGTCGCTCATGGAGTCCTCGACGGTGATCCACTGCTCCACGCCGTTCTGGTAGTCGCGGTCGCTGCGGCCCAGGGTCGGCAGGATCAGCGCGTACTCGCCGCAGACGGTGTGGGAACGGTTGAGCTTGGTCGAGATGTGCGCGGTCAGGCGGCAGTTGCGCATCGCCTGCTCGGTGTACTCGCTGTCGGGGGTCGCCCGCACGAAGTTGCCGGCCACGCCGAGGAAGACCTTGGCCTTGCCCTCGTACATCGCCTTGATGCCCTGCACGGCGTCGTAGCCGTGGTGGCGCGGCGGCTCGAAGCGGAACTCGCGGCCGAGCGCGTCCAGGAACTCGTCGGACATCTGCTCCCAGACGCCCATGGTGCGGTCGCCCTGCACGTTGGAGTGGCCGCGGACGGGGCAGACGCCCGCGCCCGGCTTGCCGATGTTGCCGCGCAGCATCAGGAAGTTGGTGATCTCGCGGATGGTGGCGACACCGTGCTTCTGCTGCGTCACGCCCATCGCCCAGCAGACGATGGCGCTCTTGCTCTTCATGACGCGCTGGTGGAGCTCCTCGATCTCGGCCATGGTCAGGCCGGTCGCGGTGAGGATGTCGTCCCAGGAGATCTTGCGGACGTGCTCGGCGAACTCCTGGAAGTTGATGGAGTTCTTCTTGATCCACTTGTGGTCGAGCACGGTGCCGGGCGCGGCGTCCTCGGCGTCGAGGAGGAGCTTGTTGAGGCCCTGGAAGAGGGCCATGTCGCCGCCGGCGCGGATGTGCACGAACTGGTCGGCGATGGCGGTGCCGTTGCCGATGACGCCGCGGGCCTTCTGCGGGTGCTTGAAGCGGATGAGACCGGCCTCGGGCAGCGTGTTGACCGCGACGACCGAGCCGCCGTTGAGCTTGGTCTCCTCCAGCGCGGCGAGCATGCGCGGGTGGTTGGTGCCCGGGTTCTGGCCGACGAGGAAGATCAGGTCCGAGTGGTGGATGTCGTCCAGCGAGACGCTGCCCTTGCCGATGCCCAGCGACTGGCCCAGTCCCCAGCCGGTGGACTCGTGGCACATGTTGGAGCAGTCCGGCAGGTTGTTGGTGCCGAAGGCGCGGGAGAAGAGCTGGAGGAGGAAGGCGGCCTCGTTGTTCAGGCGGCCCGAGACGTAGAACATCGCCTCGTCGGGGGAGGCCAGCGCGCGCAGTTCGCGGGCGAGCAGGGAGAGAGCCTCGTCCCAGCTGACCGGCTCGTAGTGGGTGGCGCCCGGGCGCTTGATCATCGGCTCGGTCAGGCGGCCCTGCTGGTTCAGCCAGTAGTCCGACTTCGAGTCCAGCTCGGCGATCGAGTACTGCTTGAAGAAGTCGCGGGTGACGCGGCGCGAGGTGGCCTCGTCGTTGATGTGCTTGGCGCCGTTCTCGCAGTACTCGTTGAAGTGGCGCTTCTTGTCCTCGGGCCAGGCACAGCCCGGGCAGTCGATGCCGTCGATCTGGTTGATGTTCAGCAGCGTCAGCATGGTGCGGCGCGGCGACGTCTGGCTCAGGGAGTACTCCAGAGCGTGCGTCACGGCGGGCACACCGGTGGCCCACTTCTTGGGAGGCGTGACCGAAAGGTCGTCGATCGGGTCCTCGATGCTGCTGCTCATAATGTGCTCTGCCTCTTTCTCACATACGCCTGTACAGGCGGGTTCCGGTCGGCGGGGAGATGACGCGCCGCCGTGCGGAGGCCGGCTCGGTCCCGGGAGCGTGGTGTGAGGTCCCCTCGGGTCCGGGCGGGCGGCCGCTGCGGCAGACGTTCGGCCCGGAGGGAGAGCCTCGGGCGCCGTCCCTCGTGCCCTGTCCGCGATTCGCGTTATCCGAATCCCGCTGCAAAGCCAGTTTCTGCCTTTTACCGGGGGAAGTCAAAGAGGCCATTTCGATCACCTAATAGGCGCCGCTTATCGTCCCTTCACCCCCGGTGAACGGCGATTCATCCGAGCCGCTACTCTACACACGTCCACCTTTCCGGGTGGACCGCGCCCGACCGTCCCGGCCGGCCGCACGCGCCCGTGACCAGGTGAAACGCGGCGCGGATGGTCACCCCGGACCGGCTTTCCGAGGCATAGATAAGCGCCGCCGATCATCCGATCAATCACCCCTCTTTGACTTGTTCCGGAAATTGGCCGACGCTGACGGGCGAGCAGTAATCGAAGAATTGTCGCCCCGGACGGAAATCGACGACCGCCCGGCACCCACCCGAGAAGACACGCCTTATGTCCACTTCGGGAGACATGGGCGACATAACCGAAACATTCACATTCACCCTCCACCGGTGATCCGGCCCGGCTTCGCGGGCCACACCGGGGAGTTGAGGAGAGACCTGCCGTGGACCTGGCATTGGCCCCGGACACCATCGCGCGATGGCAGTTCGGGATGACCACCGTCTACCACTACCTGTTCGTGCCCCTCACCATCAGCCTGGTGGCGATCACAGCGGGACTGGAGACGGCGTATGTGCGCACCGGGAAGACCAAGTACTTCCACGCCACCAAGTTCTGGGGCAAGCTCTTCCTGATCAACATAGCCATGGGCGTCGTCACCGGGCTGGTGCAGGAGTTCCAGTTCGGCATGAACTGGTCCGCCTACTCCCGCTTCGTCGGCGACGTCTTCGGCGCGCCGCTCGCCCTGGAAGCGCTGCTGGCGTTCTTCTTCGAGTCCACCTTCATCGGGCTCTGGATCTTCGGCTGGGACAAGCTGCCCAAGAAGATCCACTGCGCGTGCATCTGGATGGTCTCGATCGGCACCATCCTGTCGACGTACTTCATCCTCGCCGCCAACTCCTTCATGCAGAACCCGGTCGGCTACCACCTGGACAAGGCGGCCGGCAAGGCACATCTGACCGACATCGGCGCGGTGCTCTTCCAGAAGCTGAACCTCGTCGTCGTCGCGCACACCCTGACCGCCGCGTTCCTGACCGGCGCCGCCTTCGTCATGGGCATCTCCGCCATCCATCTGTGGAAGGCGGCCCGCCGCCAGCGCCGCGGCCGGCCCAACGACCTCAAGCAGGTCGCGGCCATGCGCACCTCGCTGCGGCTCGGCCTGACGCTCGCCGTCATCTTCGGCCTGGGCACCGCGATCACCGGTGACAAGCTCGGCGAGGTCATGTTCGAGCAGCAGCCGATGAAGATGGCCTCCGCCGAGGCCCTGTGGGACAAGGAGTCCCCCGCCCCCTTCTCCGTGCTCTCCGTGCCGGACGTCGCCAACCACCGCAACAGCGTCAGCGTCGAGGTCCCGGGCCTGCTGTCCTTCCTGGCGCACAAGGACTTCCACTCGGCGGTCCCCGGCATCAACGACACGGCCAAGGCCGAGGCCGCCAAGTACGGCGGCAGCCCCTCGCAGTACATGCCCAACATCCCCATGACGTACTGGGGCTTCCGGGCGATGATCATCTTCGGTATGACGTCGTTCGCCCTCGGCGCCGCCGGCCTCTGGCTGACCCGGCGCAGGTTCTGGGTGGACCCCGAGTTCCGCACCGGCTCCTTCGACGTGCCGCGGCTGATGCTGACGAAGAAGCGCGAACTCGGCCCCGTCATGACGGGTCTGGCCTGGCGCGCCGCCATCGCGACGCTCGCCTTCCCGGTGGTCGCCAACGCCTTCGGCTGGATCTTCACCGCGATGGGCCGTCAGCCGTGGGCCGTCACCGGTCTGCTGCGCACCGTCGACGCGGTCTCGCCCAACGTCTCGCTCACCGAGCAGCTCATCACACTCATCGGGTTCAGCCTGCTGTACATCGCGCTGGCCGTGGTCGAACTGAAGCTGCTGGTCAAGTACGCCGGGGCCGGACCGGTCACCGCCGAACGGCCACCGCTGCGGGACGTGAGGCTTGGCGGCGGGTCGACGCTCGAGGGCGCCGACCAGGATGCCGACAAGCCCATGGCCTTCGCCTACTGAGAGAAAGTCCCGGACCGTGCATCTCCATGACCTCTGGTTCTTCGTCATCGCCTTTCTGTGGACGGGTTACTTCTTCCTCGAAGGCTTCGACTTCGGCATCGGCATCCTCTCCCGGGTCCTGGCCCGCGGCGAGACCGAGCGCCGTGTCCTGATCAACACCATCGGCCCCGTCTGGGACGGCAACGAGGTGTGGCTGGTCACCGCGGCCGGCGCCACCTTCGCGGCCTTCCCCGACTGGTACGCCACCATGTTCAGCGGCTTCTACCTGCCGATGTTCGTGATCCTGCTGTGCCTGATCCTGCGCGGCGTGGCCTTCGAGTATCGCGTCAAGCGCGACGGTGCCGCCTGGAAGCGCAACTGGGAGGCGATCATCTTCGGCACCTCCCTGATCCTGTCCTTCCTGTGGGGCCTGCTCTTCGCGGCGATGGTCCACGGCCTGCCGATCACGGCCGACCACGAGTACCACGGCGGCATCAGCGAACTGATCCGGCCGTACTCGCTGCTGGGCGGCGTGACCACGACCGTGCTGTTCACCTTCCACGGCGCGGTGTTCGCCTCGCTGAAGACGGTCGGCTCCATCCGGCCCCGGGCCCGTCACCTGGCCCAGAAGCTCGGCATCCTGACCGTCCTGCTGCTGCTCGCCTTCCTCACCTGGACCCAGTTCCTGACCGGCAACCTGGGCAGCGTGATCGCCGAGGCGGTCGCCGTCCTGGCCGTGCTGCTCTCGCTCGGCTTCAACTTCGGCTCGCGCGAGGGCCGGGCGTTCATCAGCTCCGGCGTGGGCGTCGCCGCCTCCAGCGCGGTGCTGTTCCTGGCCCTGTTCCCCGAGGTCATGCCCTCCAGCCTCAACCCGGCCTGGAGCCTGACCGAGTCCAACGCGGCCGCGGGCGCCTACACCCTGGGCATCATCACCTGGGTCGCGGTGTTCGCCACCCCGCTGATCCTGCTCTACCAGGGCTGGACGTACTGGGTGTTCCGCAAGCGCATCGGTGTGCAGCACATCCCCGTGTCGCACCACCACGGCCACGGCCACGGCGACCACCGCGCCCGGTACACCGTCGCCCGGTGAACACCCACCGCGTGATGACGTCCCACGCCCTGCGCCGCCTCACCCGTGCCCGCGTCCCGTACGCGGCGCGCGGGGAGGCAGGCGACGGCGTGGCGATGTCCACGGGCCGGGGCGCCACCCGAGATGATCATCGGGAAGTGCCCCGGACCCGTGGGCGCGCGCCGCTCCGGCCGCGCCGTGCCCACACCCGCGAACTCCCGGCCGAAGAGCGGTCGGCCGGGGAGCGGGGGCACGGCGCGGCCGGGCGGCCGGCGGGTTCGGAGCCCGGCCCCGCGTCACCGCCCGGACGGGCGGCGCGGGGCCGGCACCGGCCCGGATCACGCACCATACGACCTGGGGATCACCACCCGGCAGGGGAAGATCCCGCACCGTACGACAGCCTCCGGGCAGCAGAGGAAGAAGGCAGGACCGTGTCCCGACCGCACACCGATCAGCCGAGCGGCACCACCGGGACCGTCGCACGGCCGCTGACGGACCGTTTCGGCCGGGTCCACACCGACCTGCGCCTGTCCCTGACCGACCGCTGCAACCTGCGGTGCACGTACTGCATGCCCGCCGAGGGCCTGGACTGGCTGCCGAGGAACGAGCTGCTGAGCGACGACGAGATCGTGCGCCTGGTGGGCATCGCGACCGGGCGGCTGGGCATCAGGGAGGTCCGGCTGACCGGCGGCGAGCCGCTGGTGCGGCGGGGGCTGCCGGCCCTGGTCGCCCGGCTCGCGGCGCTCGACCCGGCGCCCGAGCTGTCCATCACCACCAACGGCATCGGGCTCGCCCGCTGCGCCGAGGCGCTGCACGAGGCGGGGCTGCGCCGGGTCAACGTCAGCCTGGACACCCTGCGCCCGGAGCGCTTCGCCGCCATCACCCGGCGCGACCGGCTGTCCGACGTGCTGGCGGGCCTCGCCGCCGCGAAGTCCGCCGGACTCGCGCCGGTCAAGGTCAACGCGGTCCCGGTGCGCGGGGTCAACGACGACGAGATCGCGGACCTGACCGCCTTCGCCGTGGAGCACGGCTACCGGATGCGGTTCATCGAGTCCATGCCGCTGGACGCGCAGGGTGCCTGGGAACGGGAGAAGATGGTGCCCGCCGCCGAGATCCTGGAACGCATCGGCGAGCGCTTCGAGCTGGTGCCGGTCCCCAGGGAGGACAACGCCCCCGCCGAGGAGTGGCGGATCGCGGGCACGGACTCCGTGGTCGGCGTCATCGCGAGCGTCACCCGGCCGTTCTGCGGCAACTGCGACCGGGTGCGGCTGACCGCCGACGGCCAGCTGCGCAACTGCCTGTTCGCCACCAAGGAGTCGGACCTGCGGAGCCTGCTGCGCGACGGCTCCGACGACGACGCCCTGGAGGCGGCGTGGCGCTCCTGCATCGCGGGCAAGGGCCCCGGACACACCATCAACAGCGCGGACTTCAAGCAGCCGGACCGTCCGATGTCAGCCATCGGCGGCTGACGGAGGACCGGCCCGGGCGGCCCGCGAGACGGTACGACGGACACGTACGGCACGCACAAAGACGACACCACGAAGACGACGGACACGAAACGCGAGGACGACCGAAGTGAACCGGATGCACGAATGGATCACCGCGGCCAAGACCGAACTGGGCATCGACCTCGATGTCAACGTCGGTGAGCTGCTCGACATGACGAAGGTGGTCGCCCACGGGGTGGCCCGCCCGGCGGCGCCGATCACGTCCTTCCTGGTCGGCTACGCGGCGGCCCTCCAGGGCGGCGGCGCCGAAGCGGTCGCCGCGGCCAACGACCGGGTGACGAAGCTGGCCGAGCGCTGGATCGCCGAGCGCGAGGCCGAGGACGAGAACGGCCCGGCGACCCCGTGAGCGACGCACACCCGAGCGGCGGCCGGACGGCCGCGCCGCACGCGCACGGCCGCGGCGCCGCTCCCACCTGGGAGCGGGCCCGGTCGATCGCGCGCACGGCGGGGCTGCCGCTGCCCGCCGTGCCCCGGACCCTGGACGACGCGCTCGGCCACGCGCTGGCCGAGCCGCTGACCGCGCTCACCGACCTGCCGTCGTTCGCCACCTCGGCGATGGACGGCTGGGCGGTCTCCGGCACCGGCCCCTGGCACCTGGCAGGCCGCCGGGTGCTGGCCGGTGAGCAGCCGGACCCGCTGGCGCCGGACACCGCCGTGCCCATCGCCACCGGCGCCCCGCTGCCGCCCGGCGCCCGCGCGGTGCTGCGCCGCGAGCACGGGGAGCCCGGCGAGCGCGACGGTCTGCTGTACGACCGCACCCCCGGCGGCCCGGTGGCCGACGGACGGGACGTACGGCCGCGCGGTCAGGAGTGCCGCAGCGGTGAGCCGCTGCTCCCCTCCGGCACCACGGTGACCCCGGCGGTGCTCGGCCTCGCGTCGGCCGCCGGGTACGACCGGCTCTCCGTGCACCGCAGGCCGAGCGTGGAGCTGCTCGTCCTCGGCGACGAGCTGCTGCGCTCGGGTGTGCCCCGGGGCGGCCGGGTCCGCGACGCGCTCGGCCCGATGCTGCCGTCCTGGCTGCGCGGGCTGGGCGCCGAGGTGATCGGCCGGCACCGGATCTCCGACCGGCTCGGGATGCTCTACGAGGCGGTGCGCCGCTCCCCCGCCGACGTCGTGATCACCACCGGCAGCACGGCGGCCGGACCCGTGGACTTCCTGCACGACACCCTGGAGATGCTGGAGGCCCGGCTGCTGGTCGACTCGGTGGCCGTCCGGCCGGGGCACCCCATGCTCCTGGCCGAGCTGCCGCCCGCCGAGGACGGCCGCGCCCGCCGGCTGGTCGGCCTGCCGGGCAACCCGCTGGCCGCCGTGGCCGGCACGCTCACCCTGGCCGGACCGCTGCTGCGCACCCTCGGCGGCCACGCGGGCCCCGAGCCGCTGTTCTCGGTCACCGCCGGTGAGCTGCCCGGGCACCCGCGCGACACCCGGCTGCTGCCGGTGCGCCGGGCGGGCACCGAGGTGGCGCCGCTGCCGTACGACGGTCCCGCCATGCTGCGCGGCCTGGCGCTGGCCGACGGCCTCGCCGTGGTCCCGCCCGGCGGCGCGGCCCCCGGTGCGACGGTGGAGGTCCTCGACCTGCCCGCACGGTGACGGCCCCCGCCGCTCCCCCTACTCCCCCGCCCCCACGAGCCAGACGACAACCACCGGAAAAGGCACAGGACATGGAGACACAGACGGCACCCGCCGGGATCATCCGCTACTGGGCCGCGGCCAAGGGCGCGGCCGGTACGGCCGAGGAGCCCTACCGCGCCACGACCCTCGCGCAGGCGCTGGAGCAGGCGCGGGCCCGCCACGCCGACCGGCCGCGCTTCGGCCAGGTGCTGGGCATCTGCTCGTTCCTGGTCGACGGCACCCCGGTGGGCGACCGCGACCACACGGCGATCGCGCTGCCCGAGGGCGGCACGGTCGAGGTGCTGCCCCCGTTCGCGGGCGGCTGAGCCCCGCAGCCCCGCCCCGCCGCGTCATCCCGTACGGCAGCCGTCGTACGAGCTCCCTTCGGAACCCGACCCTGGACCGCGCCATGCTGCACCTGCCCGAGACCCTGTCCTCCTCCCTGTCCTCCTCCCTGGCCTCCCCCATCCGGCTGCTCGCGCTGCGCGACACCGCGCTCTCGCTCGACGAGGTGTACGCGGCGGTCGGTGACGACGCGGCCGGCGGCACCGCCCTCTTCGTCGGCACCGTGCGCGACCACGACGGCGGCAAGTCCGTGACCTCGCTGGAGTACAGCGCCCACCCGAGCGCGGAGGCGGAGCTGCGGCGGGTGGCCGAGAAGGTCGCCGCCGACTTCCCCGTGCTGTCCCTGGCCGCCGTGCACCGCACGGGTCTGCTGTCCATCGGTGACGTCGCGGTGATCACCGCCGTCTCCTGCCCGCACCGCGCCGAGGCGTTCGCGGCCTGCAAGCTGCTCACCGACACCCTCAAGCACGAGGTGCCGGTCTGGAAGCGGCAGCTCTTCACGGACGGCACGGAGGAATGGGTCGGCGCCTGCTGAGGCGCGGCACGGCGGGCGCCCCGGGTCCGCTCAGCCCGTGACGATCCCGGTGACCAGGTTGATGGTGGTGGCGAGCACGCTGATGCCGAAGAGGTACGACAGCAGGCAGTGCCGCAGCACCACCGAGCGGATCAGCGGGCTGGAGACGCTGGTGTCGGACACCTGGTAGGTCATGCCGAGGTTGTAGCTGAAGTAGAAGAAGTCCCGGTAGGCCGGCGGCAGCGAGGAGTTGAAGTCGATGCCGCCGTCGGCCGGGCCGTAGTAGAGGTACGCGTAGCGGGCGGTGTACATCAGGTGCAGCGCCGCCCAGGCCATGAACACCCCGCACACGGCGACGGCGGCGGCCGCGGGGCCGGTGCCGGTGCGGTCCGCGACCAGCAGCAGCACGATGCCGACCAGGCCGAGCAGCGAGGCCACCACGACCACGAGTTCCTCGATGTGCGGACGGAAGTCCTCGCGCCGGGCGTTGGCGTGGGTGGCCTTCGCGTCCATGGGCCACAGCACGATCCAGCCCGTGAGCACGAAGAGGATGCCCGTCGCCGCGATGCCGCAGAGGATGCCCAGCGCGGCCTGGGTGGTCAGCCCGACGGCGACACCGACTCCGGCGCCGACGACGACCGCGCCGGCCAGCCGGGGAACCGCGGACACCGGAAGCCAGATGCTCATGCGCCACAACAGTAGCCGTCCCGGCCGTTCCCGGCCTGGTGTCCGCCGCGGCCAAAGTGGGCGGACCCGGTGTCCGAGGCGGCCCCGCGGCCCCGGTGAACCCGCCGGGCATACCCGTCGAACCCCAGGTCAGTAGGGGTTTCGTAAGTGATCAGGAATCCGACCGGAGCAAGTGATATACACCGAACATGTCCCTTTCCCGCCCGCCCCAGCGCGCCGTGACCGGTGACGGCCGGCGGCGAGCGGCCGCCGCTTTCGCGCGTGTGCTGTCCCCCCGGGGAGCCCTCTCCCTGCAGAAGGTGGACGGCGCGCTCACCTTCGCCCTGCGCGCCGCGCTCGCCATGGCGCTCGCCGCGCTGCCCGTCGTCGCGGCCGGACGCCCGGACCTGAGCGTGTACGGGATGATGGGCGCCTTCACGACGACCTTCGGGCGCAATCTTCCCTACCGGCGCCGGGCCAGGGCCCTTGCCGGGGTCGCGGTGGCCATGACGGCCTGCGTGGGCCTCGGTTCACTGCTCGCGGCGCTGGCCCGCCCCTGGGACGGGCAGGTGGGCGCCATCGTGGTGGTGGCGGCGACGGCGGTGGTCGCGGGACTGGCCAAGTACTGCTGCGACGCCACCCGGCTCGGCGGGCTCGGCGCGATCCTGCTGCTGTTCTCCTTCGCGGTGTCCGCGAACGCCCACACCACGCTCGGCGACGTGCTGCCGCGCACCGGACTCGCCGCGGCGGGCGCCGCGCTCGCCTGGCTGCTCGCGGTGCTGGGCCGCTTCGTGCATCCCGACCGGCCGGAGCGGCTGGCGGTGGCGGGCGCGCTGCGCTCGCTCGCGGAGCTGATGGACGCCGCCCGGGGCGGCACCGGCCGCTCCCGGCACCGGGCCACGGCCGCCGTGCTCATGGCGTACGACAGCCTCGGCCTCGCCCCGCCCACGGACGGCGACCGGGTGAGCCGGGACGCGACCACCGTGCGGCTGACCGACCTGTCCTGGACGATCCTCGTCGACTCCTCCGTACGGCTCCCGCACGACCCGGCCGAGGTGGCACGGCTGCTGCGCGAGCAGGCCGGACTGCTGGCGGACCGGCGCGTCACCAATCCCCCGGTGCTGCCCGACCTGTCCGCGCACACCCCGGTGGCCTCGACGCACCGCAGACACCGCTGGCAGCGGACCACTCCCGTCGACCCGGCGGCCCGGCGCGCCTGGATACTGGTGCGCGGCCGGCCCGGCGGACACACGCCGATGGCGGTCCTGGTGGTGCCGGCGGTGCGGATGTTCCTCGGCACGCTGGTCGCGGGCGGGGTGGCCGTGGGGCTCGGCCTCGGGCACGGCTACTGGGCCGCGATCTCGGCTGCCGCCGTGCTGCACGCGGTCAACGTGCGCACCACGATGCAGCGCGCCGTGCAGCGCACCCTGGGCACGGCCGTCGGCCTGCTGATCGCGCTCGGGGTGCTGGCCGGGCATCCCGAGCCCGCGCTGCTGGCGCTGGTGGTCGTGCTCCTGGAGTTCCTGCTCGAATACATGGTGGTGCGCAACTACGGCCTGGGCGTGGTCTTCCTGACCCCGCTGGCGCTGCTGCTGAGCGATCTGGCCGACCCCACCTCGCCGGAGACGCTGATCTACGACCGGGGGCTCGGCAGTCTGCTCGGGATCATCGTGGGGCTCGCGTGTTCGCTCCTCGTGGTGCACGACCAGGCGGCGGTGCGCGTGGAGCGCGCGCTGGCGTCCTGCTCCGACGCGACCCGGCGGGCGGAGCGCGCGCTGGCCGCCACCCGGCCGGTGCACCCGGTCATCCCGGTACGGCTCGCGGTGACCGTGGTGGAGCTGCGGGACGCCGACGACGCGGCGGCGGGCGAGCTGTGGTCGGCCGGGATCGACCCGGCGGCGCTCGCCGCGGCCGAGCAGCGCGCCTATCTCCTCCTCGCGCGGCTGCTGCACCACTGACGGCGGGGCGGCCCGGCGGACGCACCGCCGGGCCGCGCACGTCGGTTGTGTGAGAGCCCGTTGTGATTGTCCGGTAGTACGGGACTTCCTCAAGGCCCCTGTGATTAGGTGGGGTTTCCCGCACGGGGAGATGAGGAGGCTGATGAACTTGTCAGTGCCACCGATGGGCTTCGGCTCTTTTGGATCGTCAGATCCTTTCTCCGATCTGTTGAATCGTTTCTTCGGGATGTCGGCCACGTCCTCGCCGCCGGCCGTGCAGCGGGTGCCGGTGGGCCGTCTGCTCACCGAGTCCGCGCGTGAGCTCATAGCGCGCGCCTCGCGCCGTGCCGCCGAGGACGGCAGCGAGGATCTGGACACCGAGCATCTGCTGTGGGCGGCGACCCAGGTCGAGCCGTCCCGTTCGCTGCTGGCCCGCGCCGGGGCCGACCCGGACAAGCTGGCCAAGGAGCTGGAGGCCTCGCTGCCCGCGGGCAGCGGCACTCCGTCCGCCGAGCCGGGGCTGACCCCGGCCGCCAAGCGGGTGCTGATCGGCGCCCACGCCCGCTCGCAGGCGACCGGTGCTTCGTACATCGGCCCCGAGCACATCCTTCAAGCGCTGCTCGACCCGGGCAACGACCAGGCCACCACGGTCGCCCGCAATCTCGGGGTGGACACCGACCGGGTCGCCCGCGACGCCGGCGCGGCCGCGCGCGCCGAGGCCCCGCAGGAGCCGAGCAGTACGCCGACCCTGGACGAGTACGGCCGTGATCTGACCGCCGACGCCAGGGCCGGGAAGCTCGACCCGGTGGTCGGCCGGGGCGAGGAGATCGAGCAGACGATCGAGATCCTCTCGCGCCGCTCGAAGAACAACCCGGTGCTCATCGGCGAGCCGGGTGTCGGCAAGACCGCCATCGTGGAGGGCCTGGCCCAGCGGATCGTCTCCGGTGACGTGCCGCGCACGCTGGAGGGCCGCCGGGTCGTCGAGCTGGACGTGGCCGGGCTGGTCGCCGGGGCCAAGTACCGGGGCGAGTTCGAGGAGCGGCTGAAGAAGGTCATCAAGGAGGTGACCGAGGCGTCGGAGGAGGTCGTCCTCTTCATCGACGAGCTGCACACCGTCGTCGGCGCCGGTGGCGGCGGCGAGGGCTCCATGGACGCGGGCAACATCCTCAAGCCCGCGCTCGCCCGGGGCGAACTGCACGTCGTCGGCGCGACCACCCTGGACGAGTACCGCAGGTACGTCGAGAAGGACGCCGCGCTGGAGCGCCGCTTCCAGCCGGTCAAGGTGCCCGAGCCCTCGGTCGAGGAGACGGTGCAGATCCTGGAGGGGCTGCGCGACGCCTACGAGGCCCACCACCAGGTGCGCTTCAGCGACGCGGCGCTGGTCGCGGCGGCCGAGCTGTCCGACCGCTACATCGCGGACCGCTTCCTGCCCGACAAGGCCATCGACCTGCTCGACCAGGCCGGCGCCCGGGTACGGCTGCGCTCGCGCGGCAAGTCCAAGGAGGTCCAGGACCGCGAGGACCGGCTCGCCCGGCTCAACCGCGAGAAGGACGAGGCGGTCGCCGGTGAGGCGTTCGACCGCGCCAAGGACCTCAAGCACGAGATCGCCGAGCTGGAGAACGAGCTCGCGCAGATCGAGGAGCGCCGCGAGGGCGTCGTCGCGGTCACCGAGAACGACATCGCGGAGATCGTCTCCCGCAAGACCGGCATCCCGGTCGCACAGCTCACCGAGAGCGAGAGGGAGCGCCTGCTCAAGCTGGAGGACGCGCTGCACGACCGCGTCGTCGGCCAGGACGAGGCGGTCCTCGCCATCGCCCAGGCGGTGCGCCGCAACCGGGCGGGCATGGGCGACCCGAACCGTCCGGTGGGCTCCTTCCTGTTCCTCGGCCCGACCGGTGTCGGCAAGACGGAGCTGGCCAAGGCGCTCGCGGAGCTGCTGTTCGGCGACGAGGACCGGCTGATCCGGTTCGACATGAGCGAGTTCCAGGAGAAGCACACGGTCTCCCGCCTGGTCGGCTCCCCGCCCGGGTACGTCGGCTACGACGAGGCCGGCCAGCTCACCGAGAAGGTGCGCCGCCAGCCGTACAGCGTCGTGCTGTTCGACGAGGTGGAGAAGGCCCACCCGGACGTCTTCCACACGCTGCTCCAGGTGCTGGACGACGGTCGGCTGACCGACTCCCAGGGCCGCACCGTGGACTTCCGTAACACGGTGGTGATCCTCACCAGCAACATCGGCTCGCAGCTGATCCTCGCCCACCAGGGCAAGGTGGACGAGATCCGGGGCGAGCTGGAGTCGGTGCTCCAGGGGCACTTCCCGCCGGAGTTCCTGAACCGTATCGACGAGACGATCGTCTTCCACGCGCTCAGCGAGAAGAACCTCGGGCGCATCATCGACCTGCTCCTGGAGCGCAGCGCCAAGCGGGTCCGCGCGCAGGGCATCGGTCTGGAGGTCACGGAGGCGGCGAAGAAACTGCTCGTCGCGCACGGCTACAAGCCGGAGTTCGGCGCCCGTCCGCTGCGCCGCACGATCCAGACCGAGCTGGACAACCGGATCGCGGAGCTGGTCCTCGCCGGTGACGTGGACAAGGGCGACACGATCGTGGCGGACGTGGTGGACGACTCGCTGCATCTGAGCGTGCGTCACCCGGAGAAGTCCGAGGCCGCGTCGGAGGATGCCGAGGAGCCCGCGAAGTAGGCGGGCGGCTGCGGTCGGAGGGGCGTACGGAGGCTTTCCGTACGCCCCTTCCGTATGCCCCCTCCGTATGCCTTTTCCGTATGCCGTGCCCGTTCGCCCGCTACCGTGAGGCCATGCGCCATGAGGTGACCGACGCCGACACGGCGGAGGCGGTGGGCAGCGGTGACGTACCCGTGCTCGCCACCCCGCGCTTGATCGCCTGGCTGGAGGCGGCGACCGTACGGGCCGCCGAGCCGTTCACCGGCCCCGGCCTGACCACCGTGGGAACCGCCGTACGGGTACGGCATCTGCGGGCCACCCGGGTGGGCGGGCAGGTGGAGGTGAGCGCCGAGCCGCCGCCCGGTGAGCCGGGGCGGCGGCTGACGTTCGCCGTACAAGCCGTGGACGGATCGGGCGAGTTGGTGGCGACGGGCGAGATCGACCGGGTGGTCGTGGACCGCGCCGGCTTCCTCGCGGCGGCGCCCGGCTGACGCTCCCCGCTCAGACCGGGCTGTGCCCCCGGAGGTACTCGACCACGGCCGGGGGCAGCGCGACGCTCTCCGCCTCGTCGAACGGCAGCCACTTGACGGCCTCCGGCGCGAGGCGGGCGCCGCCCGAGGGGTCGTCGGTGAGCAGGCTGCACAGCACGGCCGGGGGCTCCTCCCCGGGCTCCAGCGGCTGGGAGCCGTCGACCAGATAGCCGGTGAGTTCGTATACGATCCGGGCGGCCGCGGCCTCCGCCGACTCCGCCTCCTCGGCGGACCCCGAGGGCAGCACCCAGCCGCCGCCCTCGGTCACCAGCAGCAGCCGTCCGTCGTACGGCACCACCGCCTGTACCCCGCCCCCGGTCTGCTCCCACGTCATGCCCCGTGCACCCCATCCCTGTTCGCAGGTCGAACCGCCCGGCCGTGCGGCCGGACGGTCGTCTCCTACCCAGGGGCCGGGCGCGCCGCACTCGAACGGGTCAGGACTTGATCTGGGAGAGGAACTTCTGCGGGTCGGTGTCCACCTCGCCCTCGACGGTGACGACGGGGATGTTCTCCTTGTCGTACCAGACGGCCGGGGTGCCGGGCAGGCCGAAGGTGTCGAAGGTGGAGATGGACTCGCCCGCCCAGGTCACATACGTGTGCCCGGACACCTTCTGGTCGAAGTCGGAGGAGCGCAGCCCGTCCACGCCGTTCGCCACGGACAGCAGCACGGAGGCGTCGGAGAACTTGTCCTCGCCGGGCGGGAAGGGCTGGTTGTCGAACAGCGCCGCCAGATAGCCGATGAGCTGCTTCTGCCCGGCGTCGCTCGCGGCCGCCAGCGCCGCTACGGCCTGCTGGTCGCCGTCACCGCCCACGCTGTCGTCGATGTTCCCGGCGAAATGGAACTTCACGACCGCCTTGCCGTCGTCCGCCAGCTGCTTGATGGTCCCCAGCAACGCCTTCGCCATCCGCGCGGACGCCCGGTCACGCATCTCCAGAAACACCTGAAGCTCATGCGGCGCGGACAGATCCCCGTAGTAGAGCGTCTTCCCACCGGCCCCGGTGGTGTGTGCGGGAGTCGTCATGGTCTTGAGCTTGGCACAAACCAGCTCAATCTGTCCTGACGTAGCTGCGCGCTTAGCCGCGGGCAGTCGTGCCGCAGGGGCGATGGGGGTCCCCCCTGCTCGAGCGAAGCCGAGAGCTTGGGGGAGGGTGGGCGCAGCGGCACCGGGCCCGCACCCGCAAACGGCCCCGCCCGCCACATCGCCGAAGGCACCCCGCACGACACGCCGCCACCCCTGACGCAGCATGGATAGGTGAACGCATCGCAGGACATGACCGCAGGCCGGGACCGAGGCCGAGACCTCGACGGAGCGGTGCTGGACGCCCTGTTCGCCGACTCCCCCCACCCGGTGTACGTACTGGACACCGAGCTCCGCCTCGTAGGCTTCAACGACGCCGCCGGACACTTCCGGCACCTGCCCCCCACCGGCGCCCTCGGCATGCCGCTGCGCCAGTGGGCCCCCGGCCTGCACCACGAGCCGGTGGAGGCCATGCTCCACGAGGTGCTGACCACCGGAGAGCCGAGGTCGGACTTCGAGGTGGAACACCGCCCCGTACCGGACGCCGCCCCCGGCGCCGGCCTCCCCCACACCGTGCTGTCCCTGGCCGCGTTCCGCCTGCGCGACTCCGTGCACGGGGTGAAGGGCCTCGCGCTGAGCGTCATGGACGCCACCGACCGCTACCGGGCGCAGGTGCGCCTTGAGGTGCTGCGGCAGGCCAGCGCGCGGATCGGCACCACGCTCGACATCGTGCACACGGCACAGGAGCTGGCCGACATATGCGTGCCGGACCTCGCCGACACGGTGGTGGTGGACGTCCTGGACGCGGTGCTGCGCGGCGACGTGCCCCCGCTGGAGTCGCTCGGCCACGATCTGCTGCTGCGCTGCGCGGGCTACAGCTCGGTGCGGCCCACGAACGGCCACCGTCCGATCGAGGTCGGCAGCGTGCTGGAACCCGGGCTGTCCTCCCGCTACAAGAAGGTGCTCACCGAGCGGCGCCCGGTGCTGCTCGGCGGCCCGGACCGCCACGAGGAGGCGGAGACGCACGGCAAGGGCAACGCGCTGGTGCCGGAGCAGGACGCGCACTCGCGGATGGCGGTGCCGCTCGCGGCCCGGGGCGGCATCCTCGGCCTGGCCCGCTTCTACCGGCAGCGCACCGCCGCCCCCTTCACCGAGGACGACCTCCGGCTCGCCGACGAACTGACCCGGCACACCGCGCTGTGCCTGGACAACGCCCGGCTCTACACCCGTGAGCGCTCGGTGGCCCGTATCCTCCAGCTCAGTCTGCGCCCGGTGCACGTGCCCGGGCACAGCGCGGTGGAGACGGCGCACAGCTATCTGCCGAGCAGCACCAGCGGGGACTGGTTCGACATCATCCCGCTGTCCGGCGCGCGGGTCGGCCTGGTCGTCGGGGAGCCGCCGACCCGGGGCATCCGGGCGGCGGTCACCATGGGCGGGCTGCGCGCGGCCATCGGCGCCCTCGCGACCCTGGACCTGCCGCCGGAGGAGTTGCTGGAGCGGGTGCACGACCTGGTGTCCCGGCTGGACGCGGAGGAGTCCCGCCATCCGGAGGAGACCCTGGACAGCAGGCGCGCGGGCACATGCTGTCTGTACGCGGTCTACGACCCGGTCTCGCACCGCTGCACCCTGGCCAGCGCGGGCCATCCGCCGCCCGCCGTGGCCCGGCCGGGCGAGCCGGTGACCTTCGCCGACATGCCGATCGGGCCCCCGCTGGGACGCGGGGCGCCGCGCTACCACTCGGTGCGCACCGAGCTGCCGGAGGGCACGCTGATGGTGCTGTGCAATCCGGTGCTGCTGCGGGACGCGAGCCCCGACTCCCAGGAGCAGCTGGCCCGGCTCAGCGAGGCGCTGCGTCCGGCGGACCGCGCGCTGCCGGACATCATCAAGGCGATCCTGCACGATCTGGCGCCCCGGCACCCCACGGGCGACGGCGTGCTGCTGCTCGCCCGCACGCTCGGTCTGGGCAGCGACCGCGTCGCCTCCTGGTCGCTGCCGAACAAACCGGAGTCGGTCGGAAAGGCCCGCGGCCACGCGGAGGAGCGCCTGGACCACTGGGGCCTGACGGAGCTGGCGTTCACCGCGACGCTGGTGGTCAGCGAGCTGGTCACCAACGCCGTGCGCTACTCCGAGGGGCCGATCCGGCTGCGGCTGGTGCGTGACCACTCGGCCCTGATCATCGAGGTGACCGACGACAGCAGCACCGCGCCCCAGCTGCGGCACGCGGAGGACGACGACGAGCACGGGCGGGGCCTGTCCATCACCTCCCAGCTCACCGAGCACTGGGGCACCCGGCGCGAGCACCGGGGCAAGACCATCTGGGCCGAACTGGCGCAGCCCTCGGCGGCCTGAGCCCCGTACGACCGGACCCGCACCCTTCGTCCGCCCCGCGCACCACACCCGGGCGCGCGTGTGGTCCGTACCTTCTGGGGAATCCCTTCCGCTCCGGGGCGCGGTGGTGGAGACTGCCGCCCAGCCGGTACGGCCGTCACTCCGGCCTCCTCAGGCAACTCCCGTGCTTTTCAAGCGCGTTCACGCACTTTCATCCCCCGGAAGACCAAGGGCTCCCCCATGCCGACAGCTTCACCGTCCCTGCGTCTGGCCGCCACGGCCGCAGGGCTGCTTCTCGTCTCCGCCGCGGCCCCGGCCGCGCACGCGGCACCGAGCGCCACCGCCGCTCCGGCGGCCGACGCGCACGGCGCCTCGGCCGCCGAGGCCGCCGCCACCTGGCACGGCCCGCTGTCCACCCAGGGCCGCTACATCGTCGACAGCCGGGGCGAGCGCTTCCGGCTGAAGTCCGCCAACTGGGACGGCGCGCAGGGCTCGTGGAACGGCAGCGGCAGCAAGGACGACGCGGCGAACCACCACGCGGGCCAGGACTCGCACAACATCCCGCTCGGCCTCGACCGGACGCCGATAGCCCAACTGCTCTCCGATTTCCGTCAGTTGGGCATCAACAGCATCCGGCTGCCGTTCTCCAACGAGATGGTCCACTCCACGGCGACGATCCCCGACGCCGCCGTGGCCGCCAACCCCCAGCTGCGCGGCAAGACCCCGCTCCAGGTCTACGACGCCGTGGTGAACGCGCTCAGCGACAGCGGGTTCGCGGTCATCCTCAACAACCACACCAACACGTCCCGTTGGTGCTGCGGGGTCGACGGCAACGAGCGGTGGAACACCAGCCAGTCCACCCAGCAGTGGGCCGACGACTGGGTGTTCATGGCCCGCCGCTACGCCAATGTGCCCGGCGTGGTCGGCGCCGACCTCTACAACGAGGTCCGCCGGAACATCCTCGACGACCCCAACTGGGGCCTGGGCGACGACCACGACTGGTACGCGGCCGCCCAGCTGGCCGGGGACCGCATCCTGACCGAGGGCAACCCGAACCTGCTCATCGTGATCGAGGGCATCAACTGGACGGGCCTGCCCGTGGACGGCCTGCCGCACGGCCGCCCGATGCTCACCCCGGTGCGCACCCTGTCCAACACCCTCGTGAACGCACACAAGTTGGTCTACTCCGCGCACTTCTACGGCTACACCGGACCGCGGCACAGCGGCGCGACCGGCATCGGCGAGACCCACGACGCCCGCTACCAGGACATGTCCCGCGAGGAGTTGGGGCAGGCCCTGTACGACGAGGCGTTCTTCGTGGAGGAGAACGGCAAGCACTACACCGCCCCGGTGTGGATCAGCGAGTTCGGCGCCGGTTCGGGCGACACCAACGCGAAGGCGCGTACCTGGTTCACCAACGTCACCGACTATTTCGCGGACCACGACGCCGACTTCGCGTACTGGCCGCTGGTCGGCTTCGAGGGCCACGACGACTGGGCGCTGCTGCGCTACGACGCCTCCGGGCACCGCTCGGGCATCCTCGACGGCGGCGACTGGCGGTCGGCGGGCTGGCAGCGGCTGATGGCCGACTCGGGCAAGACCGGCGCGGTGACTCCGGTGCCGGTGTGGCGGATGCTGAGCACCGACCACGGGGACGCGGTGGAGTCCCTGAAGGCGAAGGCGGCCGGCGACTGGGACTCGGGCGCCTACAAGGCGGCCTGCCCGGACGGGCTGCGGCTGATCGGGCTGAGCCACACCGCCGGGCGCGGACTGTGCACGGACGCCGGCGCCGCCGACCTGCGCGCGGCCGACGGCGGCCAGACGGTGGTGAACGACGAGCGGTACGTCCCCTCGGGCGGCGACTGGGCCTCGGGGTACACCAAGTTCCAGTGCCCGTCGGGGGCGTTCCTCATCGGCTACAGCCTGCGCGGCGCGCGGGTCTCGGCGGCGGTGTGCGCGCCGGGCAAGGGCGCGCTCGGTGGCAGCGGCCGTACGGTGTGGTTCGACCGCTCGGACAACCGTCCCGCCGACGGCGCGGGCGGCGACTTCGCCGAGGGCAACCTCAAGGGGCAGTGCGCGGTGAACGAGTACGCGGCCGGGATCGCCTTCACCACCCGCCTCGGCAGCCGTCCGGGACCCGCGGCGCTGCTGTGCCGCACCCTGTCCTGAGGGAACGGCCGCGCTCCCGGCCCGCGTCGTACGGCGCGGGCCGGGGCGCCGGTCGGCCGGCGGGTGCCCGTCAGCCGGCCGGGCCGACGTCGAAGGAGAGGTCGTTGTCGACCGTGTAGTACGGCCGCACGGTGACCGCCCCGACGCGCGCCGCCGGATGGACGAAGGAGTGCTTGCGGTCGGCCACGTCGTCCAGGAGGCGCGCGGCCCGTACCGGCGCGGCACCGGCCCCGGGCAGGACGTACACGTCCCAGTAGCCCGGCGCGTCCGGCACCTCGGGGCCCGCGAGTCCGCCGTGGTCCACGGTGAAGGCGAAGCCCCGGCGGTCGTCGTCCACGGTGGGCGTCACGGTCACCTCCCGGCCCCGGCCGCCGCGCAGCCGCACCCGTACGAGGCCGCCGTCGGTGAACTCGGTGCCGTGCAGGCGCGCGGTCACCGTCGTGCTCCGCTCCGCCACGTCGATGCGGCCGGTCTCGGCGTGCGCGGGGCGCCGCCAGGCCCGCACCGCGAGGTGGCCGTCCTTGGCGGCGTACGGGACGCGCACCGCGACCGGCGCCTCCCAGGCGCGCAGATGGCCGTCGACGAGGGCGCGCAGGTCGCGCGGGCCGGAGCGCAGCCGCTCGGGTTCCGCGCCGGGTTCGCGGACCAGGAGCACGTCCCAACGGCCCTCGGTGAGCGAGGGTTTGGGCTCCAGTACGGCGCGATGGCGTCCGCCGCCCGCCGGTTCGAGGGGGAGCGCGTGTTCCTCGGGCTCGGGCTCGCCCTTGGCGGGTCTGCGGCGCAGCAGGACGCGGGCCTCGGGGTGCGCGGCGGGCTCGGCGAGTTCGAAGGTGATCCGGCCGTCGGCGTCGGCGTGGCAGAGGGCGCGGGGCGCGGGGCCGTTCGCTGTCGTCATCGGCGTCCCCTCAGGGTTCTGAGCACGCGCGCGGCGGTGACGTGCGCGAGGTCGCGGGCGGCGTGGGCGCTGCCGGTGAGGCGGTGGCCCAGGGCGTCCGGGTCCGGGTGGTGTCCGGCGGCGCGGGCGGCGACCGCGCCGGTGAGCAGCCGTTCGGCCTCGGCCACCACGGAGTCGGGGGCGTAGCGCCGGGCGTTCTCGGCGGCGGCGCGGCCCATGGCGCGGCGGCGCTCGTCGTCGCGTACGAGGTCGAGCAGGGCTGCGCCGAAGGCGTCGGGGTCGCCGGGCGGCACGAGCCGGCCGTCCACACCGTCCCGGATGATCTCGCCGGGGCCGTAGCGGCAGTCGGTGCTGACGACGGGGAGTCCGCAGCGCATCGCCTCGACGATGGTCATGCCGAACGGTTCGAAGACCGAACTGGCCGCCCCGATGGACGCCTTGACCCACTCGCCCTCCATGGGGGCGGCGGCGCCCATCAGATGGACGTGGTTGCTAAGGCCGAGTTCCTGGACGAGGTCGCGCAGCCGGTCGCGTTCCTCGCCGATGCCGTAGATCCGCAGGCGCCAGTCCGGGTGTTCGGCGGCGACCTTGGCGAAGGCGCGCACGAGCAGGTCGTAGCCCTTGACCGAGGCGAGCCGTCCGGCGGCGACGATCAGCCTGGACCGGCCGTCGGCGGGGGGCAGCACGGGGTCGGGCACGCTGTTGGGCAGGGCCCGGACGGGGACGCGGGTGAGCCGGGCCTGGCGGCGGTAGACGCGGGCGTCGGCCTCGGTGACGGTGGTGAGCAGGTCAAGCCGGCGGTAGGCGCGGCGCAGGACGGTGCGCAGCCGGGGCGAGTGGTGGTCCCAGGTGAGGTGCTCCTGTCCGACGCGCAGGACGCGGCCGGGGGCCTGGAGGGCGAGGTGCACATTGAGTCCGGGGCGGGTGCCGATCACGACGTCGGCGTCGGTGTCCGCCAGACACCGGGCGATGCGCTCGTCGGTGAGCCGGCTGTACTGGCCGTGCCGCTGTTCGGCGGCGGGGAAGATCCGCGCCGGTTCCCTGTGCAGCGGGTCGTCGCGTTCGGTGCGCAGGTCCACCAGGGGGCGCACCCGGACCCGGGGGTCCAGGGTGAGGGGCGGGTTGTCGCGGTTGCGCAGCACGGAGACGATCTCCACGTCGTGCCGCTCCGCGAGGGCCCCGGCCAGATTGAAGGTCGTGGTGATCGTCCCTCCGATTCCGTACGCGTTGTGCAGAAGGAAAGAGATCTTCATATTGGTTCAGACCTCGGTGACGGAGCGTTGGTTGCGCGACGTTACCAGTTCGCGACGCTCAGCAGAGCACGGCGAGGTCGCGGGGGCGGACGCGGGCGGTGACGGGCAGGGTGGCCTCCACCTCGCCGTCGGCGCCGTAGGGCAGCGGGCGGGTGGCCTCGATGCGCAGTTCCCGGCCGCGTACGACGCTCACCTCGGGGCGGCGCACATGGGTGCCGGTCTTGAGGTCGTTCATGAGGGCGAAGAAGAGGGTGCGGGGCGCCTCGCGGATGAAGACGACGTCGAGGAGGCCGTCGTCGATCTCGGCGCCGGGTGCGATGACGCGGCCGGAGCCGTAGTAGCGGGAGTTCGCGGCGACGACGGTGAATCCCCGGTGTTCGTAGGGGACTTCGTCGATGGTGACGCGGAAGTCGGCGGGGCGCCAGCCGGCGACGGCGCGCAGGCCGCCCGCGTAGTAGGAGGCCGAACCGCGCAGCAGCCGGGCGTGGTTGGCGTACTGGTTGGCGAGCGCGTCCACTCCGGCGTACACGCTGCCGAGGACGACGGTGCGGGGGTGGACGGCGGACTCGACCTCGATGGTGTCGACCTGGCGGGGCTCGGCGCGCAGCAGGACCTCGGCGAGGGCGGCGGGCTCTGCGGGCTGGCCGAGGGCGCGGACGAAATCGTTGCCGCGTCCGGAGGGGATGAGTCCGAGGAGGGCGCCGGTGCCGCTGAGGGCGCCGCCTATCGCGCCCGCCATGCCGTCGCCGCCGACGGCGAGGACGACGCGGCCCGACTCCCCCGCCGCGCGGGCGAGTTCGCGGGCGTGGTCGAGGCCGTGGCTGTACTCGGTCTCCAGGGTGGCGCCCGCCTCGCGGAGCAGGCGGCCGACCGCGAGGAGGGTGGCGGCCCCGGTGGAGCCGCCCGCGGTCGGGTTGACCACGGCGGTGAACTGGCGCATCGGTGTGCCTCCGGGGCGAAGCGGTCGGGGAGTTGGGGGCCGGTCAGTCGGCGGGGAGCAGGACGCCGGGGTTGAGCAGGCCGTCCGGGTCGAGGCGGTTCTTCACGGCGCGCAGGGCGTCGACGGCGAGCGGGCCCGCCTCGCGCACATACCAGTCGCGGTGGTCGGTGCCGACCCCGTGGTGGTGGGAGATGGTGCCCCCGGCGGCGAGGATCGCCTCGTTGGCGGCGTGCTTGGCGGGGGTCCAGTGGGCCACCGGGTCCTCGCCCTGGGCGCTGACGACGGTGAAGTAGAGGGAGGCGCCGTTCTCGTAGACGTGCGAGACATGGCACATCACCAGCGGCGGGGTGCCCGCGCCGGTGAGGGTGTCGGTGAGCGCGGTGCGGACGGCGGCGTACAGCTCGGGGATGCGCGACCAGAACGCGGCGGTCTCCAGGGTCTCCGCGAAGGCGCCCGCGTCGAGGAGGGCGTCGCGCAGATAGGGCGCCGAGTAGCGGCCGTGGGCCCAGCGTTCGCCGGGTTCGGCGCCGGCGAAGACGCCCCCGGACGCGCTCAGGACGGCGGCGGCGCGTTCGCGGCGGAACGCGACGTCCTCCTGGGTGCCCTCGTACCCGGTGACGGCGAGGCACCCCTGGTCCGAGGCGGCGCCGATGCGGTCGGGCTGGGCGAGCCCGATCAGGGTCTCGGTCTCGTCGGACAGGCGCAGCACGGTGGGCCGGGGTCCGTCCTGGGCGAGGCGGCGCAGCGCGGCGGCGCCCTCCTCGAAGGAGCCGAACCGCCATGCCTCGTACAGCCGTTGCTCGGGCAGCGGGCGTACCCGCACGGTCACGGAGGTGATGACGCCGAAGGCGCCCTCGGAGCCCAGGATCAGCTGGCGCAGGTCGGGTCCGGCGGCGGAGCGGGGCGCGCGGCCGGTCTCGATGGTGCCCTCGGGGGTGGCGAGGGTGAGGCCGAGGACCATCTCGTCGAAGCGGCCGTATCCGGCGGAGGCCTGGCCGCTGGAGCGGGCGGCGGCGAATCCGCCGACGGTGGCCCACTCGTAGGACTGCGGGAAGTGGCCGAGGGTGAACCCGCGCGCGGCGAGCAGGGCTTCGGCCTCGGGGCCGCGCAGTCCGGGCTGGAGGACGGCGGTGCGGGAGACGGGGTCGAGGCCGAGCAGGCCGTTCATGCGGCGCAGGTCGAGGGCGACGAACTCCCTTTTCCGTGGGGCGAGTCCGCCGACGACGCTGGTGCCGCCGCCGAACGGCACGACGGCGAGTCCGTGCGCGGCGCAGGCCCGCAGCACGGCGAGGACCTGCTCGTGCGAGCCGGGCAGGACGACGGCGTGCGGTACGTCCGTCAGGTCGCCGGCGCGCAGGCGCAGCAGGTCGGGGGTGGACTTGCCGCGTGTGTGCCGGACGCGGGACTCGGCGTCGGTGCGCACGTGTTCGGGTCCGCCGACGGCGTCGGCGAGGGCGCCGAGCGCGGCCGGGTCGGCCGGGGGCGTGGGCAGGTCGAGGTCGGTCAGGGCGAGCGGGGCGGTGGTGCGCGGGCGGACGCCGAGCAGGTCGCGCAGCAGGCCGGTCACGTTCTCGGGCAGCGGTGCCGCCTTGGCCGGGTCGCCCCAGCCGTTCCACAGCATGTCCATCGAACGGTCGTCCTCACCAACTCGGTTCACACGGAAGGCGGTTCATACGGCGGCTCGCACGAGGCGGCGTACGGCCCCGGGTCCGCCGGACCCCTTGGGGCGTTACACTGTGACACATGACGTCCATCCGTCACAACAGTTCGGACGCCGACCCCGTGCTCGACGCGGTGCGCGACTGCGTCCTGGCCGTCGGCGTCCGCCGGACCACCCTCGCCGACGTGGCCCGCCGCGCCGGGGTCTCCCGGATGACGCTCTACCGGCGCTGGCCCGATCTGCGGTCCCTGGTGGGCGACTTGATGACCCGGGAATGGCTCGCGGTCGCCACGCGCGTCCTCCCCGAGGAGCGCGCGGGCACCGGCGCGCGGGAGCGGATCGTGGACGGACTGGTCACCGGGGTGGCCGAGTTCCGCGCCCATCCCCTCTTCCGCAAGATCGTCGACGTCGATCCCGAGCTGCTGCTCCCCTATGTGCTCGACCGGCGCGGCGCGAGCCAGCAGGCGCTGCTCGCCCTGCTGACCGAGTCGCTGCGGGCGGGCCACTCCGACGGCTCGGTGCGCGCCGGACACCCCGAACGGCAGGCGCGCGCCCTGCTGTTGACCGTGCAGTCCTTCGCGCTGTCGCTGCGCACCATGACCGACGAGGACGACCCCGAGCTGGACTCCGCGGCCCTGCTCGGCGAACTGCGCACCCTTCTGGAGAGGACCCTCACGCCATGAGCCGTACGGACGCCTCCGCCGGGGCGGTACCGGGATCGTCCCTCGACGCAGCCCGGCGCACCCGTGAACTCGCCTCCGCCACCGACGGATCGACGGCCGACGTGCTGGTGATCGGGCTCGGCGCGACGGGCGCCGGTGTCGCCCTGGACGCGGCGGCACGGGGTCTGAGCGTGGTCGCGGTCGACGCGCACGACCTGGCCTTCGGCACCTCCCGCTGGAGCTCCAAGCTGATCCACGGCGGGCTGCGCTATCTGGCCGCCGGGCAGTTCGACGTGGCGCACGAGAGCGCGGTGGAGCGCGGGGTGCTGATGACCCGCACGGCACCGCATCTGGTGGCCGCGCAGCCCTTCGTACTGCCGCTGACCCCGCTGGTGTCGCGTGGTCAGGCGTCGCTGGCCTGGGCCGGGTTCCGGGCCGGTGACATGCTGCGCCTGGCCGCCCGCACCCCGCGCCAGGTGCTGCCCGTGCCGCGCCGGCTCACCTCGGCCGAGGCCCGGCTGCTGGCCCCGGCGGTACGCGCCGAGGGCCTGCGCGGCGGGCTGCTCTCCTGGGACGGCAAGGTGACCGACGACGCCCGTCTGGTCACCGCGCTGGCCCGCACGGCCGCGGCGCACGGCGCCCGGGTCCTCACCCGGGTGCGCGCGCTGCGCCTTGACTCCGGGGGCGCCCGCGTCCGCGACGAACTCACCGGCCAGGAAGGGGAGATCAGGGCGCGGGCCGTCGTCAACGCGACCGGCGTGTGGGCGGGCGGCCTGGTCGAGGGGCTGCGTGTACGGCCCTCCCGGGGCACCCATCTGGTCCTGCGCTCGCGGCGGCTGGGCTCGCTGCCGGCCGGGCTGCACATCCCGGTCCCCGGCGAGACCAACCGGTTCGTCCTGGTCCTGCCGCAGGGCGACGGTCGTACCTACGTCGGGCTCACCGACGAGCCGGTGGAGGGCGACATCCCCGACGAGCCCGAGGTGCCGGAGACCGACATCGGCTTCCTCCTCGACGTGCTCGGCTCGGTCCTCGACACACCGGTGCGCCGGGACGAGGTGGACGGCGCCTTCGCCGGACTGCGCCCGCTCCTGGACACCTCGGCGCCCGGGTCGGCCGGGGCGCGCACCTCGGACATCTCGCGCAGGCACGCCGTGCTCACCTCGGGCGAGGGCGTGGTCACCGTGGTCGGCGGCAAGCTGACGACGTACCGCCGGATGGCCGAGGACGCCGTGGACGCGGCCGTCGCCGCCCACCGGCTCCCGGCCGGGCCCTCCCCCACCGCCGCGCTCCCCCTGGTCGGCGCCGCCGAACCGGCCGCCCTGCGCCGTCTGCCCGCCCCCGCCCGCCTTGTCCGCCGCTACGGCACCGAGGCGGCGGCGGTGCACGCGCTGGCCGAGCGGGACCCGGGTCTGGCCGAGCCGGTGATACCCGGCCATCCGGTCACCCGCGCCGAACTCCTGTGGGCGGTACGGCACGAGGCCGCCCTCGTACCGTCCGACCTGCTCGACCGGCGCACCCGGATCGGTGTCGTCCCGCACGACCGGGCCGAGGCGCTGGAGGCGGCGCGGGAGATGCTGGCGCGGGAGTAGGGGTTTCGCCGTAGGGGTCCGGGGGGAGTCGGGGCGGATGGTGTCCCCCGGATCGGAGCAGGCACACCCCGCCCCGCGCGAAGCGCACGGCGCCCCCGGGCGGCCCGCTCTGCTGCGCTTCGACGGCTGGATCACCGGCATCGGCACGGCCTCCGGCACCCGGCTGGTGCTGGGCCACTGGCCGCGCTCGCCGTTCGGCCCGTTCAGCGACGTGATGGTGGAGACCGCCGGCGGCCACCGGGTCCTGCTGGCCCCGACCCGCCGGACGGCGGACTTCATCGCCGGGACGTACGGCTTCGACGAGGTCAGGGTCGTCCCCGTAGGGGTACGGACCGACGGCGCCCACTGGAGCGTGGACGTGGGTCCGCTGCTCGCCCTGCGCTTCACGGTCGGCCGGCGCGGGCCGCTGGGGCTGCTGCTGCGGGCGGTGCCGGGCCGGGTGGCGGCCAGTACCGGGTGCGCCACGCTGTTCGACCCGTTCGCCCGGCTGCTGGGCCTGCGCACCCGCGGCTCGGCGGGAAACGGGCGCTACGAGTGGTACGGCGCCCGTGATCTGCGCCGGGTCACCGCCGCGACGGCCGTGTACGAGGGGCGCGACCTCGGACCCGTGGGGCCCGTGGTGCCGCCGGTGCGGTTCGGCTTCGGCTCGACTCCGCGCGGGCCCGGTCAGGCGCGGGTGACGACGACGGTACGGGTGCCGGCGGGTCAGCGGTTCTGATCGGCACCCTCGGGGCCGCCCGCGCCCTCTCCCCCGGCCGCTTCGTACCGGTCCAGCTCCGTCAGCAGCACGCGCAGGAACTCCCTGGCCGCGTGCACGTCCTCGCCCGGGATCTCCCCGAACACCGCGCGGTGCGTCGCCGTGGCGCGTTCGGTGACGCGGCCCAGTGCCTCGGCGCCCGCGCCGGTGAGGACCAGGAGGGGTGAACCCCGATGATCCGGGTTGGGCTCGAAGGCGGCGAGGTCCCGCTCGACCAGGTCGCCCGCGACCCGCTGGACGTTCTGCCGGCTCACCCCGAGCCGCCGCGCCGCCTGCGGCACGGTCAGCGGGCTCTCCGCCACCACGCTCATCACCTGCCAGCGGGCCTGCGTGAGCCCCTCGGCGGCAGCGGTCCGCTCCCCCAGCCGCCGCAGCGCGCCCGCCGCCTCGTACATGTCCGCGACCAGCAGTGCCGCCTCGTCACCCATGCCCAGCCTCCCGGCCCGCCCGTTCGCCATTGATACGGCAACAGCGTGCCACATCCGCACCACAGGGCCATTTTGACAACATGTTGCCATGATGGCAACGTGGCACCCATGACCCCCCACACCGCAGTCCCGACCCTCAAGGCAGCCCTGGAGCGCGGCGCCTCCGTGCGTCCCTCGGCGGGCGGCTTCCCCTACCTCGCCGAAGCCCTCCGCCAGGCAGGCACCACCCGCTGCACGATGACCGTCCCGTCCGGGGCGATGCTCTACGTCACCGACGCCGGACCCGTCGCCGTCCAGGGCGAGCCGCTGATCGGCGGCATGACCGACGTGCCGCCGTTCGACCGCGCGGCCCTGCTCGCCGCACTCCGCGCCGACCAGGCGGGCGAGACCTCGTTCCCCGAGTTCGTGCGGGGCTGCTGGGAGGCGGGGGTGGTCCGCTACGACGTCGATCTGACGGCGCGCACCTGCGTCTATCAGGGCGCCCGCGGTGAGACGTACACCGAGACATATCCGGCGGTCACCCTGCCGTGACGTCCCGCCGGGGAGCCGTCACAGCGCCTCCGGCGGCCGGCGCCCCACCCGGAAACCCACCGCCGCCACCAGCACGATCGCGCACGCCGTGAACACGATGCCCGCCCCGCGCACGTCGAGCGCCACGGCGAGGGCGCCCACGCCGACGACGGGCAGGGAGATGCCGAGGTAGGCGACGACGAAGAAGGCCGAGATGGTGGCGCCCCGGTGGTCCGGGGGTGCTGCCGAGCCGACCGCCGTGAGGCCCGCGCGGAACGCCATGCCCTGCCCGATCCCGCCCGCCACCGCCCCGGCGAGCAGCACCGGCAGCGACTCGGCCAGCAGCGAGACCCCGACCAGCACCAGGCCCGCGGCGAGCACCGCGCACCCCGTCGGGAGCGCGGCGCGCGGGCCCAGGCGCCCCATGAGGAGCTGGCCGACGGTCGAGGCGCAGAACACGCAGAACACGACGGCGCCGGTGACGGCGAGGTTGCGCTCGCCCAGCGTCTCGGTGAGGAACGCGGGGGCGACCGCCGTGAAGAGGCCGAGCAGGGAGAACCCGGCGAACGCGGCCAGCGCGCTCGGCCCGAACACCCCGCGCACCTGCGGCGGGATCGTCATGCCCTGGGGACGCAAGGGCGAGCGCCGCCCCTCGTGGCGGACCGTCTCGGGGAGCAGGGCGGTGACGGCGGCGGCGACGGCCAGCAGTCCCAGGTGCACGAGGAAGGGCAGGCTCAGCGGACGGGGCGCGTACTGCGCGAGGAAGCCGGAGAGCAGCGGGCCGAGGCCGAGGCCGCCCATGTTGGCCGCGGTGGCCGCGAGCGCGGCGCGCCCCCGCCGCCCGGCCGGTGCCAGATCGAGGACGGCCGCCGTGCCCGTGCCGCTGAGCAGCCCCGCCGAGAAGCCGGACAGCACCCGGCCGACGTAGAGCAGTGGCAGCCCCTGTTCGAAGAGGAAGCAGACCGCGCTGAGCGCGGAGAGCCCCAGGGCGCAGCCCAGCACCGGGCGGCGGCCCAGCACGTCGGAGGCGCCGCCCGCGACGAGCAGCGCGGTGATGACGCCGACGGCGTAGACGGCGAACACCACGGTGACGATCAGCTCGGAGAACCCGATCTGCTGCCGGTAGAGCCCGTACAGCGGCGTGGGGAGCGTCGTGCCCATCATGCCCACGGCGAAGACGCCCGCGGCGGCCGCGTAGCCCGGCCGCCGGCGCCGCCGCCGGGCGGGCCCGGTGTCGGAGTCGATCACGCTCCACCATAGGCACGGCCGCCCCGCACGGGACCGGCGCGGCTACGCCGGACGTGCGGGACGCGCGGGACATGTGCCGGACGCCCGGCCGGGCCGGCCCCACCGGCCCCACCGGACCTGCCGGCTCCGCCCGCCCCGCAGGACCCGCCCGCCCCGCAAGACGTGCCGCCCCCGCCGAGCTCAGAGCTTCGCGCCCCCGTCCACACGCAGGATCGTGCCGTTGACGTACGACGCCCGGTCGCTCAGCAGCCACGCCGCGGCCTCCGCGATCTCCTCGGGTGCGGCGGCGCGGCCCAGGGCGGTGCCCTGGGCGAGCCGTTCCAGCAGGCCCGGCGATTCGGCCTCCCAGGCGCGGATCATCTCGGTGAGCGTGCCGCCGGGGGCGATCGCGTTGACGCGGATGCCCTCGGGTCCGTAGGTGACGGCGGCGGACTCGGTGAGGCTGTTCAGGGCCCGCTTCATCGCGCCGTAGACCGGCAGTTCGGGGTTGGCGCCGTGGCTGCCGACGGAGGAGTTGTTGACGATGGCGCCGCTGCCCGCGGTGGCCCGGATCGCGGCCACCTCGGCGGCCATGGCGAGCCACTGGCCCTTGAGGTTGACGGCGTAGAGCCGGTCGAAGTCCGCCTCGGGCATCCGGTCCAGGGGGCCGGGCGGCTGGCCGGTCGCGCCGTTGTTGAAGGCGACGTCCAGGCGGCCGTAGCGGTCGACGGCGTGCTGTACGGCGGCGCGCACCGAGTCGGCGTCGGCCAGGTCGCACACGGTGTACGCGGCGGTCCCGCCGGCGGCGGTGATGTCCTCGGTCACCGTCTTCAACTGGTCCTCGGTGCGCGCGGCGAGCAGCACCCGGGCGCCCTCGCGGGCGAACAGCCGGGCCGCGGCGGCCCCGATCCCGCGTCCGGCCCCGGTGACGAGGGCGACCTTGCCGGCCAGCAGGCCGGGGGAGGTGGTGGTGGTGGTGTCCATGCCCGCAAGCCTGCGCCGCCGCCGCAGGCGCATCCAGGTACCACCGGTACCTGGCGGAATCCCGCCCGGTGCCCACCGCGCACGTCCGGACGGCGGAATACTGGAGGCGTGGACAGAGGACAACTGGCCGGGTTCCTGCGCAGCCGCCGGGAGCGGATCGGGCCCGCCGAGGTGGGGCTGCCCGCCGGGGCGCGGCGGCGGACGCCGGGGCTGCGGCGCGAGGAGGTCGCCGAGCTGGCGTTCATCTCGACGGAGTACTACACACAACTGGAGCAGGCCCGGGCCCCGCGCCCCTCGCGCGAGGTGCTGGCGGGGCTCGCGCGGGCGCTGCGGCTGTCGGACGCCGAGCGCGAGCACCTCCACCATCTCGCGGGCACACCCCCGGGCCCGCCGCCCGGCCCGTCGCGCGAGGTGCCGCGGAGCATCCTCGATCTGATCCACCGTCTGCCCGGCTCCGCCGCGTTCGTGACCTCGGCGACGTACGAGGTGCTCGCCTGGAACGACCTCACGGCCGCCCTGATGGAGGACTTCTCCGCCGTACCCCCGCGCGAGCGCAATCTGGCCCGGCGCGCGTTCCTCGGGCCGGACCCGGGGGACGGGCGGCTCTACGGCGTGTCCGACGCGGACGGGTTCGCGCGCTCCGCCGTCCAGGGGCTCCGCGCCACCGCCGCGCGCTATCCGGACTCCGCGGAGGTGACGGCGCTGGTCGACGAACTCCTCGCCGGGAGCCCGGAGTTCGCCCGTCTGTGGGCCGCGCACGACGTGGCGGCCGGCCACACCCTGCGCAAGACCTTCCGCCATCCGGCGGTCGGCCCGGTGACCGTCAACTGCGACGTCCTCCATCTCCCCGGCCGGGACCAGAACGTCGTCATCTACACCGCCGAGCCGGGATCGCCGTCCGAGGAGGCGCTGCGGCTGCTGGCGGCCGGGCGCGTGGAGGTGTCCGGCTGAGACGACCGGGCGAAATCGGACACGGTTCCGTGACGTCGGTCACAGCCTCCGCACGACCTACGCGGGCCGCTTAGTAGTCGGCGGCCCGATGACAAGTGAGATTTGTCCGTCTTGGTATGGATGTGGATCATTCCTGACCGCATGGGGTGATCTTCACCGGGGACCGCGATTCGTTTTCGCGAACGCACAGGGTTTCTGACGGCACGGCAGGGGCGGACCGACCCGCCGCCAGGGGGCCGCCCTGCCCCTTCCTGTACGTACAGACCGCTTCTGTCCTACGAAGCGAGGTAGTACGAGCTGCTCTTTGCGCACCCTGTGAACGCTTCCTAAGAATGGCGTCTCGCAGAGCGTCTTCGCAGTTGAGAAGGCGAAGTCCGCGCAATGGCAGTGAGGTCACACATGGCAAAGCACCGCAAGCAGCAGCAGTACCGGCGGTTGGTGATAGCCGCCGTCGCCGTCGGCGCGGTGGGTGTGCCCTCCGCCGCGATGGCCTGCGTCAAGTGGGGCGACGACAAGGGGGAGCAGACCGGCTCGGCGCCGTACCGCACGGCGTGGGACCGGCAGCAGGACACGGCGGACCACATGACGCGGGGCTGGGACCACCTCCGCCCCGAGGGCCACCGCAGCAGCCCGGCCGCCGACTCGACGGCGCCCGCCACCCCGGCCGCGACGCCCTCCGCCCAGCAGCACCGCGAGCACGCCGGGCCCCGTCGCACCGCTCCCGCCCGCACCCACCAGGCGGCGCCCCGCCCCAAGGCCACCACCTCCGCGCCCTCCTCGGCGCCGGTGAAGTCCGCCGCCCCGAAGGCCACTCCGGCCGCCGTGAAGACCGCGGTGGAGTCGGCCGCCGGAACCGCGTCCCCGAGCGCGCCCAGGCCGGCGCCGAAGCCGGTGCGGACGACCGCCGCCGCGACCCCGGCCCCGGCCGCCCCCGCCTCCGGTGCCGTCGCCCAGATCGTGCAGCTCGTCAACGCCGAGCGCGCGAAGGTGGGTTGCAGCCCCCTGACCGTCAACGCCGAGCTGAACAAGGCCGCGCAGGCGCACAGCGACGACATGGCGGCCCACCAGAACATGTCGCACACCGGCTCCGACGGCTCCGACCCGGGCACCCGGATCACCGCCGCCGGGTACCAGTGGAGCGCGTACGGCGAGAACGTCGCGTACGGCTACGCGACCCCGGCCGAGGTCATGGCGGGCTGGATGGCGAGCCCCGGCCACCGCGAGAACATCCTCAACTGCTCGTACAAGGAGATCGGCGTCGGTCTCGCGCAGCCGGGCAGCTACTGGACCCAGGACTTCGGCACCGCCCAGTAGGGCATGTCGCCCTGGTCACATTTCACGCGAACCGGGCCCCGGCGTGGCAGCCGTCACGCCGGGGCCGGGGCGTTTCCGTCTAGGTTCGCTCCACCGTGCCCCACCCCCCACCGCGAAGGGCGCTCCCCATGCTCCACCCGCTCACGCACCTGTTCCGCGCCGAAAGGGCGCGGCGCGCCACGGTCACGGGCGCGCTCGCCGCGCTGACGGCCGCGCTGGTGACGGCCGGCGCGCTCCCGGCCGCCGCCGCGCCAGGACACGGCTCGGACTTCGCCGAGTCGGTACGCGCCGAGGGCAAGGCCCGCGTCGCCGCCGCCGTCCTCGACCTGGACGGCCCGGGGCGCGAGCCCGAGGTCCACGGCGACACCGGCCCGTTCGACACGGCCAGCATCGTCAAGGTGGACATCCTCGCGGCAGCCCTGCTGCAGGCCCGGGACGCCGGGCACGGCCTGAACGCGGCGGAGCGCGAGCGGGCGAAGGCGATGATCGAGCACAGCGACAACGCGGCGGCGAACGCCCTGTGGCGGAGCATCGGGCGCGCCCCGGGCCTGAAGGCGGCCAACGAGCGGCTCGGGCTGACCGGCACCGAGGGCGGTTCCGGACCCCGCTGGGGACTGACCCGCACCACGCCGGGGGACCAGATCCGGCTGCTGCGCGCGGTGTTCGACCCCGGGCCGCACACCGCGCTCGACCAGACCTCCCGCGCGTACATCCGCTCGCTGATGGGGAACGTCGCCGACGACCAGTCCTGGGGCGTGTCGGCGGCCGGTTCGCACGAGGCGCTGAAGAACGGCTGGCTGCGGCGGAGCACCACCGGGCTGTGGGACGTCAACAGCGTCGGCCGGGTCGAGAAGGGCGGACACCGCTATCTCGTCGCGGTCCTCTCGGACGGCAGCACGTCCATGGAGGACGGTGTCGCGCTGGTGGAGCGGGCGGCCCGCGCGGCGGTCGCGGGCTGAGTCCGTCCCTCCGGGACCGCCGTGGGCGGCGTGGCGCGCCGCGCACCCGTAGCGGTTCCCGGCGAGGATGGCCCTCTGGGCGAGCGGCCGGGAGGCGACGGACATGACGGTGAACCGTATCGGCCTGGTCGTCCACGAGGGACGCCCGGCGGCCCTGGCCGCGGCGGAGACCGTGCGCGAGTGGTGCGCCGAGCACGCGGTGGGGTGCGCCGACATCGACGTGTGGGGCGACGGCACGCGGCACAGCGCCCGTGAGGAGGTCTCCGCGGCGCACGACCCGGATCTGATCGTCACCCTGGGCGGCGACGGCACCTTTCTGCGCGGTGCCCGCCTCGCGACGGAGGACGACGCGCTGATCCTCGGCGTGGATCTCGGACGCGTCGGGTTCCTGACCGAGGTGCCCGCTCCGGCGGTGCATGCCGCCCTGGACGCCGTGCGGGAGGACCGGTTCGACGTGGAGAGCCGGATGCTGCTCACCCTGCGCGCCTCGTGCCGCCTGGAGGTGCCCCCGCACATGGAGCCGCTGGTGGGCCACGGGCGCGGTCCCCTGCTGCCGCCGCCGAGGGTGCGCGGGGAATGCGAGCAGAGCGACGACTGGGGTGTCGCGCTGAACGTCACCGCGCTGAACGACGTGGTCGTGGAGCGGCTGACCCGGGACCGCCAGGTGTCGGTGGGCGTGTACATCGCCGGGCAGCTGCTCGCCTCGTACTCCGCCGACGCGCTGATGGTGGCCACGCCCACGGGCTCGACGGCGTACAGCTTCGCGGCCGGGGGGCCGGTCGTCTCGCCGCGCGCGGAGGGGCTGCTGTTCACGCCGGTCGCGCCGCACATGGCGTTCAACCGCTCGGTGCTGGCCGCCCCGGACGAGCCGATCGCGCTGCGCGTCCTGGAGCGCTCGGGTCCGGCCGCCGTCAGCATCGACGGCCAGGTGCGCGGGGTGCTCAACCCCGGGGACTGGATCGGGGTGTACGCGGCCTCCCGCAGGCTGCGGGTGGTACGGCTCGGGCCGATGGACTTCTACGGGCGGCTGCGCGAGCGCATGAACCTCACCGACGCGCCCGCCGCCGTGGCCGACGGCGGTGCCGCTCCGCTGTGGCCGGTGCGCACGCCGCCGCCGGGCGACCTCGCCCACCTCGCGCTGCCCACCCGGGCCGAGGACGGCGCGCGGCGGGAGTCCTGACGCCCGGTCGTACGCGCGCCCGTGCGGGCCGGCGGAAGATTTCCGCCGTCGGCAGGAGAATGCGGGCGGTTCGGGGGCACCAGGAGAGTCAGGAAGTCCCTTCCCCGCAGGAGGCAGACCATGATCGCCGTCGGTGTCATCTTGCTCATCATCGGTTTTCTGACCGGGATCTCGATCCTGTGGACCATCGGCATCATCCTGGCGGTGGTGGGTGCCGTGCTGTGGATCCTGGGGGCCACCGGTCACGCGATCGCCGGCCGCCGTCACTACTGGTGACGCCCGGACCGGGCGCGTCCGGCGTGCGGGCTCCGAGGGGCTGAGGCAGGCTACGGGGCAGAGTTCGCACCGCCCGGGCCGATCCGGGAACTTCGGGAGTGATGCGCCATGCCCTTCGACTCCACGTCCGCGCCGGATGCCGCGCCCGCCTCTCCCCCGCCCCCGCCGCCGGTACGGCCGTGGACCGTCGAGGACCTGCCCGCGCTCGACCCCGACCCGTTCTTCGACGAGCTGCTGCGCGACGAGCCGGTCACCCGCATCAGCCTGCCGTACGGCGACGGGCACGCCTGGCTGGTGACCCGGTACGAGGACGTCCGCGCGGTCACCTCGGACCCCCGTTTCTCCCGCGCGGAGCTGGTCGGACGCTCGGTGACCAGCATGGCGCCCCAGGCGGTCGCCTCGCAGACGGCGGGGCTGCAGTACATCGACCCGCCGCGGCACACGGTGCTGCGGCGGGTCGTGGCGCGCGCGTTCACCGCGCGGAGCATGGCGCGGCTGCGGCCGGTGGCGGAGCGCATCGCCCGCCGGGCGCTGGACGGCATGGAGCAGGCGGGACCGCCCGGCGGCCTCATGGAGCATCTGTACACGCCGTTCCCCATCGCCGTGGTCTGCGCGTTCCTGGGCGCGGACGAGGACGACTGGCGCGCCTGGGCGGGGCATTCCGAGGCGCTGCTGTCCAAGGCCGCCGACGGCGAGGACCGCAACAGGCAGGCCCGCGCGACGACGCGCGGCCGGGTGGTGGAGCTGCTGCGCCGGCGCCGCGAGGAGCCGCGCGACGACCTCGCCGGGGTGCTGGCGGCGGCCGCCGCGAGCGGTGAGATCACCGACGACGAGGCGGTCTCGCTCGCCATGGCGGTCTACGTCAGCGGCGGTCACGCGGTGCGCAACAACAGCGGGTCGATGATGTACGCGCTGCTCACCCATCCGGAGCAGTGCGCCCGGCTGCGGCGCGAACCGAAGCTGCTGCCGAGGGCGGTGGAGGAGCTCTTCCGCTTCGTGCCGCACCGCAACGGCGTGGGCATCCCGCGGATCGCCACCGAGGACGTGGAGATCGGCGGTCATCTGATCCGCAGGGGCGAGGCCGTCTACAACGCCTACGTCGCCGCCAACCGCGACCCCGAGGTCTTCCCCGACCCGGACGCGCTGGACTTCGACCGCACCGGCCCCGGGCACGTCGCGTTCGGCCACGGGCCGCACTTCTGTCTGGCCGCGCTGATGGCCCGGATGGAGGCGGAGGTGCTGATCGGTTCCGTGCTGGAGCGCTTCCCGCGACTGAGGCTGGCGGTGGCGCCCGGGGAGGTGGAGTTCCAGCGCGACGGGCTGATCCGGGGACCGAGGACGCTGCCGGTCACTTGGTAGGTCAGTTGTTCGGCGGATAGCGAGCGAGGGGCAAGAGGTGACACAGTTCACAGGTGCGCACATTCCCGGCGCACGGGTGGGTCAACACAGCGCTCTTGCGGGCCCATTGGTGTTCGCAGGCGCCTCACAAAGTGGTTGCAGTCGAGAATTCCAGGGCAGTTGTGCGCCGAGGATCACACTCCTCGGCGTACGCCGGAAGGGGCGTCGGTGAACGCCGGGCGCCGTACGACGGTAGGTTGATCTCCATGAGCGACAACGTTTACTTCGACATCAACATCGACGACCAGCCGGCCGGCCGGGTCGTCTTCCGCCTCTACGACGACGTGGTCCCCAAGACCGCCAAGAACTTCCGCGAGCTGGCCACCGGTGAGCACGGCTTCGGCTACGCCGGTTCGCCGTTCCACCGCGTCATCCCGCAGTTCATGCTGCAGGGCGGCGACTTCACCCGGGGCGACGGCACCGGCGGCAAGAGCATCTACGGCGAGAAGTTCGCGGACGAGAACTTCTCCCGCAAGCACGACCGCCCGTACCTGCTGAGCATGGCGAACGCCGGCCCGAACACCAACGGCTCGCAGTTCTTCATCACCACGGTCGTCACCCCTTGGCTCGACGGCAAGCACGTCGTCTTCGGCGAGGTCGTCGAGGGCCAGGACGTCGTGGACAAGGTCGAGTCCCTGGGCAGCCAGAGCGGCTCCACCAAGGGCAAGATCACCGTCGCCGCCAGCGGCACGGTCTGACGGCACCCGCCGGCCCACCGCGCCGTGCCCCCGCTCCGGGGGCACGGCGACGCCGGGTTCACGGGATACGCCACACGAACACCTCGGTGTCGGGCCCCCGTTCCGAGAACCACCCCTGTGGCGACCGGGCCCGCAAGAGCCCCCGCACCTCCGCCTCGAACGCGCCCGACCGGCGCCCGAACAGCTGCGGCGCCGACGAGGACAGCGAGAACACTCCGGCGACGACATCGCCCTCGCCCCGCGTCAACTCCCCGGCCCCCGGGACGACATGACGCTCGGGCCCCAGGAACCCGGCCCGCCGGAAGACCTCGGCCTCTCCGCCGGGCGTACCCCTCGGCAACACCCCACGCCCCGCGCGCCGTACGGGCCCGAGGTACTCCTTCACCAGCCGGCCGATGCCCTCGTACGGGACCGGCGGCCACCGCGTCTCCCCGCTGCCCGCCCCGCCCTTGAGCCCAGGTCCAGCAGGCGGCCGGTGCCGTCCAGACGCAGCGCACGCGCCAGCACCAGTGCGAGGCCGGGGGCGTAGGGCAGGCGCCCGCGCGTGTAGTACGCGGCGGTGCCCGCGAACAGGGTCTCGTCCCCCGTCCAGTCGTCGGCCATGGCTCACCTCACCGTGATCGTAGGCTAAGCTTGTTCATGAGCGAGGCACCCAAATACGGGTGACGCGCCGTGCGTTGGTGGTCCAAGGAAAGACGCCCCGCTTCCTGCGGGGAAATGCAGGTGCAAGGCCTGCCCGGCGCTCCAGCGGAACCCCGTCCCTGACAACTCAGGGGCGGGGTTCTCTCGTTGGCGGGCGGGAGGCCAGACAGGGCAGGAGCAGGGTCCAGAAGCGGTCCATCCGCTCGCGGGAGAGCCAGTCGCGGTCCCGGCTGCCCAGCGCCTCGAATCCGGCGGTCGCGGCGACGACCGCCACCACCGCGCCCTCGGGCGAGACCCCGTCGGCCAGTTCGCCCGCCGCCTCCGCCCGGCCGACCGTCTCGCGCACCCATGCCTGCCACCAGTCGAGCAGCCCGGCCCGGTGCCGCCGCGCGGGGTCGCCGCTCAGCCGGAAGCCCGCCGAGGTCACCGGGTCGGCGGCGAGTGTGACCGCGAGCTGCCGGGTGGCGGTGACGAGCGCCCCGAGCGCGCTGCCCTCGGAGCGCCCGCAGCGCCCGGCCAGTTCCCGTACCGTACGGGCCGCCACCCGCTCCACCTCGCCCGCCAGGGCGTCCTTGTCCGGGAAGTGGAAGTGCAGGGCGCCCGTGCTCACCCCGGCCCGCGCGCTGATCGCGGGTAAGGAGGCACGGGCGTACCCGTCGGCGGCGAAGAGTTCCGCCGCCGCGTGGACCAGGGCCTGCCGGGTACGGACGGCCCGCTCCTGCTTGACCATGTGGCGCTCCCCCTTCGAAAGCCCGCATCCGCAGCGGGCCCGCGCCGTGGGCCCGTCAGGCGTCCGTGGGACGCAGCAGCACGGGCAGTGAACGGAATCCGTTGAGCATGAAGGTCGGCAGCGGCTGCAACTCCTCGGGCGCGCAGGCCAGTCGTACGTCCGGGAAGAGCCCGAAGAGCTTCGAGAGCGCGGAGGCGGCCTCGATCTCGCCGAGCGGGGCGCCCAGGCAGCGGTGCGGGCCGTGGCCAAAGCCGAGGACGTCGCGCTTGGTGCGCAGCACGTCGAAGCGGCTCGCGTCCGGGCCGTGCCGGTCGGTCTCGTGGCCGCCGGCCGCGAAGTCGACAAGGATGCAGTCGCCCTTGCGGATCGTCACCCCGTCCAGGTCGATGTCCTCGACGGCGAAGCGCAGCGGCGAGTACGCGCCGGGCGTGTGCACGCGCATCGCCTCGGATACCACGTCGGCCCAGGTGGCGCGCCCCTCCCGGACGTGCTCCAGCTGGTCGGGGTGGGTGAGCAGGGCGCCGGCCGCGTTGGTGATGAGGGTGGCGGTGGTGTCCTGGCCCGCGGCGATGAACATGAAGAGGGAGCCGAGCAGTTCCTCCTCGGTGAGCCGGTCGCCGTTGTCGCGGGCGGCGATCAGCGAGCTGGTGAGGTCGTCGCCGGGCTGCTCCCGCTTGACCGCCACCAGCTTGGCCAGGAGCCCGAACGCCTGGAGCCGGGCGGCCTCCATCTCGGCGGCCGGGGTCGTGGAGCTGAACACCGTGCTGAGCGCGTCCGAGAGCGCGTCGGTGTCGGCGCCGCGCGGCACGCCGAACAGCTCGCAGATGACGCGCAGTGGCAGCACCTCGGCGTAGTCGGTGCGCAGGTCGACCGGGGTGCCGGGGGCCACGGCGGCGAGGGAGTCGAGGAGTTCGGCGGAGAGTTCCTCGACGCGGGGGCGCAGCGCCTCGGAGCGGCGCAGGGTGAAGGCGCCCGCGACGAGCCTGCGCAGCCGGGAGTGGTGCTCCCCGTAGGCGAAGAGCATGTTCTCGTTGGCCACCCAGGGGTACAGCGGCCAGTCCTCGGTGATCTTCCCCTCGATGAAGGCGGGCCAGTGCAGCCGGGCGCTGCGCGAGACGCGGGGGTCGGCCAGCAGCCGTTCCACGTACGTCTGCCGCACGACGGCCCAGGCGGTCACGCCGCCGGGCAGTTCGACGGGGACGGCGGGGCCCTGTCCGCGCAGATGGGCGGCCTCGCCCTGGTGGTCGCGGCCGGTGATGTCCAAGACGTAGGGGCAGGCGGTCGTCTCCATCGGTGTCCTCCTGGTTCGGTCCTGCGCTCACGTGGTCGTGCTGCGGTGCCGGCCGGCGGGAGGTCCCCCGGCGTCCGGGCGGGTCCGTGTGGGGAAGGGGTGGCGGCCGGGGGCCGTGTGGGGAAGGGGTGCTCGCCGTCCGAGCGGTGGCCGGGCGGCGGTCCGGCGACCGGGCGGGGGCGTGGTCCGGGTACCGGCCGGGCGGCGGTCCGGTCCCCGCGCGCCCGCCGTGCGCCGCTCCCGGCGGCTCAGCCGGTGACGCCGGGCTCCTCGGTCTCCCGGCGCAGGGCCAGGGCCTCGGCGTGGACGCGCCCGCCCCGGTCCAGGCCCATGTCGAGGCGGACGAGGACGGCGGGGACGGCGATGCTGGTCATCAGATGCCGGTAGAGGTCGACCACGCGCTCCATGAGGTCCGTGTGGTCGTTCATGATCTTGGAGAGCACCTGGGCGCCGGTGAAGGCGGCGACGAACGCCTTGGCGGCGGCCTCGACGTCGACGTGCGGCAGGAGTTCACCGCTCGCCTTCGCCCGCGCCAGGAGCTTGGCGTTGTGGTCGATCCAGGAGGCCATGGGCACCCGCCGGTCCAGGCCGTCCTGGGGCGAGCCCTGGTCCACGGTGAGCCGGACGCTGCCCCGCACCAGCGGATCGCCCTCGCCGAGCAGATGCGCGAGGAGGAAGCCCGCGTCGAGCCCTTCCTGGAGGACGAGTTCGCGCGGCGGGGTGTCCGGCACCGAGGTGAGCTGGTCGGTGAGGACGGCCTGGGCGAGCTGTTCCTTGGAGGCGAAGTGGAAGTAGAGGGCGCCCTTGGTGACGTTGGCCCGCTGCAGAATCTCGGAGATCGTGGCGGCCTCGTACCCCACGTCGGCGAACACGTCGGCGGCTGCCACCAGGATGTTGCGCCTTGTCCTGATCGCACGTTCCTGCAGCGCCACGGCACACCCTCCGCACTGGCTTCACGGCCCGGTCGGTGACGGAAAGAGACCGGCGGGTACGCATCCTGCCACCCGCCAACTCGCCCTTTCAAGCGTGCGCTCGCCCTCACGTACGAGCGCCCGGGCCCCTCACCGCCGGCCACGATAAGACGTGCCGCCCGGTATCACAACGCCTTCCGGCCGACCCGGCGCGCTGCGGGAGGGTGCCACATCCCTGTAAAAGCCGTTCAGTTTCGGTCAGTTGTCGAACTTGAAGCACCCACATTACGCAACCGTGCGGTAACCGATTGACAAAGTCTTTGCTTGATAAGCAAACCGGAAGGTCCGTATCTTCTGACACTGCGCATCCCTTCCTGCCGGATCTGCGACCACGGGAGCGGGCCCATGACTCTTCTGACACCTCAGGTAGAACTCCCCTCGGCACCCGGGAACGACGACGAGCACCACAAGTCCCTTCTGTCCGCGTCCCGTTCCGCACCGGCCCCGGCGGCCGTCGCGGAACTGACCCGGCTCCTCTTCGACGGCGGAGCGCGCGAGCGCGGGCACGGCCGCTGGCGCGACCTGATCTCGCGGGACACCTTCCGCCACCGCCCGGGGCTCACGGCCGCCGAGCGCGCCGAACTCTCCTACGCCTGGCTGCGCCTGGTGAACGACACCGCCGGGGCACCGGAACGGCTCGCCGACGATCCGGCGGAACTCGCGGCCCTGCACGAGTGGGCGGCCATCGTGGACGGTGGCGGCGGCCTGTGCACGGTGGCGAGCATCCACTACAACCTGTTCCTCGGCAGCCTGCTCGACCACGACGGCGGCCGCGACCTCTCCGACTTCACCTCGCTGCGCCGCGTCGGCACGTTCCTGTGCACGGAGCTGGAGCACGGCAACGACGCCTCCGCGCTGGAGACGACCGCCGAACTCGACCCGGCCACCGGCGGGTTCGTGCTGCACACCCCGCACGCCGGCGCCCAGAAGTTCATGCCCAACACCAGTCTGACCGGCGGCCCCAAGAGCGCGGTGGTGGCCGCCCGGCTGCTGGTGGACGGCCGGGACGAGGGGGTCTTCCTGTTCCTGACCCCGCTGAGCGACGAGAACGGACTGCGTCCGGGCATACGGGTGCGCAGGCTGCCGATGCGCACCGGCGCGCCCGTGGACCACTGCATGACCTCCTTCGACCGGGTGCCGCTGCCCCGCTCCGCCCTGCTGGAGTCCGCGCACGGCCGCCTCGACGCCGAGGGCACGCTGCACAGCGAACTCGGCAACCGGCGCAAGCGGTTCCTGCGCTCCATCGGCCGGGTCACCATGGGCAAGCTGTGCATGAGCGGCGCCGCGATCGGCGCCACCCGGGCAGCCCTCGCCATAGCCGTGCGCTACGGCGGACACCGGCAGGTCAGCGGGCCGCGCGCGGGCGAGCGCATCCCGGTGAACGCCCACCGCTCCCACCACGGGCCGCTGTTGAAGGGCCTGGCCACCGCGTACGCCATGACCTTCCTGCACCGCACGGCACTCGACGGCTGGACCACGCACCGCACGGACCCGGACCCCGAACGGCAGGCGGAGGCCGAGCGGCTGGTCGCGGTGGCCAAGAGCTGGATCACCTGGCAGGCGCGGGAGGTCACCGTGGAGTGCCGTGAACGCTGCGGTGCCCAGGCGCTGTTCGCGGCCAACGGGCTCTCCGAGTTCCCGCAGTACATCGAGGGCACCGTGACCGCCGAGGGCGACAACACGGTGATCTCGGTGAAGGCGGCCGCCGAGATGCTGTTCGCCGAGCAGCCGCCGCCCGGTCCGCTCGACTCCCCCGCCGGCGCGGCCCAGTTGACCGAGCCGGGGCATCTGCGGGGGCTGCTGGCGCGGGCCGAGTCGATCTGGCGGGACCGGGCGCGGACCCGGCTGCGGCAGGGGCCGTCCGGCGATCCCGTGGCCCGCTGGAACGGCGCTTCCTCGGCGGCCCTGGAGATGGTCTCGGCGCACGCCCGGCTGCGCGCCGCCGACGCCTTCCTGGACGCCGTGGACCGGGCGTCGGAGCCGGGGGCGCGGGCCCTGCTCGGACGGCTGTGCCTGCTGTTCCTGCTCCAGGAGACGAGCGCCCGCAGCGGTGACCTGCTGGCGCACGGGCATCTGTCGCCGGACCAGGTCTGCTCGCTGCCCGGGCTGGTGGACGACGTGCTGCGCGAGCTGGCCCCGCACATGGGCGCCCTGGTGGAGGCGTTCGACCTGCCGGCCGCGTTCCTGGACGGGGTGCCGCTGGCCAACTCGGGCTCGGTGTCGCTCGCGGACTACGCGCTGCCCGCCGAGTAGCGCGTACGGCGTCTCCGGGCGCGGCCTCGCCGGCCTTGCCCGGAACCGCCGTCGTCAGCCGAGGAGTTCGGTGAACCTGCGGGTGTCGATGTTGCCGCCCGAGGCGATGACGCCGACGCGGCGCGGGAGGTTCTCGACCCGGCCGGAGAGGAGGGCGGCCAGGCCGGTGGCGCCGCTCGGCTCCAGGACGATCTTCAGCCGCTCGAAGGCGAACCGCATCGCCTCCACGATCTCCTCGTCGCCGACCAGCGCGATGGCGTCCACCAGCCGCTGGTTGAGCGCGAAGGTGATCTCGCCGGGCGAGGGCAGCACCTGGCCGTCGGCGATGGAGCGGGGCACGGGGATGGTGACGCGTTCGCCGGTGTCCAGGGAGCGCTTGGTGTCGTCGCCCTCCTCGGGCTCGACGCCGATGATCCGGATCGCCGGATGGAGGGACTTCGCGGCGGTGGCGCTGCCCGCGATGAGCCCGCCGCCGCCCACGGGCACCACGAGCGCGTCGAGTTCGCCCGTCTCCTCCAGGAGTTCGAGCGCGGCGGTGCCCTGTCCGGCGATGACGTCGGGATGGTCGTAGGGCGGGATCAGGGCGAGGCCCCGCTCCTCGGCGAGTTCGGTGCCGAGCGCGTTGCGTTCCTGGGTGTAGCGGTCGTAGGTGACGACCTCGGCGCCGTAGCCGAGGGTCGCCTCCACCTTGGAGCGGGGGGCGTCCTCGGGCATCAGGATGACGGCGGTGGTCCCCAGTTCACGAGCGGCAAGGGCGACGGCCTGGGCGTGGTTGCCGGAGGAGAACGCGGCGATGCCCTTGGCCAGTTGATCGGGCGTGAGCCGGGCGGCGGCGTTGTAGGCGCCCCGGAACTTGAAGGCGCCGACCCGCTGGAAGTTCTCGCACTTGATGAACACCTCCGCCCCGACACGGGAGTTGAGGGTGCGAGAGGTGATCACGGGGGTGCGGTGGGCGATGCCCTTCAGGCGCGCGGCGGCGGCCCGGACGTCGTCGAGGGTGAGGGAGGGTACGGCGGCCATGGTGAGTCCCCTGGGGTGATCGGCGGTACGGGTGGGCTCGGACGGTCCTGTCATCCGGCGTAGTTGTAGACGGTGGCCCGGGAGATCCCGAGCAGGTCCGCGATGGTCCGGGCGGCGTCCCGTGAGGCGAAGTAGCCGTCCCGGTGCAGGCTCCGCACCAGTTCCCGCTTGGCGTCGCGGCTCAGGGATCTGGGGGTGCTCCCGCTGCGGGCCGCGTACGACTCGACGGCGGTGCGCAGTTCGCGGGCGGTGCGGTCGCCGAGCGACTCCGGTGGCTCGCCGGGGTGTTCGGGGCCGGTGGCGACGAGCCGGCCGAGTGTGAGGGCGACCGGGGAGAGCACGGAGACGTCGAGGTTGAGGCAGAGGGCGGCGACGTAGTCACCGGCGCGGTTCTTGATCCCGATGGAGGTGCTCTTGGCCGGGCGGCCGTCGGGGAAGCGGTTGGGGTAGTTCTGGACGACGCCGGGGTAGTCCGGGTCGGCGATCCGGGCGAGGCCCAACTCGGTCGCCGCGTCGCCCACTTGGCGCCCGGAGAGGTTGTTCTCTATCGCCCGGATCGCATGGCCCGGGTCCCGCAGGTCGTGCAGCACCACCTCGCACAGCCCGGGGAACATCCGGCCGAGGGCGACGGCGATCTTCTCGGCCTCCTGGATCAGATGTTCGTCCGCGTCGTATTCCTCGGGGCCTTCCATGAACGTCCTCCGCTCGCAGGGAAGTTGGCGGCCCGCGTGAACAGCGACTCTGGACCGGATTTCCAGTTCTGGACAATACATCCGAGCGCCGCGCCGCACCACGGCTTTGCCGGCACCCCCTCTCCCACCCACCCATTCCTCGCCCAACTCGCAAAACATGTGAAGACCCTGGTATACGATCTTCACGCGAGCATCACATTCGATCTCTAGGGGGGATTCCTTTGCGCGCACGCCTCGCCGCCACGGCCGTCGCCGTCGCTCTCGCCGGCGCCTTCTTCAGCGCACCGTCCGCGTCCGCCGCGACGGCGCTGCCGGCCAAGAACACGGCCCACCACTGTGTGCACCACACCACCGGGGTCTGCGGCTGGACGCACCACCAGAAGCCGAAGGACGCGTACGAGACGGCGAAGTGCAAGGACGCCTCCGTGTCGTACTCGAAGCACTCGCAGGGCACCTGCTCGCACCACCGCGGTGTGAAGTACTGGTTCAAGTAGGCCGCCCCGCCGGGCCGTCACGGGGGTGACGGCCCCTTGTGCGGGTGGGGCCGGTGACTCATGATCGGGCGGACCCGTGTCCCGGCGGAACGGCGGCTGTCGCCGTGCCTCCGGGACTTCGCCGTCCCCTGGAGCCGCCATGACACCCCCCACGGCCGTACCGTCCACGGACTCCCCCGGCAGCCGCCGTCTCGCCCTCGTCGGCGGATCGCTCGGCAATCTCGTCGAGTGGTACGACTGGTTCGTCTACGCCAGTTTCGCGATCTACTTCGCCGACTCCTTCTTCCCCGGCGACAACCCGACGACCCAACTCCTCAACACGGCGGGCATCTTCGCCGTCGGCTTCCTGATGCGCCCGGTCGGCGGGTGGATTCTCGGACGGGCCGCCGACCGGCACGGCCGCAAGAGCGCGCTGACCCTGACCGTCACGATGATGTCGGTGGCCGCGCTGCTCATCGCCGTGGCCCCCACCTACGGCCAGGCCGGCTACTTCGGCGCCCTCGTCCTGCTGCTCGCCCGGCTGCTCCAGGGGCTCAGCATCGGCGGCGAGTACGCGGCCAGCGCCACCTATCTCACCGAGGCCTCCGCGCGGAACCGGCGCGGGCTCGGCTCCTCCTTCCAGTACGTGTCGATGACCTGCGGCCAGCTCCTTGGCCTCGCCATCCTGATCACGCTGCAACACACCCTGACCGAGGACCAGTTGAAGAGCTGGGGCTGGCGGCTGCCGTTCGTGGTCGGCGCGGTGTTCGCCCTGGTGGTGTTCTGGCTGCGGCGGCGGCTGACGGAGACGGCGGCGTTCACCGAGGAGGCGGCCGGGGAGAACGCGCCGACCGCGCGCGGCACGCTCACCGCGCTGTGGGAGCACCGGCGCGAGGCGGGCCTGGTCATGGCGCTCACCCTGGGCGGCACGGTGGCGTACTACACGTACACCACGTATCTCACCAAGTACCTCATCGGCAGCGCGGGCATGGCCAAGTCGACGGCCACGCTGGTGAGTTTCACCGCGCTCACCGTGTTCGCGCTGCTCCAGCCGCTGGCCGGGGCGCTCTCCGACCGGATCGGCCGCAGGCCGCTGCTGATCACCTTCGCGGTGGGCTGCACGGTGGGCACGTATCCCATCATGACGGCGCTCGGCTCGGCGTCCTCCTTCTGGCCCGCGCTGGGGCTGTCCCTGCTGGCGCTGGTGATCGTCACCGGCTACACCTCGATCAACGCGGCGGTGAAGGCCGAGCTGTTCCCCACCCGCGTCCGCGCTCTCGGTGTCGCCCTGCCCTACGCCGTCGCCAACGCCCTCTTCGGCGGCACGGCGGAATACGTCGCCCTGTGGTTCAAGGACGCCGGCCACGAGCGGCTGTTCTTCTGGTACGTCTCCGGCTGCGCGCTGATCTCCCTGGTGACGTACGTCCTGATGCCCGACACCCGGGACGCGGCGCTGAGCAAGGCGGAGGCGCAGCCGGGCGAGAAGGTACCCGCTCTATAGCTGATGTATCCAGGCGATCACGAACACGACCGCCCCGGCCGGCAGCAGCAGCGCGGCGGGCAGGGCCCAGGCCCCGGTCCGCTCGCCCCGTACGAACCGGGCGCCGAGGCGGTCGTCCAGGTGCGCGATGAACCACAGCAGGCCCAGGGCGCCGGCCACGACGGGCAGGCTGGCCAGGAAGTGCACCAGCCAGGCCCCGGCGAGCGTCGGGCCGCCCCAGGAGTGGTCGTACGGCCCCTGGTCGACGAATCCGTACAGCGCCCCGCGCGCGATGACCAGCAGTTCCGTGCCGACGAGGACGAGCGCGACGGCGCCGAGCAGGATGCCGGTACCGGCGTGGAGCAGACCGCGTGAGCGGTGGGGGGCGCGGCCCTTCAGCGCGGTGGCCGCGCGGGCCACGCTCAGCGGAAGGAGCGCCGCGGCCCGGAGGATGTCCTTGGCGAGGGGTCTGATCGACGTCATGCCAGGACGCTAGGCCGCCGGGCCGGGGCGCTGCCTCGTGCGGGAGCAGGAGCGCGGCCCCCATCACGCGCCCGGGGTCTCCCCGAGGCCACGCTCCGGGTCTCCCCCAGGCCCCGCTCGGGGTATCCCCCTACGGCGTCTCGGCGAAGCCCAGTCCCCGGCGCCCCGTGTCGTTCAGGGCCTCGGGGCCGAAGCGGTCGGGCCAGGTGCGCTCGTAGTGCTCCTCGGGGAAGTCCGAGGGGCTGGAGCCGGTGAGGAAGGCGGCGCGGACCGAGCCGGCGTACTCCTCGTTGCGCGGGCACCAGGGGGCGGCGGGGATGTACATGACGTTGCCCCAGCCCTGCTGGTCCTGGACGGGGGCCACGCTGTGGATCATGTCGCAGTGCCACCAGACGGAGTCCCCGGCGCGCACGTCCGGGATGCCGGAGAGGGCTTCGAGGAGCAGGGGGTGCCACTTCTCGCTCGCGGGGAAGACCCGGTTGACGGTGACCCCGCACATGTCGTCCTCGGGGACGTCCGCGAGCAGCGGGCGGAGCATCAGCAGGGCCATGGCCTCGGGGACCGGCACGGTGTGCAGGACGCCCTGGTCGTGGTCCATGTCGGACAGCGCGGTCCAGCCCTGGAAGGTGCGGAACGCCGAGCACATGGTGGAGCCGGGGTACTGCGGGCCCGCCGTGCGGTGGGCCGGGTTCCAGGGGTCGTACTCCTCGACCGTGCCGTCGAAGAGGTGGCGGAAGGCGCGCTGGTAGGCGCCGGTCATCCACAGGTCGAGGGTGCCGGGGTCGCAGTGCGCGCCGAGGCCCGCGGAGTCGGCGCCCGGGGGACGGCGGCGGATGCGGTCGGGGTAGAGCGCGTCGCGGTCGGGGTCGAACCACTGGACCCCGTCGGAGGTGTGCTTCCAGAAGGAGTTGAGGAAGGACTGCGTCCGGGCCATGCGGTCGCTCTGCCGGGCCTCCATCTGCGGCGGGGACCAGTAGACGGGGTAGATCTCGGGCCGGGAGCCGACGCTGCCGAAGAAGTCGTCGCCGGGGCCACGGTAGTTCTCGAAGAACCGGTTGCCCTCGACGTAGTCCACGATCCCGGCGTCCCAGGCGAGGGCCCGCTCGCGCGGGAAGTGGCCGCGCACGACGAGACAGCCGCGCCGCTCGACGGCGGCGCGCTGCTCGGGGGTCACGGTGCCGTTCTCGATGTCGGCGTACTCGATCACGGGCCAGACCGGCTCGCCCGCCGCGCGCGCCGCGCGGATCTCCGCGACCCGCTCGGCCACGCGCCGCTCGGCGACGGCGTAGACCTCCTCGACGGTCCGGCCCGACGCCTCGATCCGGGCACGCAGCGCGGCCTTGATGGTGCGGATCGCGGCGGGCAGGTCCTCGGGCACGGTGTCCCAGTGCGGCAACTCACCTGTCTGGGGCTGCTGTTCAGCGGCGAGCGTCATCGCCCGGCTCCTTCGGTACGGCTCTGTGTGGGTCACGTACGACGGCATGGAATCCGGCGGAACGATTTAGTCAGGACTCCTTACCAATCCCTACGGTAGACAGCGCACCGGCTTTAGGCAACAGCCCTTACTAGGATGCGGGGCATGACTCCCGCCAAGCCCTCCCTGGAGATGCTCCGCGCGCTCACCGACGAGAACGTGCTGCGCGCGCTGATGGCGCATCCGCGTCTGACCAGGGCGGAGATCGCCGCCCTGACCGGTATCTCGAAGCCGACCATCTCCGACGGCGTGCAGCGCCTGGCCGGGGCCGGGCTGCTGGTGGACACCGGCGAGCGGACGACGGGGCGCGGCCGCGCGGGCTCGTACTACGCGCTCGCCCCCCATCTCGGCACCGCGCTGGTCGCGAGCATCTCCCCGCACGGCGTGACCGCCGAGACCGTGGACGCCCTCGGCGCCACCGTGGACCGGGCCCGCGCGGACCTCGGCCGCAACGCGGGCGAACGCCGGGCCGCCCGCGCGCTGGCCGAGGTCGCCGCGAAGCTCTGCGTGTCCGGGCGGGGCGCGCCGCGCACGGCGGTGGTCAGCGCCGCCGACCCGGTGGACCGGGCGAGCGGCCGGCTGGTCCGGCTCCCCGACGCGCCCTTCCTGGTGGGCGACCTGGACCCGGCCGCCGTCCTCGCCCCGTATGTGAACGGCCCGGTCCTGGTGGACAACGACATCAACTGGGCGGCCCGCGCCGAGCGCCAGACGGGCAGCGCGGCCGGGGTGGACGACTTCGTGTACGTCCACCTCGGCGAGGGTCTCGGCTGCGCCGTCGTCACGGACGGCGCGGTACGGCGCGGTCACCGGGGTCTCGCCGGCGAGATCGCCCATGTCTGCGTGCCGGGTCCGGACGGTACGGCGATGCCGCTGACCGAGGTGTTCGCCGCGCTGGGGCTGCGCCGGGCCGACTCGACGGCGGTCGACGCGGACGCGGTACGGGCGGCGGTCACCGGACCCGACGAGCCCCGGGTACGCGACGCGCTCGCGCGAGCGGTCGGCGGCGTCCTGAGCGCGGCCGTCGCCCTGACCGACCCGGACCTGGTGGTCGTGGGCGGCGAGTGGGGCCGCCTCCCCACCATGATCGACGCCATCCGCCACCACGTGACAGCCGGCCCCCGCCCCGTCCCCCTCACCCCCGCCACCGTGGAAACCCCGGAACTGACCGGCGCCCACACCCGAGCGGTGGAGGAACTACGGGACCTGATCGTACGGTCGGCTCATCCGACGGGGTGACCGCGCCGGTGGCCGAGTACTGCTGGAACTGCCGGAGAAAGTCCCCACTCCGGTGAAGGGAAGTCCCCGCTCCGGTGAAGGCCCGCCCCTCGGGTCAGCCCGTCGCGGGGCCTGCCGCGCGCATTCGGTCGCGGCGGGCGATGTTGTAGAGGCGCAGCAGGTGCTTGGCGACCGCGCAGGGGGCGGCGTCGGCGTGGCACTGGCGGCACGTGCGGATGTGCTGGTCGTAGGAGAAACGCGCGTTCTCGAATGCGTCGTCGGCAGCAGACATGGCCATCTCCGGGCAGGGCGCGTCCTCGCGGACCGCGCTGACTTGACTGACGGGTAACACCCGGAGCCAAGGTGATCATGTTACTGCCGGTATTGGGAAACTGATCAGTAACCCCGCGCTGACCTGCGCACTTTCCCGTACACACAAAGGAGGGGGAGCCGTCCGCCGACGGCTCCCCCTCCCGCTGTGGTGCGCCGTCAGGAGCGGCGCGTACGGCTGACGTAGACCGTTCCGGCGCCGAGGGCCAGCACCAGGGCGGCACCGCCCGCGATCATGCCGACCGACCCCGCGCCGGTCTCGGCCAGCGGCGGCTTGGCGCCACCGTTGGGCGACGCCTTGGGCGCGGCCGACGGGGAGCTGGTCAGCGGCGGCACGTGCGCGCTGGTCGACGGCGTCCCGGACGGCTTCGGCTTCGGGGCCGGGGTGGTCTCCTTGCCCGCGGGCGCGCTCGGCTGCGGGGTCGCGGAGGACTCCGGGGCCGAGGCGGACGGGGCGGGCGCGGAGGCCGAGGCCGGCGAGGACGGCGACTGCGGGGCCGGGGTGGACTCGCAGCGCTTGTCACCGCCGTTCCACGCGGCGATCAGGTGGTACGGGGTGAGGACACCGGTCCGCACGTCGGGCAGCTGCCCATGGCCCTCGCCCTCCTTGCCGTCGTAGGAGACGTCGTCGCCGTACAGGTCTATCTGGCCGAAGCAGTCGGGCGCCTTGACGCTGAGCTTCTTCCAGCTGCGGCCCGCGTCGTCCTGGCCCGCGACGTCCTCGGCGGACAGGAAGACGGTGGCCTTGTCGACCAGCTGCTGCTGTCCGGAGGAGAGCCAGTCGGGACCCTCCGTGGTGTACTCGGCCAGCGAAACGGGGTACTCGCAGCCCGCGTTGACGCTCTGGCCGGGGGCGAGGCGGACCTCGACGGTGCCGGGGACGGTGTCCCACTGGTGGAATCCGCCCTGCGAGGTCCAGTCCGCGCCGACGGTCTTGCCGTCCGCGCCGACGAGGCGGTACTGGACGGTGGCGGACTGGCATCCGCCGCCGTCGGAGGCGTGGGCCGGGCCGGCCCCGATCAGGGGCGCGGCGGCCGCCGCGAGGAAGGTGGCCGCGACCGCGGCGAGGGACCGGGCTGGTTGGGAACGTGACAAGGTGAGCCTCTGTCCATTTCAGGCAGGTGTGGGAGGTGGCGGGACGCGACGCACCGGCGTCGGCGCACGGCGGCCGCGTCGCTTCGCCCGCCCGAGGCGGAGCGAAGCTGGGCAGAGTCTTGTCGGCTTTACAACTCCCGTCAATTTTCCACGAGTTCATCACCGCAGAAGCTCAACCGGACTGATTGCGCAGCTCAGTACGGATGGAAAATGTCGGCATCGGGCCCGGTATCCGGGAGTTGGGGCGGCAGACATGTCGCGTCATCCCCGGACACGGACACCGCTACTCACCGGGTGCGACGGCGGCCGCGAGCAGCCGGGCGGTGCGCTCGATCACTGTCTCGTCCACGGGCGCGTCCCGCTCCGCCTTCGTGGACAGCACGGCGAGCACGACGGGGGTGCCGCGCGTGGTCCAGGCGACGCCGAGATCGTGGGCGCTGGCGTAGGAGCCGGTGCCGGTCTTGTCCGCGAGCGTCCAGCCGGCGGGCAGTCCCGCACCGAACCGCTTCGTGCTGGTGGTGTTGCCGCGCAGCCAGGCGACGAGCTGCCGCCGGCCGGCCCCGTCGAGCGCACGGCCCAGGGCCAGCCGCTCCAGGCTCCGCCCGATGGCGTACGGGGTCGTGGTGTCGCGCGGGTCACCGGGAATCGCGGTGTTGAGGTCGGTCTCCCAGCGGTCGAGCCTGCTCACCCCGTCGCCGAGGGAGCGGAAGAACCGGGTGAGTCCGGCCGGGCCTCCGATGCGGCGCAGCATGAGGTTGCCCGCCGTGTTGTCGCTGTACCGGACGGCCAGCGCGCACGCGTCGCGCACGGGGATGCCCGTCTCCACGAAGGCCGCGCTGTGCTCGGAGTTGGGCAGGATGTCGGCGGGCGGGAAGTGGATCACCTCGTCGAGCCCGGTACGGCCGGCGCGCCCGCCGCGGCCGCTGTGGTCGCGCAGCACGGCCGCCGCCGCGAACGCCTTGAACAGCGAGCACATCGCGAACGGTTCGCCCGCACGGTACGTCACGGTCCGGCCGGTGCGCGTGTTGTGGGCGTAGACGCCGAGACGCGCGTCGTACTCCCGCTCCAGCGAACGCAGTCGAGCGGTCACGTCGTCGGACGCGGAGCCGGCGGCGTGGGCCTGCACCGTGGGGGTGAGCGCGGCGGCGGTGGCGAGGGCGCCGCCCGCCCGGAGGAGCCGGCGGCGGGGCACGGGGTTGGTACGGGGCATGGGAAGGTCCTCCCGGATCGGCCGTGGGCATCGGCCGTCGGCCTGTCGGTCACCGACGGGAGGAACAGCGAAACAGCCGCGCACCACCCCTGTCCAAGGGTCACGCGTACCCCGTGTGTCGGCGGCGGCGCTCAGCCCCGGCCCCCGCTGAGCTTGCGCCACTCCGGGCCGACGCGCTTCCACTCCTTGTCCCACTCGGACAGCTGCCGCCGCACCAGCGAGCCGCGCAGCAGCCGGCCCCCGGCCCAGACGGCCGTACCGCTGACCTGGGCGACGAGGAGGCCGGTGAGGACGGTCTGGAGGGCGGCCTCGGCGGTGGAGGCGGGCGGGGGCACGGTCCGGCCGGTGCCGTCGGTCCACACGGTGGTGGCGCTGCCGGCGGTGGTCCCCGGCCGTACCTTGGTGCGGCCCGTGTGCACCGAGCCGTCGGGGTCGGTCCAGCGCACGGTGCCCCAGACGTGGTCGCCGTCGTAGCCGCTGCCCTCGGTGACGGTCCGCGCCGCGTCGGCGGTGAGCACGGCGGAGACGGTGTGCACCTCGGCGCGGCGGGCGGCGAGCGAGGCGTCCACGGTCTGCCCGGCGGCCCAGCCGGCGAGCGCGCCGCCCAGGACGGCGAAGATCCAGGTGAGAAGGATGATCCAGCCCTCGGCCAGATCGCTGCGCCGCCGCAGCGGGTTGCGCCGCCAGCGCCACAGGCGGACCCGGGTGGCCGGGGGCGTCCATGGGGTGCGAGTCATCGGCCGCCGCCTCCTCTCGCCTGCTCACGGCCGCGTGGCGGAGTGCCGGCCCGAAGGCGTCTTCACCACCATCGTGCACCCGGGTCCGCGTGGGCGCAGTCGGGGGCGGGTAAAGCCCCGTATTCCCAGGTGGGAGCAGGCGAAGGCGCCCGGGGCCGGCCCGTCGGGGCCGGTCCCGGGCGCCTCAAGGGCCGACCGGTCAGGCGAGGTCGAACCGGCCGAGGTTCATGACCTTGTGCCACGCGGCGACGAAGTCCTTGACGAACTTCTCCTTGGCGTCGTCGCTGGCGTACACCTCGGCGACGGCGCGCAGTTCGGCGTTGGAGCCGAAGACCAGGTCGCTGCGGGTGCCGGTCCACTTGACCTGGCCGGTGGCGGAGTCGCGGCCCTCGAAGGTGGCCTCGTCGCCGCTGGTGGAGCTCCACGTGGTGCCGAGGTCGAGCAGGTTGACGAAGAAGTCGTTCGTCAGCGTGCCCGGCCGGTCGGTGAAGACACCGAGCTTGGAGCCCTGGTAGGTGGCGCCGAGCGCGCGCAGACCGCCGATGAGGACGGTCATCTCCGGGGCGCTCAGGGTGAGCAGGTTGGCCCGGTCGACGAGCATGTACTCGGCGCGGCCGGGGTTGCTGCCCTTGCCGACGTAGTTGCGGAAGCCGTCGGCGGCGGGCTTGAGCGCCTCGAAGGACTCGACGTCGGTCTGCTCCTGGGAGGCGTCCACGCGGCCCGGGGTGAAGGGCACCTCGACGGGGAACCCGCCGTCCTTGGCGGCCTGCTCCACCGCGGCGTCGCCGCCGAGGACGATCAGGTCGGCCAGGGAGACGTGCTTGGCCCCTGCGGAGGCGTTGAACTCCTGCTGGACGCCCTCCAGGGTGCGCAGCACCAGGGCGAGCTGGTCGGGCTCGTTGACCTCCCAGCCGCGCTGGGGCTCCAGGCGGACACGGGCGCCGTCGGCGCCGCCGCGCTTGTCACTGCCGCGGAAGGTGGCCGCGGAGGCCCAGGCGGCGTGGACCAGCTGCTGCACGGTCAGGCCGGTGTCGAGGATCTTGGCCTTGAGCGCGGTGGCGTCGGCCGCGTCGATCGGCTGCCCGACGGGCTGCGGCAGCGGGTCCTGCCACAGCAGCGTCTCCTCCGGGACCTCGGGGCCGAGGAGCAGGGACTTCGGGCCCATGTCGCGGTGGGTCAGCTTGTACCAGGCGCGGGCGAAGGCGTCCGCGAACTGCTCGGGGTTCTCGTGGAAGCGGCGGGAGATCGGCTCGTAGATCGGGTCGAAGCGCAGCGACAGGTCCGTCGTGAGCATGTTCGGCGCGATCTTCTTGTTCGGGTCGAAGGCGCTGGGAACCGTGCCCTCGCCCGCGCCGTCCTTCGGCTTCCACTGGTGGGCGCCGGCCGGGCTCTCGGTCAGCTCCCACTCGTAGCCGAACAGGGTGGCGAAGAAGTTCTCGTCCCAGGTGATCGGCGTGGAGTTCCAGGTGACCTCAAGGCCGGAGGTGATGGTGTCGGGGCCCTTGCCGGTGCCGAAGCTGCTCTTCCAGCCGAGGCCCTGCTGCTCCATCGGCGCGTCCATCGGGTCGGGGCCGACGTCGCTCGCCGGGCCGGCGCCGTGGGTCTTGCCGAAGGTGTGGCCGCCCGCGATCAGGGCGACGGTCTCCTCGTCGTTCATCGCCATGCGGGCGAAGGTCTCGCGGATGTCGCGGGCCGCCGCGATCGGGTCCGGGTTGCCGTTGGGGCCCTCCGGGTTGACGTAGATCAGGCCCATCTGGACGGCCGCGAGGGGCTTGTCCAGCTCGCGGTCGCCGGTGTAGCGCTCGTCGCCGAGCCAGGTGGTCTCCGGGCCCCAGTAGACGTCGGCGTCCGGCTCCCAGGCGTCCACGCGGCCGCCGCCGAAGCCGAAGGTCTTGAAGCCCATGGTCTCCAGCGCGACGTTGCCGGAGAGGATGATGAGGTCGGCCCAGGAGAGGTTCTTGCCGTACTTCTTCTTCACCGGCCACAGCAGGCGGCGGGCCTTGTCCAGGTTGGCGTTGTCCGGCCAGCTGTTCAGCGGGGCGAAGCGCTGCTGGCCGCTGCCGCCGCCACCGCGGCCGTCGAGGGTGCGGTAGGTACCGGCGCTGTGCCAGGCCATGCGGATGATGAACGGGCCGTAGTGGCCGAAGTCGGCGGGCCACCAGTCCTGCGAGGTGGTCAGCACCTCGGCGATGTCACGCTTCACCGCCGGCAGGTCCAGGCTCAGGAAGGCCTCGGCGTAGTCGAATTCCTCGCCCAGCGGGTTGGCGACGGGCGGGTTCTTGGCAAGGACCTTCAGGTTGAGCTGTTTCGGCCACCAGCGGTCGTTGCCGCTGCCGAGGGCGGGGTGCAGCGAGGTGGCGCCGGCGCCGTGGGCGACGGGGCAGCCGCCGGTTCCCTCGTCCTTCGGGTCAGTGACGATCGCATCTTTGTTGTCGGGCATGTCAATCCTTCCGAAACGGACGGGACGCGGCGCTCAGGCCGTACGACCGGTGGAACAGTCGGGGCAGGTGCCCCAGTAGACGACCTCGGCCTCGTCGATGACGAAGCCCCGGTCGTCCGACGCGGTGAGACACGGTGCGTGACCCACCGCGCAGTCGACGTCGACGACGACCCCGCACGACCGGCAGACGGCGTGGTGGTGGTTGTCGCCGACGCGGCCCTCGAACCGGGCGGGGCTGCCGGCCGGTTCGATGCGGCGTATGAGCCCCGCCGCGGTGAGCGCGTGCAGGGCGTCGTAGACGGCTTGCAGGGAGATGTGGCCCACGCGGTCGCGGACCTTGTCGGCGATGGCCTCGACACCGAGGTGGTCGCCGTCACGGACGGCGTCCAGCAGGGCGACGCGGGCCGCCGTCACGCGCAGGCCGGCACCGCGCAGCTCCGCGGCGGTGGTCGGAGGCTGGGATGCGGTCATGCAGCGAACCTACCTCCATAAACACGAAAGATTCAAGAAAACGAGTCGTCCAAGTCTGATTCGTGGTTTCCGACGAACGGGAGGGTCCGTCTCCGGCGGAACGCACCGGCCGGGTACCGGCGCCGGTACCCGGCTCCCGCATCATGGGTCCGGGCGTCCGTGCCCCCGCGGGCGGCGGGCCGGGAGGTCCCCCGCACGGAGTGACGCGCCTCACCTATCGAGTGTCGCCTCACGCGCCTCACCCTGCCCATCGGAGCCGTTCCCCGAAACCGCGACGCCCTCACTCGTTCGGGTGCGGCCGCCCGGCCATCCGTGGCATGGCGGCGGCCGTCTCGTTCGGCAGCAGTGTGATGTTCCCCGCGTGAGGTGAATGAGGGGCGCGGACGGGGCAACGCTCCCCTTCATGCCCCACGCGAACCTCCAGCGGCAGGTGATCGGATGAGCACGGCGACGCCCCGGACGACCCGGACGCCGCCCGACCGGACCGGCGCGGCCCCGGCCCCCGCCTCCCCCTCGGCCGCCCCCAGACCCTCCCTGCCCTCCCTCACCGGCCTGCGGTGGATGGCGGCCGTGCTGGTCTTCGGACTGCACGTGAACAACTTCGGCTACTTCGGCGGACAGCCGGGCCGCCTGGTGGCCTGGGCGTTCGGGCCCGGGGCCACCGGGGTGTCGTTCTTCTTCGTGCTCTCCGGCTTCGTCCTCATGTGGTCCGCCCGCCCCGGCGACCGGGCGCTCGGCTTCTGGCGGCGGCGCATCGCCCGCGTCTACCCGGTGCACCTGGTCACGCTCGTCATCGCGTTCGTGATGGCGTACACGCTGAGCGGGCTGCCCCGGCCGCGTGTCCGGCAGGCGGCGGCCAACGTCCTGCTGGTGCATTCGTGGTGGCAGCCCTGGTGGCAGACGCTGAACCCGGTCAGCTGGTCGCTGGCCTGCGAGGCGTTCTTCTACGCCGCCTTCCCCGCGCTGTTCCTCGTGCTGCGCAGGCTCAGCGCGCGCGGCGCGGTGGTGCTGGGCGCGCTCGCGGTGCTGGCGGTGCTGGTGCTGGCGCGCGCCGACTCGCACCACTGGCTGCACCAGCCGCTGTACTCGCTGCCGCCGGCCCGGCTGCCCGAGTTCGTGCTCGGCGCGGTGACCGCGCGGCTGGTGCTGCTCGGGCGCTGGCGCGGTCCCGGGCTGGAGGCGTCGCTGGCGCTGGCGCTGCTCGGCTACTTCCTGGTCCCGCAGATCCGGGGCGGCTACACGGGGACCGCCTGCACCCTGGCCGGCTTCGTCACCCTGATCCCGGCGGCGGCCCTGGCGGACCTGCGGGGCCTGCCCTCGCTGTGGCGGCGGCGCCGGCTGGTGCGGCTCGGGGAGCTGTCCTTCGCGTTCTACATGATCCATCTGCTGGTGCTGCGCGCGGGCATCACCGTGCTCGGCGACAAACCCCGCTTCGGCCTCCTGGCCGGGCTGGGTGTCACCGCGGTCGTCTTCGCCCTGTCCCTGGGCCTGTCCTGGCTCCTGTACGAAGCGGTGGAACGCCCCGCCCGCCGCCTGATCCTGCGCGGTCACCGCCCCGCCTCCCGCCCCGCCCCGCACGACCCCGCACCGGTCGCACCAGGGGCCTGACCAGCGGCGGAATACCCACTGGCGGGGGATCACCGGTCCCGTTAACGTTCCGCCGGGCGGCGCGCCTCGGACGCCGCCCGGCCGAGGAGGGGCGGGGACCGGATGGACCGGAACATACGCACGACGGAGGACGTACTACGGCTGCTCGACGGCCTGTTCGCGCCGGACGCCGACCGCTGGACGGACGGCGCGGCCTCGTGGTGGGACTCGTTCTACGGCGACCGGTCCCGGCCGGTGCCGTTCTTCCCCGCCAAGCCCGACGAGAACCTGGTCTCCCACCTGGACGACGGTCTGATCGAGCCGTGCCGCGCCCTGGACCTGGGCTGCGGACCGGGCCGCAACGCGCTGCACCTGGCGGCGCGCGGTTTCGAGGTGGACGCCGTCGACCTCTCCCCCACGGCCGTCGCGTGGGGCGAGGAGCGGGCCCGGGAGGCGGGCGCGAAGGTGCGTTTCCACCAGGGCGACGCCTTCGAGCTCACCCGGGGGACGCTCGGCGGCCCGTACGGGCTGGTCTACGACTCCGGCTGTTTCCACCATCTGCCGCCGCACCGGCGCGTGAGCTATCTCCAGCTCCTGGACCGCGTCCTCGCGCCCGGCGGCCACTTCGCGCTCACCTGCTTCGCCGCCGGGCACATGGGCTCGGAGGTGTCCGACGCGGAGCTGTACCGGGACGGCCGGCTGCACGGCGGGCTGGCCTACACGGCGGAGTCGTTGCGCTGGATCTTCCAGGACCTCACGGAGATGGAGCTGCGGCCCATGCGCGAGCAGGACGAGGACGCGGACGTGCTGGGCCTGCCATTCTTGTGGACCGCGCTGTTCCGCCGCCCGGCCTGAGCGCGGACGGCCGTGAGCCGGCTCCCCGGTCGGGGAGCCGGCTCACGGTGGGCGTCAGGAGTTGACGCAGGCGTTGCCGAACGCGGGGTTCAGCAGACCGACGATGTCGATCGTGTTGCCGCACAGGTTGACCGGGATCTCGACCGGTACCTGGATGACGTTGCCGGAGGCGACGCCGGGGCTGCCGACCGCGGTACCGGTCACCGGGTCGGGGTCCGCCGCGTGGGCCGCCGTGGTGCCGGCGAGGGCAAGGGAGCCCGCGAGAAGGGCCGTTGTGGCAATGCTGCGCATACGCATGAGGTGCCTCACTGGTCGAGATCAGGACCCTTCCATCACAACGGCAACACCCCCGGCGCGCCCGCGCAGCTACTCCGTTAGGGACGGGGCGGTTCGGGGGCCGGGGGGCGCGGTCCGGAGCGGGGCGAATGCCGGGCTCCCCGGGCCGGAGACCGCCGCGACCGGGACGACGTCCGGCGCCGTCCGGTGGGTGAAGTCGGCCGGACGGTACGGCGGTTGTCGCACAGGTCCGGCCTTCCCGGGGGCGCCCGGACCGGGGGCGGTCGGCGGGTCCGGTACACCGGCCGGCCGCGTACGCCGCCCTGGGCGGCGTACGCGGCCGGCGTGGTGCGACCCGTGGGGCCTTACGGGAACTTGGTCACCTTGGACGGGATGGTGTCCGAGCCCGAGGTGGGCGCGCCGGTGTTGTTGACGACGTGGGCGTACTGCCCCTTGCCGCCGAGCGAGATCACCAGCAGGTCGTGCAGCTTGATGCCGGAGCCGGTGGGCACCTGGAAGCCGTGGGCCTGGACGATCGAGGGGTCGGAGGTGAAGTTGCAGTAACTCCCCAGCCCCCAGGCCTCGTGCGTGGTGACCGAGTCGGCGACCTTGTAGGCGGCGTAGCCCACGATGCCGTCGTGGGTGACGGCGGCCGCGTTGGGCACGTCGTACGCCTTCTCGTTCTGGAAGAAGATCGTGCGGCCGCGCTCACCGGCCCAGTAGACGTCGTACTTGTTGTAGTGCTCGACGAACAGCCCTGTGGCGAGCACGTCGTTGCCGTTGACGCGCAGGCCGTAGTCGGCGCGGTTGGTGTCCCAGCCGACGCCGCTGCCGTGGTCGGCGCGCCAGAGCCAGGTGTGGTCGATGATGACGTTGTTGCTGTTGACCACGACCGAGTTGGTGGCGAGGCCGGGGCCCGCGCCGCCGATGCGTACGAACACGTCCTGCATGGTGGTGGGGTTGGCGGAGTGGTCGGCGGTGGAGCCGGGGGTGCCGATCCGCAGCAGGGTCTCGGAGTTGACCTGGCCCGCGTCGATGAGGAACCCGGCGAGCTTCACGCCGTCCACGTCGGCGACGTGCATCGCGTCGATGCCGTTGTCGGGGACGATGGTGGCGAGGCCGAGGCCGAGGACCACGGTGTTGGCGCGGTTCACCTCGATGGTCTGGTCGAGGTGGTAGACCCCGGGGGTGAAGAGGAGGTTGAGCCCCTGGGCGAGCGCGGCGTTGATGGTCGCGGCACTCGCGCCGGGCTTGACGACGTAGAACTGGTCGAGCGGGATCGAGCTGCCCGCGTTGGCCGGCCAGGACACGCCCCGCGCGTTGGTGCGCTTGGCGGGGACGAACACCTTGTAGGTGCTGCCGTCGAGGTAGAGGAACGGCTTCTCGCGGGAGACCGGGGTGGTGTCCAGCGTGGTGTACGGGCCGCTGTCGAAGTTGGTCGCGGGCGCGCCCTGGACACCGGTGAAGGTCATGTTCCAGACGCCGTTGGTCCAGCCGCCCACCGAGCTGTCGCGGGTGTACCACTGCTGCTGGGAGTACGGGCCCACGGTGCCGTCGATCTTGGAGTCGGCGATGTAGCCGCCGGAGGCCCAGCCGTAGCCGTTCGGGGCGAGGTTGAGGCCGCCCTGGACGTGGATGCGGCGGAACGGCGCGGCCTGTGCGACGGCCCAGCGGTCGTCGCCGCTGACGGGGCGGATCGCGAGGTTCTCCGCCGAACGCCAGAAGTTCTGCGTGGCGTTGCCGTTGAACCAGCCCGCGTCCACGGTGATGTCGCCGTTGATCTGGGTGTCGTCGGGGTTCAGGCCGAGGCCGGAGATGGAGGTGTAGAAGCCGAGTTGGGCGTTGATGTTGTTGTAGGTGCCGGGCTTGAGCAGGAACTGGTAGCGGCCGGACCCGAACTGGTTCGACTCCTGGCGGGAGAAGACGTCGTCGAACTTCTGCTGGAGGTTCGGCGTGGAGGGGTCGACGACGATCACGTTGGGCCCGAGGTCGCCGCCGCCCTGGACCGGCGGGGTGCCGGTGGTGCCGGTGTGGACGGCGAACTCCCAGAGCGAGTAGCCGTAGACGGTGCCGCGCGCGGTGCCGTAGACGCGGACGTAGCGCCCCGAGCCGCTGACGGCGTAGGAGGCGTTGCCGCCGCTCGCGCCGGTGACGGACTTCAGGGTGCTCCAGTTCTGGCCGTCGGTGGAGGACTCGATGCGGAAGTCCTTGCCGTAGGCGGCCTCCCAGCGCAGGTCCACCCCGCACAGGCTCTTGACCGAGCCCAGATCGACCTGGAGCCACTGCGGGTCGGACGCCTGGCTGGACCAGCGGGTGGCGTTGTTGCCGTCGACGGCGGCGGAGGCGGGGAAGTCCGCGCTCTCGGTGGAGGAGGTGGTGGCGGGCCTGCCCTGCGCGGCGTTGGCGGTGTCGCAGCCGGCCTGGCCGCCGCCGGAGCTGCCGAAGACCTGGAACTCCCAGAGGGAGTAGCCCCATGGGGTGGCCCGGTGGACGCCGAGCATGCGGACGTAGCGGCCCTGTCCGGAGACGGCGACGGTGTCGGTGCCCCCGTCGGAGCCGGTGACGGACTTGAGGTCGGTCCAGCTGGTGCCGTTGTCGGAGATCTGGAGCTTGTAGTCCTTGCCGTACGCGGCCTCCCAGTTGAGGACCACACTGGTGACGCTCGCGCTCGCGCCGAGGTCGACGCGCAGCCACTGGTCGTCGGTGGCGGCGGAGGACCAGCGGGTGCCGGTGTCGCCGTCCACGGCAGCGGCGGCGGGGGTCCCGGCGTTCTCCTCGGAGGAGGCGGTGGTCGTCCGGCCCTGGGACAAGGGGGTTTCGGCCGCGCGGGCCGAGGGATGGGCGGTGGGCAGGGCGAGCAGCGCCGCCGTGACGGCGAACACTGCTCCCAGGGATCTCAGTCTCATGTGGCGGCTCCTGCGGCTCGGGGACCGGAATACCGGCCTCCCCACTTAGTTCATGTTTTGATTTAAGAGATGAACCAAAGACGCGGCAAGCCTTCGGGACTCACATCCTTTACGCAGCAGGGGCGTTCACACCCACGGGCCGTTCACACCATGACGGCGGCGACACGGCCGCACGACGAGACCGGCCGGACCACGTGGTGTGGTCCGGCCGGCCGTCGACTCCCTTGATCCTTATGCCGGTTCAGCTGCGCGGCCGCCCCTGCGTGCGCAGTTCGCCGACCGTCCTGAGCAGCCGGTCCGCCGGTTCGCGCAGCCGGGGATGGGCCAGCACCGTGTTGCGCAGACCGCGCACCGGGCGGCGCCACATGCGCTGGGCGAGCGCGACCGGATGCGGCCGGGCGGCGAAGCCCTCGCCGACCCTGAGTTCGCGGGTCTTGAGCCAGTCCTTGTACTCCTTGTCGCCACGCCCGAGGTCCACCAGCGTCACCCCGCCGCGCGCGGCCCCCTCGGCGGTGCGCAGATGCATCATCAACCCCGGGGAGTAGTAGTGCAGTTCGGGGTCGTAGGCGGTGAACCAGGCGGCCAGGACGGTGCTGGAGCGTGGCCCGAAGTGGGCGGCCACCGGGCGGTCGCCCGCGTAGAGCACCGACAGAACGCCGGTGAAATGCTCGGCACGAACGTGAAAGAGATGGTCCGTCAGATCCACGATCCACGGCCGGGAGAAGCGGTCCATGCGGCCCGTGCGGCGGTACTGCGCGGACTTCCACCGCATCAGCGTGCGCAGCGCCTTCGGGTCGCGCTCGTCGAAGACGAAGCGGACCTCGCCGATGTCCCGGCCGAGCCTGCGCTCCTTCTTCAGCGTGGTCTTGGCGAGCCCCGGGTAGGTCGCGCGCAGCCACTCGGCGTAGGTGCCGTCGCCGGGCTTCACGTCGATCACCGGCGAGGCGAAGGTGCCGGTGACGTACGGCGCGAACGGCCGCTGCTCCTGCACCAGATGGTCGAACTCGAAGAGGCTGAGCCCGCAGGCGCGCAGCAACTGGCCGGTGTCCCAGGTGACTCCGGGCCGGTGCACCAGGGCCTGGCAGTCGGAGAGTCCGAGGCCGATGGCCCGGCCGGTCCCCAACGGCCCCCGTTCATAGGGCAGGAAGCCGACCGGCTCGCCGCCCTCCCGCAGGACCGCGACCCGCACTCCACTGCGGTACCGGCCGACCCCGATGGCGAACTCGGGTGCCAGGAACGGGTTGGCGTACTCGGGTGACTCCTCCATCGCCCGGTGCCAGGCCCCGCGCAGTGCGGAGGTCAGGTCGCCGGGTCTGTGGATGGTGATCTCCACCTCAGATCGACCGTCCTTCCGGCGTCGCCGTCCCGTGCGCCGCGTGGCGCTCCCCACCCCTGTGACCGCTCATGCCCTTGCCGTCCCCCCGCCCTGCGCCGACGTTCAAACGTCGCGAAACAGTACGCACCTGTCAAGGGTGCCTCAGTCGGACGACACTCCGCCACGGTTCCGCGCAGATCGGCCGGTTCGCCAACTGACGCACACAGAGCGGACGTCAATCCTCCGCGCGGGTAAAGACTTCGTTTGGTCCAGTCCAAGTGTGCGCATTGGACTAGACCAACACGACGCCCCGCCAAGAGGCTGGGGTCTTCCCCATCCCCCACCCCCCATGGAGGCACGTAGTGGGACGTCTTCGCGCTTGTCTGGGCGCGGCCGCCGCGGTAGGGCTGGCCGCGGCCGGTACCACCGCTCTGGCCGCGGGCAGCGCCTCGGGTGCACCCAGCGCCCTCGACAACCGCTGGTACGCGGCGGCCCCGTACCTGATGCCGGAGGACAACGATCCTCCGGACGCGGCCGCGATCATGGACGCCAGCGGGCTCAAGGCCTTCCAGCTGGCCTTCATCCTGGCGCCCAACGGCGGTGGCTGCACCCCGACCTGGGGCGGCACCTCGTCGCTCTCCTCCGACAGCGCCGTCCAGTCGGTGATCAACACCATCCGGTCCAAGGGAGGTGACGTCTCCGTCTCGATCGGCGGCTACGGCGGCACCAAGCTGGGCCAGACCTGTTCGGACGCGGCGAGCACGGCGGCCGCGTACCAGCAGGTCATCACCAAGTACGGGCTGCACGCGATCGACTTCGACCTGGAGGAGCCGGAGTACGAGAACACCGCGGCCATCAAGAACGAGATCGGCGCCGCCAAGATCCTCCAGCAGAACAACCCCGGCCTGTACGTCTCCGTGACCACCCCGGGCACGGCGGACGGCACCGGCTGGTTCGGCAAGCAGATGCTGCTGGAGGCGAAGTCGCAGGGGTTCACCCCGAACAACTTCTCCATCATGCCCTTCGACGGCGGCTTCAACGGCGCGGCGAGCCAGACCGACGCGCTGACCAAGTTCAACGGCATCCTGCAGTCCACCTTCGGGTGGAACGAGGCCACGGCGTACGCGCACGAGGGCTTCTCCGGGATGAACGGCCGCAGCGACGCCGGCGAGTACTTCTCCCAGGCGGACTTCCAGACGGTGCTGGACTTCGCGACCAGCCACCATATGGACCGCTTCACGTTCTGGTCGCTGAACCGGGACCGCCAGTGCTCCCCCGCCGACAACGGCGGCCACACCTCCGGGTCCTGCTCCAGTGTGGCCCAGAGCGCCTGGGAATTCGCCAGGTTCTCGGTGAAGTTCGCGGGGGCCACCCCGCCCGGCAACACGACGCCCCCGACCCCCACCCCGACGCCCACTCCGCCGAACCCGGGCAACTCCTGCAAGACCGCCTGGAGTTCGTCGGCCGTGTACGTCAGCGGGGACGAGGCCTCGTACAACGGGCACAACTGGAAGGCCAAGTGGTGGACCCAGAACGAGGCACCGAACGGCTCCGACTGGGGTCCCTGGCAGGACGAAGGCTCCTGCTGACGCCCGGCTGACCTCTTGACGGCGATGGTCCGAACCTTTACGTTCCGGGTCGTCAACGTCCATGGATGCGCCCGGAGTTCATATCCATGAACTCCGGGCGTTTCCGGTCCGACGGGAGGACCCCCCACATGACCCGTCCCAGAATCCTCGCCGCGCTGACCGTGGCCGGCCTCACCCTCACGCTCGGCGTGTGCGGCGGCAGCGCGCAGGCGGCCGACCCGCACGTCGCGCCCGGCGGCAACTTCGACCTGTCCGTCTGGCAGCTCCAGGAGCCGGTCGGCTCCCCCGGCTCCCCCACCACGATCCCCTCGTCCCGGCTGCGCGGCGCGAACGGCTACCAGGACGCGTACTTCTTCACCGACACCCGCGACGGCGCGATGACCTTCTGGGCGCCCGAGAAGGGCGTCACCACGCCCAACTCCCACTACGCGCGCTCGGAGCTGCGCGAGATGAACCGTGACGGCGGCGCCGCCGACTGGAAACTCTCCGGCTCGCACCGGCTGAGCGCGACCCTGCGCGTGGTCTCGGTGACCGAGAACGTGTGCGTCGGCCAGATCCACCTCGGCTCGGGCGGCTCCTCCACCAAGCCGCTGGTCGAGCTGTACTACCGCGCGAACGGCGACATCGTGCTCGGCACCGAGGACTCCCCCTCCGGCGGCCAGACCCTCCACCCGGTCGGCCATGTGTCCCTCGGCAAGACCTGGACCTACACCATCGCCGTGACCGGCGGGAACACGATCGAGCTGACCGTGAACGGCACCGTCACCCGCTACGGCATCCCGTCCGCCTTCTCCCCGTACCGGCAGTACTTCAAGGCCGGGTCCTACAACCAGTCCTCCTCGGACAGTACGACCAACGGCGCGAAGGTCGGTTTCTACGGCCTGACCGTGTCCCACAGCTGATCCGAGGGCCTCGCACAGCTGATCCACAGACCCTCCGGGAAGGCGTCCCGTGACCCGCCTCACACCCGGACATACGGTGTGACCTGCGCAACTGGTGCATTTGAGCGAAGGGTCGTAGCGTCGGTGCGCACACGGTCGGACACGGCACTACAGGTGGGAGCGACCATGCGCGGAACACTGATGGGAACGGCGGTCACCCTGGCGGCGGGGGCGCTGCTCACGGCGGCCATGACCACGGCCTCGGCCAGCCCCCCGGACGATTCCGCCGCGCACACGGACGCCTCCCGGCCCGTCCTGGTCGACTGCCAGTGGCAGCGCGATGTGCGTCCGGCGGACTTCATGCTGGCCTGCGGCGACGGGAACAGCCGTCTGCTGGGGCTGAACTGGACGAAGTGGAACGACGGCAAGGCGGTCGCCGAGGGCGTGAACTGGGTCAACAACTGTGACCCGTACTGCGCCCGCGGCACCTTCAGGGGCTACCCGGTGACCGTGCAACTCGACCGCCCGGCCGAGTGGAAGAAGGAGCCGGGGGTGCAGCACTTCACCAGGATGACCCTGATCTACAAGGACGCCCGTCCCGACGGGTTCAAGCAGGTCATGACGTACCCGCTCTGGGACTGAGGGCGGCTCAGGCTCCGGGAGCGGTGACAGGGCTCCCGGAGCCCGCGGCAGGAGGGCGGCGACCGGCCGGGGTCAGACGATCTCGGCCAGCAGGTCGCCGCCCTCCACCTGCTGGATGCGGTTGATGGCGAGCCGGGCGATCCGGCCGGCCTTCGGCGCGGTGATGGCGGCCTCCATCTTCATCGCCTCGATGGTGGCGATCGTCGCCCCGGCCTCGACCTCGTCGCCCTCGGCCGCGGTGAGCGTCACCACTCCGGCGAACGGCGCCGCCACATGCCCCGGGTTCGCACGGTCGGCCTTCTCGGTCGCCGGCACGTCGGAGGACGCCGAGCGGTCGCGGACCCGGATGGGGCGCAGCTGGCCGTTGAGCGAGGACATCACGGTGCGCATCCCGCGCTCGTCGGCCTCGCCGACCGCCTGCAGCTCGATCAGCAGCCGCACCCCGGGCTCCAGGTCGACGGCGTACTCCTTGGCGGGGCGCAGCCCGTAGAAGAAGGACTTGCTGTCCAGGACGCCGGTGTCGCCGTACGACTGGCGGTGGGTCTCGAACTCGCGGGTGGGCCCGGGGAAGAGCAGCCGGTTGAGGGTGGGCCCGCGGTCCTTGGCCAGCCCCTCGCGGTCCTCGGCGGACAGCTCGGGCACCGGCTTGGGCTCGGCGCGCCCGCGCAGCGCCTTGGTGCGGAACGGCTCGGGCCAGCCGCCGGGCGGAGTGCCCAGCTCGCCGCGCAGGAAGCCGATCACCGAGTCGGGGATGTCGAAGCGGTCCGGGGTCTCCTCGAAGTCCTCCGGTGACACTCCGGCGCCGACCAGGTGCAGGGCGAGGTCGCCGACGACCTTGGAGGACGGGGTGACCTTGACCAGCCGGCCGAGGATGCGGTCGGCGGCCGCGTACATCGCCTCGATCTCCTCGAACCGGTCCCCGAGGCCGAGGGCGACGGCCTGGGTGCGCAGGTTGGAGAGCTGGCCGCCGGGGATCTCGTGGTGGTAGACGCGCCCGGTCGGGGAGGCGAGGCCCGCCTCGAAGGGGGCGTAGATCTTGCGCACGCCCTCCCAGTACGGCTCCAGCTCCTCGACGACGGCGAGGTCGAGCCCGGTGGGCCGCTCGGAGTGGTCGGTCGCGGCGACCAGCGCCGACAGGGAGGGCTGTGAGGTGGTCCCGGCCATGGAGGCGACCGCGCCGTCCACGGCGTCGACGCCGGCCTGGATCGCGGCGAGGTAGGTGGCGAGCTGGCCGCCGGCGGTGTCGTGCGTGTGCAGATGCACGGGGAGGCCGAACTCGCTCCGCAGCGCGGTGACCAGCTTCGTCGCGGCGGGCGCGCGCAGCAGGCCCGCCATGTCCTTGACCGCCAGGACATGGGCCCCGGCCTCGACGATGCGCTCGGCGAGGCGCAGGTAGTAGTCGAGGGTGTAGAGCCGCTCGGCGGGGTCGCCGAGGTCGGCGGTGTAGCAGAGGGCGACCTCGGCGACGGCGGTGCCGGTCTCGCGTACGGCCTCGATGGCGGGGCGCATCTGGTCGACGTCGTTGAGCGCGTCGAAGATGCGGAAGATGTCGATGCCGGTGGCGGCGGCCTCCTGCACGAAGGCGTCGGTGACCTCGGTGGGGTACGGCGTGTAGCCGACGGTGTTGCGGCCGCGCAGCAGCATCTGGAGGCAGATGTTGGGAATCGCCTCGCGCAGGGCGGCCAGCCGCTCCCAGGGGTCCTCGGCGAGGAAGCGCAGCGCCACGTCGTAGGTGGCGCCGCCCCAGCACTCCACGGAGAGCAGCTGCGGCAGGGTGTGCGCGACGACCGGGGCGGCGGCGAGGAGGTCCTTGGTACGCACCCGGGTGGCCAGGAGCGACTGGTGGGCGTCGCGGAAGGTGGTGTCGGTGACGCCGAGGGTGCGGGACTCGCGCAGCTGCCGGGCGAAGCCCTCGGGGCCGAGAGCGACCAGCAACTGCCGGGAACCGGCCGGGGGTTCGCCCGCCGGGACCTCCGGCAGCTTGGTGACCGGGTCGGGCAGATCGGGACGCTCGCCGTGCGGCTTGTTGACGGTGACGTCGGCCAGATAGGTGAGGAGCTTGCTGCCCCGGTCGGCGGAGTGACGTGCCGTCAGAAGCTGCGGGCGCTCCTCGATGAACGAGGTGGTGACCCGCCCGGCGCGGAAGTCCGGGTCGTCCAGGACCGCTTGCAGGAACGGGATGTTGGTGGCCACACCCCGGATGCGGAACTCGGCCACCGCACGCCGGGCGCGGCCCACGGCGGTCGGGAAGTCCCGTCCCCGGCAGGTGAGTTTGACCAGCATGGAGTCGAAGTGGGCGCTGATCTCCGTACCCGCGTGGGTGGTTCCGCCGTCGAGCCGGATACCGGAGCCGCCCGGCGAGCGGTACGCGCTGATGCGGCCGGTGTCGGGGCGGAAGCCGTTGGCGGGGTCCTCGGTGGTGATACGGCACTGAAGTGCGGCCCCGCGCAGGGTGATCCGGTCCTGGGAGAGCCCGAGGCCGGCCAGCGTCTCCCCGGCGGCGATGCGCAACTGGGCCTGGACCAGGTCGACATCGGTGACTTCCTCGGTCACCGTGTGCTCGACCTGGATGCGCGGGTTCATCTCGATGAAGACGTGGTTGCCGTCCCGGTCGAGCAGGAACTCCACGGTGCCCGCGTTGCGGTAGCCGATCTCGCGGGCGAAGCGCACGGCGTCGGCGCAGATGCGGTCGCGCAGTTCCGGATCGAGGTTGGGCGCGGGGGCCAGCTCGATGACCTTCTGGTGGCGGCGCTGAACCGAGCAGTCGCGCTCGTAGAGGTGGATGACCTCGCCCTCGCCGTCGGCGAGGATCTGCACCTCGATGTGGCGGGGGTCCACGACGGCCTTCTCCAGGAAGACGGTCGGGTCGCCGAAGGCGGAGGCGGCCTCGCGGGAGGCGGCCTCGATGGACTCGCGCAGCTGGGCGGGGTCCTCGACCCGGCGCATGCCCCGGCCGCCGCCGCCCGCGACCGCCTTCACGAAGACGGGGAAGCCGATCTCGCCCGCGGCGCGCACGAGTTCGTCCACGTCGTCGGAGGGCGCGCAGGAGGCGAGGACGGGCACTCCGGCGGCGCGGGCGGCGGCGACCGCGCGGGCCTTGTTGCCGGTGAGTTCCAGGGTGGCCGCGCTCGGGCCGACGAAGGTGATGCCCGCCTCCTCGCAGGCGCGGGCCAGCTCGGGGTTCTCCGAGAGGAAGCCGTAGCCGGGGTAGACGGCGTCGGCCCCGGCCCGGCGGGCGGCCGACACGATCTCGTCGACGGAGAGGTAGGCCCGCACCGGGTGCCCCTGCTCCCCGATCTCGTACGCCTCGTCGGCCTTGAGCCGGTGCAGCGAGTTGCGGTCCTCGTAGGGGAACACGGCGACCGTGCGCGCGCCCAGCTCGAAGGCCGCGCGGAACGCCCGGATCGCGATCTCACCCCGGTTGGCGACCAGCACCTTGCGGAACATCTCGGATTCCCTTCAGCCTGCCGGCGACGACACCATCGTGTCAGCCAAGCCCTGCCCCGGTATCTCGCGGAAACACTAGGGGGCGCCCGCTCCGGTCGAGGTGCGAAAACCGTCACATTGACGTGACCGCGTCGACGTGGCCGCGCGTGCGGGCGCGGGAGGCGGTGCGGGCGGCGCCACGGGGGCGGGCGGCACGGGAGCGGGGGGCGTGTACCGCCTTGCCGCCGGGGGCCGTACGCGCCGTACCGCCAGGGATCGCAGGAGGCGGCGCAGGCGGGTGCCGTGGGTGTGCAGGACGCCGAGGACGACGGCGGCGCCCACGGCGATCAGGTGTTCGCGGCCCGCGAGGTTGGGGACGGCGATCGACTCCCACACCATGGATCCGCCTGTCAGAGTGAAAACCACGGGCGCCCGGCGCACCACCGCCAGATAGGTGAACAGGCCGACGACCGCCGCCGAGGGGCCGGTGTCGAGGACCTGTCCCGCCTCGGGCGGCAGCCCGAGCCCCCACCAGGCGTCCGGGCCGAGCGCGATCATCGCCCGCGCGGTGAGGGTGCCGGCCAGGGTGGTGGCGTAGGCGATGAAGAGGGTGCGGGCGCGGCCGAGGACGAGTTCGGCGAGCGCGAAGGCCAGGAAGAGCTGGGTGATGCCCGCCCAGACCGGGAGGTCGAGGGCGGGGACGTACAGCGAGACGGGGGTGCGCAGCAGGGACAGCCACAGGGGCAGGTCGGCGGTGACGCCGCCGAGCCGGCGCACCCAGTCGGCGCCGGCCGGATGCTGGGCGACATCGTGGAAGAAGATGACCCCGAAGGCGGCGACGAACGCCAGCAGGAGTCCCGCGAGCCCCCGGCGGGCGAGTCTGCGCACCGGATCGACCACGATGGCGTGCCACTCGCCCCGCAGCACGCGTCCGGTGCCCCGGGCGAGCCGTGCGAGCGCGGCGCGGACCACGTGGGTGCGGCCGCCGGTCCTCATGAGACGCGGTCCCCGGTCGCTCCCGGCTGCCCCGACCCGCACATCGCCCCCTCCCCCGGCCGTGCCCGGGTGCGGGACGGCGGTCACAGTTCAGCGAGCCGGAGGCCGGTCGTCAAGATCTTCGGCGGCGGCGGACGCGTGACAAGAATCGGGTCCGGCCGTCTCAACCTCGCGCGGTCCGGTGGCGTCCGGCGTTCCGTGCCGTATGCGCATACGGCCCCGGGCGCCCGGTTCACGGCCAACGCGCGGGTTTGTACGTCCACTTCATGGACTGCCGCTGCTTTCTTTCCACTTTGATCATCAACTCTCGTATAGTGACCGCCGGTTCACCGAGACAGTCGTTTTCCCGTCAGCCGATCCGCACTGCGGTGCCGTTCGCCTTCCGTTCCCGTTCCGTTTCCCTTCCGCCGACGTCCCACTGCCAACCACCAACCGCCACCTGCCGCGAGGACCACACCGGACCGATGACCGCGCCCACGCCATCAGGCGACCGTTCCTCCCTCCGCGCGCCCGCCGCCGCGACCGCCACGACCGCCGTCCTCTCGGCGCTCGCGCTCGCCGTGGCGGTGGCCGTCGCGCCGGGTCCGGCGCACAACGCGCTGCTGTGGTGCGGGATTCCGGCCGCGGTCCTGCTCTCGGCCGCCGTGGCGACCGCCGCCTACGCCCGCCACACCGGGCGCCTGCTGCGCCGCCGGCTGGAGGGCGCGGCCGGGGACATCGCCCGGCTCACCCAGCAGCGGGACCGGCAGACGGAGGACGCGCGCCGGGAGCAGCAGCGGCTCATCAACGAACTCGCCGCCCAGCGCGTGGAGTTCAAGGAGGAGCGGCAGCGCCTGGAGCGAGAGGGGGCCGGTTCGCTCGACGAGGTGCGCGGGGAACTTGCGTCCGTGCGCGCGGAGTTGGAGCAGGCCCGGCGCGAGCGGGCGGCGGCTGTCTCCGCGACCTCCAACGCGGCGGCCCGGATGCAGGCGCTGGCCACGGCCACGCTGGCCGACCTGCGCGCGATGGAGGACCGGCACACCGACGAGGACGTGCTCACCGACCTCCTCCACCTCGACCACCGTACGGCCCAGGCGGGCCGGCTCGCCGACTCCATCGCCGTGCTCACCGGGGCGCGTTCGGGCCGTCGTTGGGCGCGGCCGATCGCGATGGAGTCCATCCTGCGCGGTGCGATGGGACGCATCGGCGGCTACCGGCGGGTGCGGGTGCACTCCACCAGTGACGCCGCCGTCGCCGGGCACGCGGCCGAGGGCGTGATGCACGCGCTGGCCGAAGTCCTCGACAACGCGACCAACTTCTCACCGCCGACCGCCGAAGTCCATGTGTACGTGGAGGAGGTTCCGGCCGGGGTCATCGTGTCCGTGGAGGACAGCGGCCTGGTGATGGGTGACGTGCAGCTGCGCCGCGCGGAGAAGGCGGTCACCGGTGACGTGTCCGGGCTCGGCGGCCTCACCGGCACCCGGCTGGGGCTCGCGGTGGTGGGGCGGCTGTCCCACAAGCACGGTCTCAAGGTCTCCTTCCGGCCCTCGGCCCGCGGCGGCACCGGCGTGCTGGTGCTGGTCCCGCAGGACATCCTGACGAGCCCGGTCCCGCCGGAGCGGGTGCCTCCGGCGGCGCTGCCCGCGCCCGTCGAGCCCGAGCCGGAGAACTCGGACACGCTTCCGCGCCGGCGCCGGGGCCGCACCCTGGCGGAGGCCGAACGCTCCCGTTCCTCCCACTCCACGACCCCGTCCCCGGCCCCCGATCCGGCCGAGGCCAAGACCCGGGCGGCCCGCTTCACCAGCTTCCGCAAGGCGGTACGGCCGTCCGGCGGGGCGGGGAAGGACGCCTCGGCCGAGCCGTCGGGCTCTGCCGGACCGGCCACCGGTACCGGGGCGGACCGCGCCCCCGGCGCCGTACCGGACGGCTCCCGCCGCGACGGCACGCCGCAGGAGCCCCCGGCCGGGACCCGCCCGCAGGGCGACGACGCGACCGCGGCCGCCGACCGCGCGGCCCCAACGGCCGCAGGGCCCCGCGCCGGATCGCCCGGCTCCCGGCCACAGGGCACCTCCGGCGAACCCCCGGCCGATTCCGCACCGCACTCCGCCGACGCCCCCGCGCCGACCGACGCCACGCCCCCCGCCCGCGCGGAGCGCACCCCCGCTCACGACCACAGCGACCACACCGGCGGCCTCGCCCGCCGTACCCGCACCCGCGCCACCGCAAACGGCTCCCCCGGCAACGGCGACGGCGACGGCGGCGACAGCCCCGTCCACGGCCACCCGGCGGACGCACCGGCCGACGCCCCCGCGGCCGGGCACGCCGACGCGGCGGCCCCCCGTACCGACACCCCCGGCGGCACCTCACCCAGCGCCGCCGCCTCCTCGTCCGAGCACCACCCCACGCACCCGGAAGGCCCCATTTCATGACCGGCCCGACCACCGCCGACGACAAGCTGACCTGGCTCCTGGAAGGACTGCTGGAGAGGACTCCGGGCGCGAAGCACGCGCTCGTGCTGTCCCGGGACGGGCTGAAGCTGTGCCGCTCGCCCGAGCTGTCCGTCGACCAGGCCGACCAGCTCGCCGCGATCGCCGCGGGCATCCAGTCCCTGTCGCAGGGCGCGTCCGTGGAGTTCGGGGACGGCAGCGGCGGCGTGCGCTCGGCGATGACCGAGTTCTACGGCGGTGTGCTGTTCATCGTCGAGGCGGGCTCGGGCGCCCATCTGGCGGTGATCACCAGCGACGACGCGGACCCGGGCGTCGTGGGGCACACCATGAGCGAACTCGTGGAGCAGATCGGTGAGCACCTGACCGCTCCGCCCCGTTCCTCATGAGCCGTCCCGGCAGGGACGACGCCCCGGACCGTCTCTACACGATCACGCACGGACGGGTGGGCCCCGCTCCCGACAACCCGTTCGACCTGGTCACGCTGGTCGTCGCCGAGTCGGCGCCCACGCCCGGTATGCAGTCGGAGATGGTGGCGATCCTGCGGATGACCGAGTTCCCCACCTCGGTCGTCGAGATCGCCGCCGAACTGCGGCTGCCCGTCGGCATCACCAAGGTGCTCCTGGGCGACCTGCTGGACCAGGGGCGCGTCAGCGCACGCCATCCGCACCGGCCGGCCATCACCGACCCCGACATCCTGGAGCAGGTGCTCGTTGGACTCCGCAATCTCTGACGCGCGCACCCCGTTGGGTGCCTCCGCCGACAACGGTCTGAAGATCGTCGTCGTGGGCGGCTTCGGCGTCGGCAAGACCACCCTGGTGCGCTCGGTCAGCGAGATCCGCCCCCTCAACACCGAGGAGACGATGACGCAGGCCGGCGCGTCGGTGGACGACATCGAGCAGGTGCGCGGCAAGTCCGCGACGACCGTCGCCTTCGACTTCGGCCGCATCACGCTGGACGCGCACAACGTGCTGTACCTGTTCGGGGCGCCGGGCCAGGAGCGGTTCTGGTTCCTGTGGGACCGGCTGTTCTCCGGCACCCTCGGCGCGGTGGTCCTGGTGGACACCCGGCGCATCGACGACTCCTGGTACGCCATCGACCGCCTGGAACACCACGGCACGCCGTTCATCGTGGCCTGCAACGACTTCGGCGGCCCGGTGCACGCCTCCGAGGACGTGCGGGCCGCCCTGGACCTCGATCCGGACGTCCCGCTGATCGACTGCGACGCCCGTGACCGCGAGTCGGCCAAGCAGGTCCTGATCACCCTGGTGGAGCATGTGCGCAGCCAATACGCTGCTGCTGCCGGGCCGTTGACGGCGGAGGTGGTGTGATGGCCGACGCCGTGCCCCTCGGCGGTCCCCGGTTCCAGACCGAACCCGCCCAGCTGTACCGGGAGATGCGCCGCGACCACGGCTCCGTGGTGCCGGTGCTGCTCGACGGCGACCTGCCCGCGTGGCTGGTCCTCGGCTACCGCGAGCTGCATCAAGTCACCGGCGATCCGGTGCTGTTCAGCCGCGACTCCGAACTGTGGAACCAGTGGGAGAACGTGCCGGACGACTGGCCGCTGCTCCCCATGATCGGCCACCGCCAGCCCTCGATCCTCTACACGGTCGGCGAACGGCACCGCCAGCGCGCGGCGATGGTCAGCAACGCCCTGGAGTCGGTGGACCCCTTCGAACTGCGGGGCCAGGCCGAGCGGTTCGCGGACGAGCTGATCGACACCCTGTGCTCCTCGGGCGAGGCGGACCTGGTGGGCCAGTACGCCGGACTGCTGCCCGTACGGGTGCTGGCGCATCTGTACGGCTTCCCGGACGAGGAGGGGCCGGGACTGGTCACCGCGCTCAACGACATGATCGACGGCCGTGAGCGGGCGCTCGCCGGCCAGGCCCATCTGGCCTCCTCCATGGCCCGGTTGGTGGCCGAGCGGGCCAAGGAGCCCGCCGAGGACGTGGTCTCGCGGATGCTCGCGGACGACAGCGGCTTCACCGAGGAGGAGCTGGTCCAGGACCTGATGGTGATGATGGCGGCGGGCCACCAGCCGACCGCCGACTGGATCGGCAACTCGCTGCGGCTGATGCTGACCGACGCCCGGTTCGCCGCCTCCCTGTTCGGCGGCCGCAACAGCGTCGCCGAGGCGATGAACGAGGTCCTCTGGGAGGACACCCCGACCCAGAACGTCGCCGGGCGCTGGGCGGCCCGCGACACCCATCTGGGCGGGCGCCGCGTCCGGGCGGGCGATCTGCTGCTGCTCGGCCTCCAGGGCGCCAACTCCGACCCCCAGGTGCGCACCGACGCCTCCGAGCTGACCGGCGGCAACAACGCGCACTTCTCCTTCGGGCACGGCGAGCACCGCTGTCCGTTCCCGGCGCAGGAGATCGCCGAGGTGATCGCGCGCACCGGTATCGAGGTGGTCCTCGACCGGCTGCCGGACATCGACCTGGCGGTGCCCGCCGAGTCCCTGACCCGTCGCCCCTCGCCCTGGCTGCGCGGGCTGACCGAGCTGCCCGTCCGGTTCACGCCCGTACCCGCCCTCTGATCTCGCGTCACCCCGGCCGCAGGACTCTCCTCCGGCCGGGCCCGGGGGCCGTCCCGGACCGACGCGCAGTACTCCGACCCTGCCCTGGGAGGCATGTCCCGATGACGACCGGTACCGCGACGTCCCCGATCGCCCTCGATCCCTTCGTCACCGACCTGGACGGCGAGAGCGCGGCCCTGCGCGCGGCCGGTCCGCTCGCCGCCGTGGAGCTGCCCGGCGGTGTGCCGGTGTGGGCGGTCACGCGCCACGCCGAGGCCAAGGCGCTGCTCACCGACCCGCGTCTGGTGAAGGACATCAACGTGTGGAGCGCCTGGCGGCGCGGCGAGATCCCGGCCGACTGGCCGCTGATCGGCCTGGCCAACCCGGGCCGCTCGATGCTCACCGTGGACGGCGCCGACCACCGCAGAATGCGCACCCTGGTCGCGCAGGCGCTCACCCCGCGCCGGGTGGAGCTGATGCGCGAGCGGATCGAGAAACTCACCCAGGGCCTGCTGGACGCGCTGCCCGCCGATGACGAGGTGGTGGACCTGAAGGCGGCCTTCGCCTACCCGCTGCCGATGTACGTCGTCGCCGACCTCATGGGCATCGACACCGCCGAACTCCCGCGCCTGAAGGTCCTGTTCGAGAAGTTCTTCTCCACCCAGACCCCGCCCGCCGAGGTCATCGCGACCCTCACCGAGCTGGCCGGGATCATGGCGGCGACCGTGGCGGCGAAGCGGGCGGAGCCGGGCGACGACCTCACCAGCGCGCTGATCCGCGCCTCGGCGGACGGCGACCACCTCACCGACGAGGAGATCGTCTCCACCCTCCAGCTGATGGTGGCCGCCGGTCACGAGACCACCATCTCGCTGATCGTCAACGCGGTGGTCAACCTCTCCGCCCACCCCGGCCAGCGCGCCCTGGTCCTGTCCGGGCAGGCCGACTGGTCGGCGGTCGTCGAGGAGACCCTGCGCTGGTCCACCCCGACCTCGCACGTGCTGATCCGCTTCGCCACCGAGGACGTGCCGGTCGGCGACAAGGTCATCCCGGCCGGGGACGCGCTCATCGTGTCGTACGGCGCGATCGGCCGCGACGAGCAGGCGCACGGCCCGAGCGCCGGGGACTTCGACATCACGCGCGAGACGAAGAACCGGCACATCTCCTTCGGCCACGGCCCGCACGTGTGCCCCGGCGCGGCGCTCTCCCGCCTGGAGGCGGGGGTCGCGCTGCCCGCGCTGTACGCCCGTTTCCCGCATCTGGACCTCGCGGTTCCGGCCGCCGAGCTGCGCAACAAGCCGGTGGTCACGCAGAACGACCTGTTCGAGCTGCCGGTGCGCCTGAACGGCTGACGCGCGCTTCCGGACGGCCGGCTCGCGTTCCCGGACGGCCGACGCGTGTTCCCGGACGGCTGACTTGCGCTGGAGCGCACTCCAGCACCTAGCGTCGTGACCACCGGCGCGGTACGGCCCGCCGCCCGCCCGGCGTCCCCGCACGGGATGCCGGGCGGGCGGATCCGTCGCTAGATGGAGAAGGGGGTTCGTGCCGTACGGGTGACCATGATCGAGTACGGAAGGGCTGGACGATGCGACAGCGCAATCTGCGGGATCTGACGGTTTCGAGTATCGGCCTCGGCTGCATGGGAATGTCGGCGTTCTACGGCACGGCCGACGAGAAGGAGGGCATCGCCACCATCCACCGCGCCCGGGAACTGGGCATCGACTTCCTCGACACCGCCCAGATGTACGGGCCGCTCACCAACGAGTCGCTGGTCGGCGAGGCGATCCGGGGCAACCGCGATGCCTACGTCCTGGCCACGAAGTTCAACTACCGGATGGACGACGCCGTACCCGGCGACATGTCCTCCGTCGGCCCGCAGGACGGCTCGGCCGAGCATGTGCACAGCTCCGTACGCGGCTCCCTGGAGCGCCTGGGCACCGACCACATCGACCTCTACTACCAGCACCGGGTCGACCCGAACGTCCCCATCGAGGAGACGGTCGGCGCGCTGGCCGAGCTGGTCGCCGACGGCACGATCGGGCACATCGGGCTGAGCGAGGCGAGCGCGGAGACGCTGCGCCGGGCCAACGCCGTCCACCCGATCACGGCCGTGCAGAGCGAGTACTCGCTGTGGTCCCGGGACGTGGAGGCGGAGGTGCTGCCGGCCTGCCGCGAGCTGGGCATCGGCTTCGTCGCGTACTCCCCCCTCGGCCGCGGCTTCCTCGCCGGCCGCTTCTCCTCCCCCGACGAGCTGGACCCCGACGACTGGCGCCGCCAGAACCCCCGCTTCACCGACGAACACCTCGCCGCCAACCTCCGCCTCGCCGCGAAGGTCAAGGAGATCGCCGAGGAGAAGAACGTCACCCCCGCCCAGCTCGCCCTCGCCTGGGTCCTCGCCCAGGGCGACTTCATCGTCCCCATCCCCGGCACCAAGCGCCGCTCCTACCTCGAACAGAACGCGGCCGCCGTCGACATCGTGCTCACCCCGGAGGACCTGTCCCGCATCGACGCGGAACTCCCCGAGGTCTCGGGCGAGCGATACGACGCGGAGGGGATGCGGTCGGTCAACCGGTGACCGCCGGCGTTCGGGAGCCCTGGTCGTCCGCTACCGGGAAGCGGACGACCAGGGCTTTCAGCCCATACAGGCGTTCGCAGGGTGCACACCGGCCGGACGCGCTGGTCGTAAGCGGTGACGCCGAGCCCGTCGCTCGTCGCCTTGCCGGCCACCCCGGAAGCCGCCGTCCCTCCATGCCGACCGGCCCTGACGTCATCCCACCGCGGAGGACCCCGTGAACGAGTCCGTCCGACCGTCACCGATCGTCGGGGCCCGGCGGCCCAATATCAGAACGGCACGGTCAGGCCACCCTCGCGCAGGACACTGAGAGCCCTGCCAAGGCACTCTGCGGCTGAGCTGCCGTCCGCCCTCAGCCCGTGAGCCAACGGCCCGCCACCGGCGGCAAAGGTCCATGACCGGTGACCGAGGGCAGCCCGTCCGCTCCGGGGGAAGCGGTCAGGCCGGGCGCTCTACGAGGCGAACCACCGGTACCAGATCGGCGTGTCCACGCCCGCCCGCCAGTTCTCGTAGGCGGCGCGGCGGCGTGCGGGGGTGGTCAGGGGTTCCTCGTGGGTGAGCCAGTCGAGGTACCAGTCCGTGAAGGTCGCGGCGCGGTGGGCGTCGGTGAGCAGGGGGTTCAGGCGGTCGCATGTGGCGCGGCCGTCGAACCACATGGTTCCGCGCATGGGCCCGCTGATGACGAGGAGGGTGTAGAAGCCGCAGCCGTCGTCGTGGAGGACGGCGGCCCCGGTGGCCCGGGCGGCCTCGGTCGCGTACGCCTCCTCCTGCCAGGCGTCGTGGTCGGCCTGGTACGCCGCGTCGGACGCGTAGCCCTCCCGCTGCGGCCGGCGGTCCCAGGCGTCCTCGCTCGCCGCCAGCGCGATGTCATGGTCGGGGAAGGGGACATGCAGTTTCTCGTGCTCGCCGTACGAAGCGCCCTCCCAGTCCCAGCGCTCCCCGTGGAGCCGCAGCTCCCGGACCCGGCCGCCCGCGCTGACGCGCAGCAGGTACTGGCGGTAGTCCTCGGGGAACTCCACGCCGAACTGTTCCTCGGCCTGGCGCACCTGGGTCTCGCTCAGGACGTCGGGAAGCCCGCCGGACCCCGTGCCCCGCCGCGCGTAGAGGGCGAGGGTCCGGTCGCGCACCTCGTCCCAGTCCACCGCCCGCGTGCCCGTCTCCTTGTCCCGGCGCCGTCGTCCACGGAATGCCCTCACGACGCCCCCACGACGAACAGCCACAGACCGTCGTGCCGGAAGACCGTGAAATCCTCCTGCTGCCCGGTGCGGAGGAAGTGGAGGGTGCCGCCGCGGACGTCGTACGGGTCCTCGGCGGTGAGGTGGACCGAGACCGGGCCCGCCGCGCCCTTGCCGTAGGTGTCGATGGTGCGGCGGGCGGCGGCCTGCTCGGTGTCGTGGGCGAACCAGCGGCGGTGCCAGGAGAGGTCCGTCAGCCGGCCGGGGTCGCCCGCGCGCAGGCGTTGCACGTAGAGATCCAGGTAGAGCCTGAGGGTGGCGGGAGCGTGGCGGTCACCCGTGTACGTCACGGCGGGCAGCCCGGACCGGTTCGCCCGGCGGTAGTCCCACTGGGCGCGCGGGGCACCCCAGGCGATGCCGGAGCCGGTGACCGCCAGGGCGGCGACGAGGGCCGTCCACAGGACGAGCTTGCGTGTACGGGTCAAGGGAGCACCGGGGATGTGAGACGGCCGAAGATCGCTTGAGGATAGCGGTCGGTCCAGGTGAGGGGCCCTCCCACCCCGCGCCGGACGACATGCCGGAGTCCCGGTCCTGGCGCACCCTGGGGGAATGAGGTCGGGGTGGTGGTCCGTGGGGCCGCGGCGGACAGTGCGGTCGGCGCATGCGCTGCCGCTGCTGCCGGTGGCGTTGGTCGTGGCGATCACGGTGGCGGATCTGTGGTCTCCGGCGGACGTGCATCTGGGGCCGGCGCTGGTGATCGCTCCGGCGCTGACGCCGTCCCTGGCCGGACCCAGGACCACGGCGTTCGTAGGGCTGCTCGCGCTCGCCGCGCAGACGCTCATCGGCTTCCAGCACGGCGGTATCGGCACCACGAACCACATCGTGCAGCTCGTCACCCTGGCCGTGCTGTGCGTGATCCTGGTCGTCTACAGCGTCGTACGCGAACGGCGCAGCGCCCAGCTGGCGCAGGTCCGCAGTGTCGCCGAGGCCGCGCAGCAGGTGCTGATGTGGCCGTTGCCCGAGCGGATCGGTCCGCTGCGGATCGCCTCGCGGTATCTCGCGGCCGAGGACGAGGCGCAGATCGGCGGCGATCTGTACGCGGTGGCGCGGGGAGAGGGGGCGGTGCGGGTCCTGATCGGGGACGTACGCGGCAAGGGGCTCCCGGCGATCGGGGAGGCCGCGCTGCTGCTGGGCGCGTTCCGCGAGAGTACGCACCGGCACATGTCGCTCGGGGAGCTGGCCGGCGCGCTCGACCGGAGCATCACGCGGTACGCCGCCGAACTGGACGCCGCGGAGGAGGCGGGCGAACGCTTCGCCACGGCGCTGCTGGTGGAGATCCCGGAGGATGGCGCGCGCACCCTGATGACCAGCTGCGGCCACCCTCCCCCGCTGCTGCTGCGCCCCGGACACGTCGTCACGGTCCCGGGCCTCCACCCCTCCCCGCCGCTCGGCGTCCACGGCGACGTCGACCACACGGTGGACGCGTTCGCCCTCGCCCCCGGCGACACCCTTCTCCTCTACACGGACGGTGTGATCGAGGCCCGCGACGCCCAGGGCCGCTTCTACCCCCTGGCCGAACGCGCCGCCCGCTGGAGCGACGACACCCCGGAGACCCTGCTGCACCACCTGCGCCGCGACCTCCTCGCCCACGCGGGCGGCCACCTCGGCGACGACGCGGCCCTCGTCGCCGTACACCGGGCCCCGGCCGGCCACCACCGGCATCACCATGGGCTGGGGAGCGGGGCCCGGGCGGGGTGAGTCCGGGCGGAACCCGACAGGGCCGGGACGGGGTGCGTCCGGGCAGAACCCGGCGGCCGCGGCGCCGTGGCCGGCAGGCCCTCAGCGCTCCAGCGGGAACCGGTTCCTGACCTCCGCGAGCAGCCGGCGGTGGGCCGCCCAGTCGGGCTCGGTCGCGAGGGGGACGGTGACCAGGACCTGTGAGCCGGTGATGTCGCAGACGCCGACCTCCGTGCACCCGCTCTCGGTGCGCTCGGCGGGGTCGATCATGACCCGTGGGGAGCTGCCGCTCTCCAGCCAGACGGCCTGCCGCCCCGCCTCGGCGGTGTCCAGAACCTCGGCCCAGCTGTCGAGGTCGTAGGCGTTGAGGTGCAGTTCGACGCGGCCGCTGACGAATCCGGTGCCGATCACGATCTCGCCGTGCAGGGCGTCGTACCGGTCGGTGCCGGAGAAGCGCACTCCGCCGAGGATGCGCAGGGAGACGTGCTGTTCCTCGTCCGAGAGGCGGATCAGTTCGAGCGGGACGGCGTCGGGCACGTCGGTACTACCTGTTCTGGGCCGGGATCATGGGTCGGTGCCCCCATTGTGCCCGTGGTGGCCCGGACGGATGGCGGCCGCCCGGACGCGGCGTCAGCGCACCTGCTTCAAATCCGTGATCTTGCGTGTCGTCAGGTCGGACTGGACGTCGATCCGGGTGACCTGGGGGTGCTTGCCGTCGCTCCAGGTCAGGGTGACGCGGGTGGTGGCGTGGCCCATGCCCGAACCGGCGTAGGCGGCCTTCCACTTCACGGGGACGTTCTGGGCGAAGAGGATGCCGTCGGCGTGGTTCTCGCGCTCCCAGGCGGCGACCTTCTTGCGGGCCGGGGCCGAGAGGTAGAAGTCGCGGAGGGCCTTGGTGTCGGCGCCGGCGGCCGGGTCCTCGCCGTCCCAGACGGCGTCGATGTAGGCCCCGTAGAAGTCGGCCACGCGCTGGGTGACGTTGCGGGGGTCGCCCTGGACGGTCGTGACGGCGGCGGGGCGGGCGGCGGCCGGTGCCGGGGCGGTGTGGGCGGTGCCCGCGAGCGCCGGGGTCACGGCGGCCAGGGCCAGGCCCGCGCCGAGGGCGACGACGGTCAGCGGTGTCATGCGGTTGCGGAGGGACATGAGCCTGATTCACCCGTTTTCTGCGAGACCGGGCCGTTCCCGGCCGTTGACGGTGCGTAAGACCGCGATTGTCACGTCCTGGTTCCCGTATCCCGTCACCCTTTGCCCGATGTCCCCCGCCCGGCGCAGCCGCCCCGCTCAGTCGGCCGCCGTGAACGCCAGCACCGCGTTCTGGCCGCCGAAGCCGAACGAGCTGCTGATGGCCGCCCGCACCTCCTGCGCGCGGGGCGCCTTGGAGACGACGTCCAGGTCGATCGCCGGGTCCAGGGTGTGGAGGTTGGCGGTCGGCGGGATGAGCTGGTGGCGCAGGGTGAGGACCGTGCAGGCGGCCTCGATGGCGCCGGCGCCGCCGATGGCGTGGCCGATGGTGCCCTTGACGGCGGTGACGGGGGGCGGGCGGCGGAAGACCCGGTGGAGCGCGTTGTGTTCGGCGAGGTCGCCCTGCGGGGTGGAGGTGCCGTGCGCGTTGACGTGGTCGACGTCCTCGGGGGCGAGCCCGGCGTCCGCGAGGGCGCCCTGGATGGCGCGGGCGGCGCCGTCGCCGCCGGGGTGGGGGGCGGTGAAGTGGTGGGCGTCGCAGGAGGCGCCGAAGCCGGAGACGTAGGCGGCGGGACGGCTGCCCCGGGCGCGGGCGTCCTCGGCGCGCTCCAGGACGAGGACGGCGGCGCCCTCGCCGAGGACGAAGCCGTCGCGGTCGCGGTCGAAGGGGCGGGACGCCTCGTGCGGGGCGTCGCTGCGGCGGGACAGCGCGCGCATCTGGGCGAAGCAGGCGGCGGTCATGGGGAGCCGGGCCGATTCGCTGCCGCCGGCGAGGACGAGGTCGCAGGCGCCGGACAGCAGCCAGTCGCGGGCGAGTCCGATGGCGCTGGTGCCGGAGGCGCAGGCGGTGCTGACGACCATGTTGGGTCCGGTGACGCCGAGGTCGAGGGCGATCTCGGCGGCGGCCATGTTGGGCACGCTGCGCGGCAGCGCGAGCGGCGAGACCCGCTCGGGCACCTGGTCCGCGAGCCGGTCGAACTCGGCCTGCCAGCCCTGCATGGAGCCGGTGCCGACCCCCATGACGACGCCGACCCGGGTGGACTCCCAGCCGTCGGGGCCGGTGCGGGCGTCGGCGACGGCCTCGCGTGCGGCGAGCAGCGCGAAGGTGGTGAAGCGGTCGAGGCGGCGGCTGAGGCGGTGGCCGAGCAGGCCCGCCGTGTCGAGTTCGGGCACCCGGCAGGAGAACGCCACCGGCAGCCCGTCCAGGACCGGGTCGGCGGCCGCCGTGGAGAGCCCGGCGCACAGACCCGCCCAGGCCGCCTCCCTGCCGATCCCGGCCGGCGTGACCAGTCCGAGTCCGGTGACGGCCACGGGGGGACGCCGGTTCATGTCACCTGATTTCACGAGCTGCATGTGCCGTGATTATGCGGACCCGTGGCGCCCGGCCCGCCGCGCCACACTCGTCCGGCCGGTGACCGCTCCCGCTACCACCCGTATGCGCGAACGCGGCGCCGCTCAGGCGATGCCGTCGTACGGCCGGGAGGCGACGGTCGAGGACCGGCCCGCTGGGCCGCCGGACCGCCCGGCGCGAGCGTTCGGCCGTCCCGTCCGGTCACTCGGTACGGCGTCCAGGCCCGGGTGCGCGGTGAGCAACACGGCGGCTGCGGCGCGCAGTTGACGGGCGGCCCGGCGGCAGGCGGCGGCCTGCCGGGTCAGGGCGGGACGGGTGTGGGCGGGCGTGGCGGGGCAGGCGGCCAGGGTTCTGACGGTGGCGACGAGGCGGCGGGCGTAGCCGTCCATCAGCTCGGCGTCGGCGCGCAACCCGGCGGCCCGGTCGAGGAGTTCGGCCGCGCGCGCTGTGGTACGGGGGGACGTCCTGCGGGTGGACGCCGTACGGGGGGACTCGGTCACCATGGCTGCTCCCGGTCGCGTGGGGTCGGTCGCGGTCTCGGTCGTGCGGGGCGGTCTCAGCGCGGCAGCACCGCTCCCGCGCCTCGGTGGACCATGGACTGCGGGCAGGACAGCACGAACAGCGGCCGCGCGTCGTCGGCGCCGAGCTTGCGCAGCTGCCCGGACATGGGTTCGGCGGCGGAGGTGTCCAGGCGCAGCCGCACGCCCGTGCCGAGGTGCAGCCGGGGGCGGCCGCTGGTGCGGACCAGGGTGCGTACGGTGCTCTCGCCGCGCCTGCCGTAGAGCACCCAGTCGGCCTCGGGGCAGCGGATGCCCGGACCGAGCCGCCCTTCGACGGTGACGCCGATGTCCGGTGCCGCGAACCGGAGTTGACGACCCGTCAAGTCCGCTTCGGCGGGGGCGCGCAGTGCGGGCAGGCCCCAGATCTCCCGCGCGACGACCTGGGCCTCCTCGCTGGTGACGGCGAGCGAGAGGACGTACCGGCCGGTGCGGCGCAGGTCGGCGCGGCGCAGCAGGTCGGTGGCGAGGTCGAGCGGGCGGGGCCGCCACAGGTCGTCGACCAGGACCGACAGGACGATCTCGGTGTACGGGCCGATGGTGGAGCTGCGGTGTTCGTACAGGGAGAGCACCGCGAGCGCGCGCCGCGCGGGCGTGCTCGGCCGCATCCAGGCGACGTGGGGCAGCAGCGCGCGTACGGCGTCGGCGTCGGCCGGGAAGCACAGGTGGGCCGAGGAGGAGTCGTGGTAGCGCACCGGCAGCAAGACCGGGCCCCGGGTGGTCGCCAGGGACGTGGTGGGCAGGGTGAGGAAGGGGTGGCCGTCCGGCGGGTGGGCGCGGTTCTTCAGGCGGTAGGCCTGGGTGCGTACGACGGGTCCCCGGTACGGCGCGAGGGCGCGGTCGATGTCGTCGCGTACGGCGGGGGCGGTGGTGCGCAGGTGCTCCAGGTACGCGCGCAGGGTGTGGGAGCGGGGGAACTCCCTGGCCGTACCGGTGAATTCGGCCTCGTAGCGATTGGGGTGGGCCTCGGCGGCGGCGCCCCGGCCCTCGGGGGCGGGCACGATGTCGTGTTCGTCGGTGACGCGGGCGACCCAGGTGCGCGGGTCGGCGGGTTTGCCGCGGTGCGGCGGGGAGCCGACGGCGACGACGTGGGTGACCCGGTAGGTGGCGCAGAACTCGGGGTCCTGGGCGAGGTTGAGCAGCGCGGTGCCGCCCTCGCCGTGGCCGATCAGCGCCAGCTCCGCGCCGCGCGGGATGCCGTGGTCCTCGATGGCCGGCAGCAGGGCGCGGGTGTAGGGCGAGCCGGGCGTGAACTGCTCCCGCCAGGCGCCGAGGGCGTCGGGCGGCGCGTCGTCGCGGGGGCGGCCGGGGGCGGTGCCGGGGGCCTGGACGACGTAGCGGACGACGCCGTCGGGGCCGCGCACGTTCTGGACGAGGACGCGTCCGGCGGTGGAGAGCGTCTCGATGTTGCGCAGGAAGCCGAGGAAGGAGCCCTCGGTGGCGACGGTCTGCCGTTCCAGGTCGGTGAGGGCGGTGCCCTCGGCCGCCGCGTCGCCGGGGCCGCTCGCCGGTCCGGCCGTGGGATCGCCGGCGCGGTCCTCCGGTTCGGCGTCCAACAGGGCGCGTACGGGGAGCAGTTCGGTCATCAGGGCGGCGAGGCCGGTCAGGGGGCGCTGGGCGTCCCGGTCGCGGAACAGGCCGCGCAGGGCGCGTACGGCGTCCCGGTCGCGGGGGGCGGTGAGGGCGCGGCGGAGTCTGCGGACGCCGGGTTCGCGGGCGAGTTCGGGGTGGCCGGTGAGCAGGGCGGCGGTGCGCAGCCGCAGGGCGGTGACGGCCACCCGGGCGGCCAGGTTCTCCCCGCCGAGGGCCGAGGCGCCCGCGCCCAGCATCCGGGCGAGGCCCCGGGTGTCGCGTCCCGGCGGGGCGCCGAGGCCCCAGCGGTCCGTCAGGGCCCGCAGCAGTGCGGCGCGGGCGGCCGGGGAGAGGCGGGTACGGCGGCGGCGGGGTCCGGAGGAGGCCGGCGCGGAGAGCGCGGCCGTGGTGCGCGCGGCCACCGCGCGTATGCCCTCGGCGGCGTCGAGCACGTCGTGCGCGGCCTTCCGCAGGAGTTCCGCCGTCTCGCGGCCGGTGTCGGCGGGTCCGGTGTCCGCGTGTCTGGTGTTCGCGCGGCCGGCATCCGCGTGTCTGGTGTCCGCGTGTCCGTCGTCGTGCTGTCCGCCCTTGACGGGCCGTCCGGGTGCGTGGCCGTCCGCTCGCATCCGACGCTCCCTCGGTTCGACTGTGTACGACGGGTGGGACCGCCTCCGCCAAGAGGCGGCCTCGGTCCCATCGTCGGCCAGCGTCTGCGTGCCCGCACTTCCGTCCGGGTCGCAGGTGAGACGGCGGCGGGGGCTGCGGGGGCGGTCCGGGGAGACCCTCCGGACCCGCGCGGCGCCGGGCTCGCGGGGTGCTCCGGCAGGTCGGTCCGGGGGCCGTCCAACCAGTGCGGGAGGCACGCCGTATCCGGCTCCGCCGACCACTCGAACGGGTTAACCGGGGCGGTGGCGGGGCGTCCCCTCAGACGTCGGCGGACAGGGCGGCGGCCACGGTGGCGCCCAGTTCCCGGCAGGCCTCCGTGTCGGTCTTGGCGGGGGCGCCGGTGACGGTCACGGTCTCGGCGACGCGGCGCCAGCCCAGGCCGGCGGTGAGGGCGTCCAGGCCGCGCAGGGCGCCGGTCACGTCGCTGCCGCCGTGGACCCAGGCGCCGAAGGGGCGGCCCCGGGTGGCGTCCAGGCAGGGGTAGTAGACCTGGTCGAAGAAGTGCTTGAGGGCGCCGGACATGTAGCCGAGGTTCGCGGGGGTGCCGAGGAGGTAGCCGTCCGCCTCCAGCACGTCGGAGGCGGTGGCGGCGAGGGCGGCGCGCCGTACGACACGGACGTCCTCGATCTCGGGCGTCCGCGCTCCGGAGAGCACGGCCTCGAACAGTTCCTGGCAGTTCGGCGAGGGGGTGTGGTGGACGATCAGCAAGGTGGGCACGCCTGGAAGCGTGCCCTGCGGGCACGAGGAGCCGCAAGCGGGGTCGTTGTGGCGCACCGGCCGGGGTGCGACGATGCCGGGCAGCCGAACGGGATACGGGAGGAGCCGTCTTGGCCGAGGAAGAACAGCGGGCGCCCGCAGCCGTCGTGTTCGACGCGCTGGGTCTCGCCTACGAGGAGGCGTTCGCCACCTCCGCGTCCCATCTTGCCTCGCTGGGCTGGCTGGTGGAACGGCTGAAGCCGGGGAGCCGGGTGCTGGACGTGGGCAGCGGGACGGGAAGTCCGACCGCGCGCGTCCTGGTGGACGCCGGACACCGGGTGCTCGGTGTCGATGTCTCGCCGGTGATGGTCGAGTTGGCCGCGCGGCAGGTGCCGGAGGCCGAGTTCCGGCTCGCGGACATCCGTGAACTGCCGCTCGCCGTGGGGTCGTTCGACGCGGTGTGCGCGTACTTCTCGCTGCTGCAGATGACGCGGGCCGAACAGGCTTCAGTGGTGGGCAAGTTGACGGCGGCGCTGCGTCCGGGCGGCCTCGCCGTGCTGGCGACGGTGCCCGTCGACGTGGAGGGCGCCGACGTGACGTTCATGGGCCAACCGGTGCGGGTGACGAGCTTCGCGGCGGAGGACTTCGCTCAACTCGCCTCGGATGCGGGGCTGTCGGTGCTGGCGGAGGAGAACGTGCTGTTCACTCCGGCGCACCCGGACGGCGGGCCCGAGCCGCAGGTGTTCCTGTACTGCCGGCGGGACGAGGGCTGAGACGACGGCGGCGGCGGTGCGGGGCTGTTCGCCCGCGCCCCCCCCCCCCCCGGTCGCGACGGCGGTCCGCTCCCGGGGAGGAGCCCCGGCGCCCGGCCCGCCGGGACAAA